>JBHIDQ010000095.1:0-5475 GCA_046760155.1 Dehalococcoidales bacterium | reverse complement strand
CCCTTTTCGGCACTGGCCTTTAAAGTGGTTTCTGACCCATTTGTCGGCAGGCTGGTCTATTTTAGAGTCTATTCTGGCATCATGAAGGCAGGCAGTCAGGTCTTCAATGCCACTCGAAGCAAGCGGGAGCGCATCGGACGGCTACTGCTCATGCACGCCAACCGTCGTGAGGAAGTAGACGAAGCTGATACCGGAACCATTGCCGCCACCCTAGGTCTCAAAAACACCTTTACCGGCGACACTCTATGCGATATCTCCCAACCGGTACTCCTTGAATCGATACGCTTCCCTGAGCCGGTGCTCTCGATTTCTATCGAGCCAAAGACAAGGGCCGACCAAGACAAAATGGGGGAAGCCTTGCAAAAGCTAACCGAGGAAGACCCTACCTTTAAGGTAGCTTACAATGAGGAGACCGGGCAAACAGTCGTCTCCGGTATGGGTGAGCTCCACCTGGAGGTTATCGTTAACCGGTTAATCAGCGAATTTGGGGTGAGCGCCAAGGTAGGTAAACCACGAGTTGCCTATAAGGAGACAATTACGGTACCGGTGCAAGTGGAAGGAAAATTTGTTCGGCAAACCGGCGGGCATGGCCAATATGGTCATGTCTGGCTTGAGCTTGAGCCGATGAAGCGGGGCAGCGGCTTTCAGTTTGCTGAACAAATCAAAGGGGCTGCCATACCGAAGCAATATATCCCGGCCGTTGAGCTTGGTATTAAAGAGGCAATTGAAACCGGAGTACTGGCTGGCTATCCCGTAGTTGATATTAAAGCTACCCTTTATGACGGCAGTTACCACGAGGTTGACTCTTCAGAGCTGGCCTTTAAGATGGCGGGCGCAATGGCGCTAAGAAAAGGTGTCATGAAGGCCAAACCCTCTCTTTTGGAGCCGATTATGAGGCTGGAAGTGGCCACACCAGAAGAATTTCTTGGTGATATTATTGGTGATCTCAATGCTAAGAGAGGCCACATCGAGAACATCGAAACTCAGGGTGAAATGTACATTATTCATTGCTTTATCCCATTAGCCGAGACCTTCGGCTACACTACCCGACTCCGGTCAATTACTCAAGGTCGAGCAACCCATTCCCTGGAATTCTATCAATATAAGGAGCTACCGGCGGAACTGACCGAAGAAATTACGGAACAAGCGGTGGGTAAAAGACATGGCTAAACAGAAGATCCGTATCAAGTTAAAGGGTTTTGACCATAAGATTGTTGACCAATCGGCAGGACAGATTGTCGAGGCGGTGGAGCGTACCGGAGCAGTTGTCGTTGGACCAGTACCGTTGCCCACCCATATCCAAAAGTTCAGTGTTATCCGCTCCCCGTTTATCGATAAAGACTCACAAGAGCAGTTTGAGATTCGAACCCATAAGCGTATCATTGATATTGTCGAGACGACTTCAAAAACGATAGATGCCTTAACCAAACTGAACTTACCTTCGGGGGTGGAAATAGATATCAAGTTATAAATCACAAATTCTAGCCGTTTAGGATTTGACAGATGACAGAGATTATTGGCAAAAAACTAGGTATGTCCCAAGTATTCGGAGACGATGGTAAAGTGGCTGCGGTAACCGCCATCGAGGCTGGGCCATGCACCGTAACCCGAGTGAAAACCGTAGCTAAAGATGGCTACAATGCGGTTCAGCTCGGCTTCGGTGAAGCCAAGCGACTTAAGTCCTCTCCGCGGGGGCATCCCAAGGAAGCCGGACAATTTAAGTATCTCCGTGAATTCAGATTAGATGATACTAAAGAGGTTGAGGTGGGGCAAAAGATTGATGTTGGCCTTTTCAAGGCCGGTGACTTAGTTGATATTACCGGGGTGTCCAAAGGGAAGGGCTTTGCCGGTGTGGTCAAACGCCACCACTTTGCTGGTGGACCGAAAACACACGGGCAGTCCGACCGACACCGTGCCCCAGGTTCAATCGGTGCTAGTGCCTCTCCGGGTAGAGTACTCAAAGGAGTGCGTATGGCCGGACACATGGGTAACCGGCGAGTGACGGCACGCAGTCTGGAGGTATTTGAAGCTGACCCGTCTCGCAATTTGTTGATAGTTAAGGGGGCGGTACCCGGGAGCCAGAATGGTTTACTATTGATCAAGAAATCAGGCAGGGGGAAGTAAGGAAGTGCGCGTCCCAGTCTACAGCCTTACCGGAGAAGTGGTTGAGCACATTGAAATAAGTGACCATGTTTTTGCGGTACCCTTTAATGAGGCGGTCGTCCATCAGGCAATGGTCAGGCAGCGGGCAAATGCCCGTCAGGGAACCGCTTCAACCAAAACCAGGAGCGAAGTTTCCGGCAGTAGTCGAAAATTGTTTCGGCAGAAAGGCACTGGCTTTGCTCGGGCGGGCGGACGACGGTCACCGCTGCGTCGGGGAGGGGGCATTATTTTTGGTCCCAAACCAAGGGACTACCGGCAAGCCATGCCGAAAAAGATGCGCCAGTTAGCCTTAAGGTGCGCCCTCTCGGCTAAGGTTAGAGATGAAGAGTTAAAGGTTATCGCCGAACTGAAATTGGAACCAAAGACGAAGCAGATGGTACAGATTTTAGCTGACCTCGGGGTGGATTCCTCGGCCCTCATTGTTACCCCTGAGCCAGAGGAAAACGTCATTAAATCAGCCCGTAATCTAAAAGAAATTAAGACAATGCCAGCTAATCTACTCAATGTGCTTGACATCCTCTCCCACAAGATGCTATTGATGACGGTGAATGCGGTGCGCAAAGCAGAAGAGATATGGGGGGAGAGATTAGCTCAAGAGGTGAAGCATGCACCTGTATGAGGTATTACGTCGTCCATTAGTAACCGAGAAAAATACTATGCTGCAAGTGCAGAATAAATACGCTTTTGAGGTAGCCAAAGAAGCCAACAAGCCTCAGATTAAACAGGCGGTGGAAAAAGCATTCAAGGTTAAGGTTACCGGAGTTAATGTCACCAGGGTATCGGGTAAGATGCGAAGAGTCGGCAGAAGAATGGTACAAACTCCACCCTGGAAAAAGGCGGTGGTCACCCTCCAGCCTGGGGACAAAATAGAAATCTTTGAAGGTGTTTAGACTTGATGAAGGGGGAAACTGAGTGGCACTAAAGACATATCGTCCAACCTCACCCGGTCGGCGGGGGATGAGCAGCGCTACCTTTGAAGAAATAACCAAAGATAAGCCGGAGAAATCACTGCTCGTCCCGCTAAAGAAGCGGGGTGGACGGAGTAACCAAGGGAAAATAACGGTTCGCCACCGGGGTGGTGGCGTAAAGCGAAGGCTTCGTAAAATTGACTTCAAGCGGGATAAAGTGGGCGTTCCGGGCAGAGTGGCGGCGATTGAATATGACCCCAACCGCTCGGCACGCATCGCGCTTATTTACTATGCTGATGGAGAAAAACGATATATCCTGGCTCCAGTAGGCCTTAATATCAGGGACACGGTAATGTCAGGCAGTGATGCTGAAGTAAAGCCGGGAAATGCGCTGCCTTTGAAACTAATCCCGACTGGCACGCTAATCCATAATGTTGAGCTGCAAAAGGGAAAGGGCGGGCAACTGGTGCGGAGTGCCGGCTCAGCGGCACAACTAATGGTAAAAGAGGGTGAATACGCCCTAGTTCGATTAGCCTCTGGAGAGATGCGGCGTATCCGTGGTGATTGCCTGGCGACTATTGGACAGGTGGGGAATGTTGACCACCAGAACATTGAGCTGGGTAAGGCCGGCCGCAAACGATTGCTGGGCTGGCGACCCACGGTGAGAGGCTCAGCGATGACCCCGCGTGACCACCCCCATGGTGGTGGCGAAGGCAGAAGTCCGGTAGGCTTGGCTGGACCGAAAACGCCGTGGGGCAAACCGGCTCTGGGGTATCGCACCCGAAAGCCAAAAGCTTCAGATAAATTAATTGTTAAGCGGCGGAGGAAGTAGGCAAATAGAGGTGAGCAATGTCAAGGTCAATTAAGAAAGGCCCATTCATTGAAGCCAAATTACAAAAGAAAGTGGATGCCGTTATCAGTTCTGGTCAGAAGGCGGTAATCAAAACCTGGTCACGCTCATCCACCATCCTGCCCCAGATGGTAGGCCTGACCATTGGGGTGCATGATGGTAGGAGACATGTGCCCATCTTTATCACCGAAAATATGGTGGGGCACAAGTTAGGTGAGTTTGCTTTAACCCGAACCTTCCGAGGGCACGTCACCAAGTCAGAAAGGGCTACTCAGGTAAGAAAAAGTTAGCTTACTTATTGCAGATAGGGTATGAATATGGAAGTAAGAGCTGTAGCTAAGGATACCGGTATATCAGCCAGCAAGGTGCGTCCGCTGATCAATATGGTGCGGGGTAGAAAAGTGGACGAAGCGTTGACGCTACTCAGGTTTGCGCCGTCACCAAATGCCCGGGTTGTCGCCAAGGTGGTGAAGTCAGCGGCGGCTAATGCGGAGAATAATCTTCAGATGGTACCTTCGGATTTAAAGATTGTCAGCATTTTTGCTAATGAGGCACCGGTCCTGAAGCGGCATTACCCCCGGGCTCGAGGGCGTGTCAGTCCCGTTCACAAAGGGTCCAGCCATATTACCGTTATTGTTGCCGGTGAGGAGGAGGAGTAATTGGGTCATAAGGTTCATCCGATAGGCTTTAGAATTGGTACCATACAGGACTGGCAAGCCAAGTGGTATGCCGATGCCCATTATGCCGAGTCTTTACGAGAAGACATGAAGCTTCGGCAAACTATCCAGTCGAAGTATGCCGATGCCGCTATCTCACTGGTAGAGATTGACCGCCAGGTAAAAGAGATATCGATAACGATTCATACCGCCCGTCCGGGTATCGTCATCGGGCGGGGAGGACAGCGAGTTGACGAACTGAGTTCTCTCCTTGAAAAACTGATCGGGAAGAGAGTGCGCTTGAATATCCAGGAAATTCGGCAGCCCGAACTTGATGCTAATTTGGTCGCCAAAACGATCGCGGAACAGATTCAACGTCGCATTGCCTACCGAAGAGCCATGAAACAGGCGATTTTCCGCACCATCCAGGCCGGGGCGAAGGGAATAAGAGTCAGTTGTGCTGGTAGATTGGGCGATGCGGAGATAGCCCGTCGTCAGACAATGCATCAGGGACAGGTACCCCTGCATACCATACGAGCTGATATTGATTACGGTTTTACCGAGGCACGTACCACCTTAGGCCGGATTGGCGTCAAAGTCTGGATATATAAGGGTGAAATCCTTCCCGAGCTTAAGGAAGTGGAAGTTGAGGAGATGCCCGCTGAGCTGGCCGCCGTTACAAGTGCCGAAGCAGAACCCGCCACGGCTGTTGCACCAGAAGCAGAGCTAGCTGAGCCGGTAGCTGCGGAAACTGCTGAGGTGACCGCTGAAGCGGCACCAGAAGCAGCCGCAGAAGAAAAACCAGCCAAGCCAGCGACAAGAAGAAAAAGAAAAGTGGCGGCTGCCGCAGAACCAGAGGAGAAAGCTGAGGAACCAGCCGTCGCCGAAGCTGCCGAGG
>JBHIDQ010000094.1:0-5736 GCA_046760155.1 Dehalococcoidales bacterium | reverse complement strand
GAAACAAGAGCCAGTGCCGAAATAGCCATCGGCGTTAGCCCGCGTGGTGCCGTTTTTCTGCAGCGGGCGGCCCAGGCTAGAGCGGCGATGGAAGAAAGGAATTTCGTTACCCCGGATGATGTCAAGGCGGTATCACCAGCCGTACTCCGACACCGCATCCTAACCAGGTCTTCAGCGCCTGATTCCCCGGCGAAGTGTATTGAAGCTATCCTGAGCACCGTCCCGGTGCCTTTATAGAAGGAACGGCGATAATCAATGACTAAAACAGGCTTTGCTTTCATTATGGCCGGTGTATTTATCTATTTCCTCGCCGGTCAAACTCAAATCGGCTGGCTATACCTCTTTGATGCCATTATTTGGGCTTTGCTGGTGCTGTCCGCCATCTTACCCTGGTATAGCCTCAGGTCGCTGCAAGTAGAACGTCAGGTACTACTGCCTGGTGCTGTCCAGTTGGAATTGGGTGGTCCTCTGGAGGACGAGACGGTTGAGATTAAGCTCAAAGTAACCAACAACGGGCGTCTGGCCAGGCATTTCATTAAGGTGTTAGAGGATTGCCCCTTTGACCAGCCGGAGAAGCGCCAGCGAGCCTTTCTGGTTACCAGTCTCAGCCCGAAGTCGGTAACTGCCTTTTCCTATGTCGCCACCTGCTACCGGCGGGGATATTACCCTTCCGCAAACATCACCTTGCAATCCGGCGGGCTATTGGGATTGATGGTGCGGCGGCGCTCCTGGCAATTGCCATTGAAGCTAACGGTCTACCCCCGATATTATCAGATGGAAGGGCTACCGTCTGCTGATGCCGCCTGGGCAGATTGGGGGCATGCCATCAAGTCCAGTGCCCCGGCCGAATTCTATGGCTCTCGAGAATATCAGCATGGTGACCCACTAAGATACATCCACTGGCGTAATACTGCCCGACTGGGCCAGTTCATGCTTAAGGAATTCGAACAAGCCAGTCAGGGCTCAGTGGCCGTCGTCTTTGAAACGGGGCATGATTTTGGTATCGGTAGAGAGACGACTTTAGAATATAGCGTCAAGATTGCCGCCAGCCTCGCCAAGATTGGTGCTGATTCCGGACGCCAGATAGACATTCTGGCTGGCGAAACACCCTTGCACCACGCCGGGTGGCGGGAGGCAATGGACTATCTGGCCCACTTGGAAGCCGGAGGTAAGGCTAGTCTGGCAGAATTGACAGCAGCACTCGAGCCAGACCAAGTTATGGTTGCCGTTGTGCCAGCCATAGAAACCCAACTAATCCCTGCGTTATCACAATTGGCCAATCGGGTAAGGGAAATGGTGGTAGTGATTTTAGAAGGTTTCACGGCGGATGAGATACCCCATTTGCTCAGTTCCAGATTAAAGGGGAGCAACCTCGACATCATCAGTTGCTCACGAGGTAATTTGGAGTTGGCAATGGAAAAGCTGAGCAACACCTTGTTCTCCACCGCCAAATTAACCGCATCGGTAGATTGAGGCATGGAAACTATTAAATATTCGGCTATTTTCCGACTTTTTGCTTTCCTCGCCGTCAGTAGCGTGATAGTCGCCGTGTCCTGGACAATTAGGGACCCCTTACTGCTGGCGGTGGGCATACCGGGATTGGCCGCTGGTCACTTCTATAGTTGGCGCCAACGTCATGCCTCAATACGCCGTAGCTTGATTTTACTGCTTTTTATGGGTCTTACTGCCTTTCTCGGCGGGGACATATTACTTTCCGGATTGAGCGACCGACTGTTACTATCGCGTTACCTTATTTATGGACTGGTGATAGGTAGTTTTGACCTGATGCGAAGAAGAAATGTTATTGCCAGTTTGATTTTGGGAGCTCTACTCTTGGTGCTGATTAGTGAATTAGCCCTTAGCTTGTGGTTTCTCGTCTTTCCGCTGGTCTTCATGATTCTGGCGCTGACCGCAGTTGCCATCGGCCGTGTCGAAGCGGAAACAAGCCAGGCGGTGCTGGTAGGGGAGTTAAAGTGGCTTAATGTCGGGAAGTCCTGGCTGGGCTTTGCCACCACTGCCTTGCTCATCTCGGCTGTCTTTTTTCTGCTGATGCCCCGGCTGGCCAGCAGTCAGGTAACCCAAGCGAGCTGGCTTCCCAGTCGATTAGACCTCAGTCTGGGTGGGCTTTCCATGCTTCCCAGTAAGCCCGGTGCCTCAGTAGCGCCCGGGATTCTTCCTTCTCTTTGGGATAGAGGACGTGGTGGTGCTGGTGACTATGTCTCTTTGGGTTATACTGGCTCACTAGCCGACAGGGCAGTGATGCACGTACGGAGTCGGGTATCAAGCTATTGGCGTGGTCTAACCTTAGACGAATATGATGGTCGGGGTTGGCTCACTCCCTCGCCACAAATCAAACTACTGGAAAAGAGTCGGCGAGGATTCGTCTTACCCGATTCTAGGGCAAGCTTGCCCGGGGAAAGAACCTATTGGCAGACATATTATTTGTTGTCTGACCAGCCAAACGCTATTTTCACTGGCTACAAGCCGGGGGAAATTTACTTGCCCCAGACATTCCAAGCCTTTCTGGAAAAAGGCGCTTTATACCGTACTCTCTCTGTAGTGCCTTATCTCAGGCCAGAGCTATTGCGCGTTGATAGCGTCGCCTCAGAGGATATCACCAATCTAGCCCTGCCACCCATCAGTGAACGAACGGCCGCTTTGGCTGAATCCATCGTACGAGGTGCTCCTACCGATTACGACAAAGCAGCCAGACTGGAGCATTTTCTGCTTACCAATTATCCCTATGACCTGAATGTGGGACCGTTGCCGCCAGACCGTGATGCGGTAGATTACTTTCTCTTCGAACAACAGGCTGGTTATTGCTCGCAGTTTGCTACTGCCATGGCGGTCATGGCCCGGCAGGTGGGTCTGCCCGCCCGTGTTGCCGCCGGCTACCTGCCCGGTTACATTGATGCCATGACCGGAGCCCATATTGTGCGGGCCGGAGATGCCCATGCCTGGGTGGAAATCCACTTTCGGCAGCACGGCTGGGTGGCTTTCGACCCAACACCACGTCCCGATGCCACCATGGGTTTTGCCGCCGGACGAAACTGGCTCTACTTTGGTCTGGAAGACTTCACCGGGGTTACCTTTGCCAGCCTGTTGGCACCCTTGGGTGACAGTTCATCTTTCGGTCCGCTTTCGGTACCACGGTGGGTTTGGGTCATATTACCTGGTGCGGGGATTGCCGTTGCTGTTCTAATTTTACTCCTCAGTCGCCGTAAGGCAAGAACTGAGCTAGAGCTGAGGGGGTACAGCGTTCTGGATGGTGAGTCGAGGAGAATAATGTTGGACTTATACCACAAAATGATAGCCGTACTCGCCAGAAAAGGTTTGCCCCCTCGTCAGCGGCACCAGCCCCCTTATGAATATGCCACTATCATATCAGTGCAAATCCCAGATAAGCGGGAAACAATCGACTGGCTAACCCAGGCGGCCAGTAGCGCCGCCTACAATCCAAATCCCTTCAACCCGTCAACCGTTCTGGAAGCAAGGCAGAGGCTGTCTGCCCTGAGGCGAACACTGAGCAACCACGGACGTATCACTGCGGCGCCTTGAGGCCGTTTGCTGAAATTGTTACAATAGGCTCGGTTGTGAAAGTCGGTTGGGCGGAGTTAATCAGAAAAAGGAGGTCAAGATAATGGCAGAGAGAGTTGCCGAGAAGGCCTATGAACTGGGTAAACATTACGAGAAGGCCTACCGGGGTTGTAGCCAGTGCGTCATCGCGGCGCTCCAGGATGTCTTTGCTAAAAGGAATGACGATATCTTCAAATCAGCTACCGGCCTCGCCGGTGGGTCTGCCATGGCTTGCGATGGTAGCTGTGGCGCCTATGCTGGTGCCATCATGTTTCTGGGCTCTGTGGTGGGTAGGGAGAGAGACAATTTCGGCGACCCTGAAGGCATTAGATTTAAAAGTCATGAGCTGGCGAGAAGACTGCACCAAAAATTTATTGACGAATATGGTTCCGTGGTCTGCCGCAATATCCAGACCAAAGTCTTGGGGAGGTATTATTACCTGGCTGACCCGCAAGAGTACGAAAAATTCCATAATGCCGGAGCCCATGACATCCACTGCCCTGAGGTGGTGGGTAAAGCAGCGCGGTGGATGGCCGAAATCATACTGGGAGAGAACCTAGTGCCTCAAGCCAAATGATGCTAGTTTTCTAATCACCAGTGCTATAATATGGGCGCAATTTGTCCGGTTTCCAGGAGAGACGTTAATTTGGAATACTCGTTTCCATCACGCCGTTCGGCAGTAATGAGTAATCGTGGCATGGTGGCTACCAGTCAGCCTCTGGCAGCCCAGGCTGGGGTGAGTATACTCCAGCAGGGAGGTAATGCCGTTGATGCCGCCATCGCTACCGCGGCTGCTTTAAACGTGGTCGAACCAATGATGACCGGCCTGGGGGGAGACGTCTTTGTACTGGTCTATTTAAGTCAGAACCAAGAATTAAAAGCTTTGAATGCCAGCGGACGGGCTCCCTATGCCGCTAGTCTGGAAACGCTGCAAAAGCTGGGTTACCAGAAGATGCCGGAAACGGGTATTCATACCGTAACCATTCCCGGGGCTTTGGACGGGTGGTGTGCCCTGCTTGACAATTATGGCACAATGAGCTTATCTCAGGTATTGGCTCCAGCCATTGAGCTAGCCGAACACGGATTTCCGGTGACCGAGGTTATTGCCCATCGGTGGCAGGAGAACCGTGCCAAATTACAAGCCAATGCCAGCGCGACTCGCACCTATCTGCCAGCGGGAAGAGTACCTGAGCCGGGCGAAGTTTTTGTGCCGCCAGACCTGGCTAATACTTTTAAAAAGATTGCTCAGGGAGGACGTGATGTCTTCTACCGGGGCGAAATTGCTGAAGCCATCGTCGCCTGTTCTCAAGAAAACGGTGGTTTAATCACGATGCAGGACCTGAACGACCATACTTCTAACTGGGTAACGCCAATCAGTACCAACTATCGGGGCTATGATATCTACGAATGCCCACCCAATGGTCAGGGACTGGTTGTGCTTCTCACCTTAAATATATTAGAAGATTATGACCTGAAGTCTTTAGGGCACAACTCCCCTGAGTACCTGCACCTCTTGATAGAGGCTTTGAAGCTGGCTTTTGCCGATGCTAACCGGTATGTCGCCGACCCTGATTTTGTCGACATCCCTTTGAAGAAATTACTTTCGAAGTCTTACGCCGAACGGAGAAGGCAGCTCATCGATAAGAATAAGGCGAGCCAAAAGGTATTGGCCGGCGTCCCGGGTACTGAGGGAGATACTGTTTACTTGGCGGTGATGGATAGAGAAGGTAACAGCGTCTCTTTTATCAACAGCCTTTACCAGGGCTTTGGCTCCGGCATCGTGGTCGGGGGTACTGGCATTTGTCTGCAGAATCGTGGCGCTTTGTTTTCCCTTGAGCCCGGCCACCCCAACCGCATCGAGCCTCATAAAAAGCCCTACCACACCATAATCCCGGCCATGGTCTTCAAAGATGATGATTTGTTCCTTACCTTCGGCGTTATGGGCGGCTTTATGCAGCCGCAGGGACAAGTCCAGGTGCTGCTCAACATTATCGATTTCGGCATGGGGGTGCAGACGGCGCTGGATGCCCCCAGATTCAGGTATTATCAAATCAATGATGAATGTGCCTTTGAACCAGGTTTTCCGCCAAGCGTACTCCAAGAACTGACTGATAAGGGACACCAGATTGTTAAGCTGGATGACCCGTACTCTCAGCAATT
>JBHIDQ010000093.1:0-5771 GCA_046760155.1 Dehalococcoidales bacterium | reverse complement strand
AGCTAACTCTTTCTGGCAAACTTCTGCACTGTTCTGGGCCCTCGGTCAACTTTAGCGAATGTCTTAGCGACCTCACCAACATAAATATCACCGTGTGAGTCTACCGCTATAGCATGAGGCGCCAGAAACAGAGCCGTTTCTTGATCTTGTCCTTGGCTACCCCAGCGTGCCAACAATTTGCCATCACCATCAAATATGCTCACCCGCTGAGTTAACTCGGAGACATATACCGTTCCTGCTTCGTCAATGAATATATCGGTCGGGCGGCCGAGTTCCGTCCACTGATTCAGGAATTCGCCCCGGGCATTGAAAATCTGGATTCGACCGTTTTCCCGATCCGGGACCCACACCCGCTCCTGCTTATCCACCCAAATCGAATGGGGAAGTCGAAACTGACCCGGGGCATCCCCCGGTTCTCCCCAAGAAAGCAAGAGCGAACCGTCAGCAGAGAACTTGTGTACCCTGGCATTACCGTAACCATCAGAGACATAGATATCACCTGAGGGAGATATCGACACACCGGTCGGGCGATTAAACGGTGGGCCACTCCGTTTTATGGTAGGCAAGCAGGCGGTCATCGTCATGCCCGGAGTATGAACGAAACCGGTATCTGAAGGCTGGTCTTTGTTACCCAGCGTCATTAGCAGTTTACCTTGAGGAGTGAATTTGCTCACAATATGTTGACCATCATCAGTGCAGTAGACAGAACCGTCTGGGCCAATACAACTACCGTGAGCGCGTTTGAAGAATCCTTCCCCCCAAGTGGTCAGTAAATTACCCTCACGATTAAAGACCATCACCGGATGGGCACTCCGATTTAAGATATACACCCTGTCCTGCGAATCAACGGCCAAGCCACAAACATCGAGGAATGACTCACCTTCGGGAAGCTTCGCCCAGCCATCAACTAGTTCGTAGGTATATTTGCCGGAACCATATGACATGTTCTAATACCTCCTTTTGATTTTATAAACTGGGGATTCCTTCTGAATTTCCAGTGGGACACCGGCCAGTGTCCCTTTCCCACTAAGGAAAGATAATATTATACACAGTCCTTGCCAGTCAAACTGACACTTAGTCCTTAAACACTCCGTGGTGTCTGGGCTCGATGCGTCAGCACCACAAGTACAATCACTTATTCTATAGCGCATGCAGCATTAATAGTCTGCAGCGGAAAAAATAACTGTGTTATACTGTACAGGTACTGCAAAATTGAGGGAGGAAAATTTGAGATTCAAAGATAAGATAACCATTGTCACCGGCGGTGCACGCGGTCTTGGCAGAGCCATTGCTCGTGGTTTTGCTGAGGAAGGGGCTCAGGTAATAATCTTAGATAAGTTAGAAACAGAAGCTAATAACACCGCCAAAGAGATAGCGTCCCAAGGAGGTGAAGCGACAGCGCTGAAGGTCGATGCTACCCTAGAGCCGGAAGTTATCAATGCGGTTAAAAAAATCGCTGCGGAATGGGGTAGAATAGACATCCTGATAAACAACATCGGTTGGAACGAATGCGTACCTTTCCTAGAGACTGATGAGGCACTTTGGCACAAGTCCTTGGACATCAACTTATTAGTTCCATTGCGTTTCTGTCGTGCGGTTTTGCCCTATATGGTGAAGCAGCAGTACGGTAGAGTTGTCAATATTGCCTCAGCCGCAGGTAGGCAACCCAGACCCTTTGCCGTGGCTTATAGTGCGGCTAAGGCCGGGGTTATTTCTATTACTCGTTCACTGGCAGCAGCCATGGCCCCCTACAATATAAGAGTCAATTGTATCGCCCCGGCTCTTATTGAGACGGAACTACTTAGAACACAAGGCGGTCGTGAGCACCTTCAACCCATAATAGACCAGACCACACTACGAAGATTGTGCCAGCCTGAAGAGGTAGCGGCCGCGGTGCTGTTTTTAGCCTCGGACGAAGCATCTTATATCGTAGGCCAGAGCCTGCATGTGGATGGCGGGAATTGCATGCTTTAATAATATAATGAGATTTAAGAATAATAACAAAATATCATCGTCTATCGGAGGTGAGGTATGTCTCAAATCAAAGGACCAGCTATTTCCCTACCACAGTTTTTGAGTGAAGAACCGCCCTTTGATACCCTGGAAAATATTACCGCATGGGCAAAATCTCTGGGATATCTCGGGGTACAACTTCCGGCTTGGGATATTCGAGTCATCGACCTGGATAAGGCAACGGAATCCAAGAATTACTGTGATGAACTTAAGGGCCGATGCAACGGGTTAGAAATAACCGAACTGGTAACCCATTTGTACGGACAACTTGTCGCTGTTCATCCCGCACACGATATCCTATTTGACGTCTTCGCCGCTCCTTCCGTCAAGGGAAACCCCAAGGCTCGTACGGAATGGGCGGTAAACCAGATTAAGAAAGCAATAAGGGCGTCACGAAACTTGGGATTGAACGTTGTTCCTACCTTGGGTGGAGCGCTACTCTGGCACTACGTTTATCCCTGGCCCCCAAGACCGAAAGGGGTGGTCGAGTCGGCCTTTGCCGAACTGGCGAAACGATGGCAACCCATTCTTGATACCGCCGAAGAGCATGGCATTGACCTGGCATATGAAATTCATCCTGCTGGAGACCTTCACGATGGCGTTACTTTCGAACGATTCCTGGCGGCAACTGGAAATCACCGGAGGGTGAACATACTCTATGACCCTTCTCACCTCCTTCTGCAATGTCTTGATTATGTAGGCTACATAACCTGTTACGGAGATTACATCAAAGCATTTCACGTTAAAGACGCGGAGTTTAATCCTACTCCCAGGAGCGGCGTTTACGGCGGATACCAGAGTTGGAAGGACCGGCCCGGCCGTTTTCGCAGTCTTGGAGATGGACAGACAGATTTCAAGAAAGTTTTTACCAAGCTTACTGAAGTTGGTTACCGCTCCTGGGCAGTGCTGGAGTGGGAGTGCTGCGTCAAGGACGCGGTACAGTCAGCTCGCGAAGGAGTTGACTTTATTCAATCAATGTTGATCGATACCCCGAAAAGAGCGTTTGATGATTTCGCCGAAGGGAAAGTAGACACGGAATACAACAAAAAAGTCTTGGGATTGGAGTAAGAGGAGATGAGAAATGAGCTTACCTAATTTTTCTTTGGAAGGTAAAGTAGCCATCGTTACCGGAGGCTCGAAAGGTATCGGAAGGGAAATCGCCTTGGTTTTTGCCGAGGCCGGGGCGGATGTGGTTGTTTCTAGTCGCGGACTGGATAGCAGCCTGGAGGATGTCGCTGAGGAAATTCGGAAGCTTGGTCGACGGTCTCTGGCTATCCCCGCTGACATCAGGAAGAAGTCCGATGTTGACCAAATGGTGCAGAGGACAGTAGATGAATTTAACGTCATTGATATTCTGGTAAATAACGCTGGTATCCTTCTTGTCGCTCCGTTTGTTGAGCACAGTGAGGAAGACTGGGACCGAATTATGGATACCAACCTTAAAGGCTACTATCTCTGCTCTCAGGCAGTGGTCAAGAAGATGATGGCACAAAAGAAAGGCAATATTATCAATATGGCCTCGATTAGGAGCATCGGGGCGAGTCGGGGGAGGGTTGGTTACTGTGTTTCTAAGGCAGGCGTGGTGATGCTGACTAGGGTGATGGCTTTAGAATTTGCCAGCTACAATATCAGAGTTAATAGTATCGCCCCCGGCTGGATCATGACCAAGCTCAACGAGCACTTGTGGGGTGACCCTAACACTCGTAAGCAGATTGAGGCAGAGATACCGCTAGGTTATCTGGCTGAACCGAGCGTCATTGCCACGGCAGCGTTATTTTTAGCCTCTGACGCTTCCAGTTATATTACCGGACATACCATTGTCGTTGATGGTGGCTTACTGGCCTAGCCTTTTTAACAAAACACGCCGTTCTCGCCGGCATGATTCGAGTCCTTTAGAATGAACTAAGGTTTTAGGTGCGACCGGAAACTGTCTCCTACCTGCTCAAGAGCTTGCAGTAAGATGGTGGCATCAACCAGATAAGTAATATATTGATAGCCACAGTCAATAAGCATTGCCATCATGTCCGTATCCCGGGCAAAGCAACCGGCTACTAACCCAGCCGCTCGAATCTTTTCCGCACAACTTCGAATGCAGTCTACTACTTTGGGGTCGTCCACCGCTCCAGGCTTTCCCACTGATTGAGACAAGTCATACGGACCAAGAAAAACCACATCAACACCTTCAACTTTCAGAATCTCATCCAGGTTGGTAATCCCTTCTACACCCTCCACATTAAGCACAACCATAGTGTTTTTATTGGCCTCCACCGTATGAGTGAGCGACTTTTTCAGCGAGTAAGCGCCAGCACGTGTGAACGGAGAAAGACCCCGGTCCCCCAGAGGCGGATACTTAGCATAGCGCACTGCTTCTTCTGCTTGTAATCGATTACTAATATGAGGTATTTGAACCCCTTGTGCTCCTATGTCTAAGGCCCGCAAGACTAACGCCGGGTTATTTTCAGAAACACGAATTATCGGGCTCATTCCTTCAACCTCGGCAGCCCGAACCAAGTCCTCAGCCGTTTCCATTCCCATAGGTCCATGCTCAGCATCAATGACTATAAAATCAAACCCGGCGCAACCGATAACATTCACCACCGTACTTGAGGGAACTATGTTGAATGTACCAAGAGCAAAGAGCCCGGAGGCAAATTTCCGTTTCAGTACGTTTTCTTTTCTCATTTGTTTCTCCCTTTCATAACTCGAAGCCCATTGGTAAATTTTTTACATAACTTTCGAGTATTTGTCAAACCCTCCAGCAGTTTCTCCAGTATAGTTCGTCATATCGTTATCTTTTGTCATTTGTTATCTGTGGGGCCAATTCAATCAAGCAGTTAGAGGAGAATATGGGAGCCACGGAAGTGAAATTAACCGAGGAAGAGCTCACTGCCTGTGATGAAGTATGGCATCAGCTCAGGCCGCCTCGATTCTTTTACGGCCAGCAGCGGCTTAAGCATTAAGACCCACCAAGATTTGAAAACGTAAAAAGTCAATAAAATAACTAATTTGGTTTGATATAGGGTTGATTGTCTCTATAGTACGGGATATAATAGCAAGAATTAGGCAAAAAGGAGGAAATTATTATGAGCAAGGTGATTGATCTCACTTTTATCGTCCAAGAACACTGGCGCTGGCAGGTAAAGATGTACCAGCATCCCACCTTTGATGAACGTATCAGGCATATGTTTGTGGACCTCAATTTGCATAGTTTTACCCATGTCGATTCTCTGTTACACTTTATTCCCGGTACCCCCGGCATCGAAGAAGTACCACTGGATAAATTCATGGGTGAAGCCGCAGTAGTCAATCTTTCCCACCTGGGTGCCGATGATGGTGTAACCGCGGCTGAATTAGAGAAGCACGGTCAGCATGTAAAGGCAGGCGACATCGTTTTACTTCGTACCGACTGGCCCGTAAAATGCGATGTTCTGAGTCGGGATTTCTGGGGTAAGGGTCCTTATACGGCACAAGATGCTTGTGACTGGCTGGTTAACCGCAAAGTCAAAACAGTTGGTTATGACTATCCTCCTGATTACTGTCTTAGATATGAAGTTCTTGATCCGCAACATGAATTTAAATACGAAGAAGCCACCACTCATCTCGCTTTCTTTACGAAAGAAATATATGTGGTAGAGTACCTCTGCAATCTTCATCTCATCAGTAAAGAGCGTGTCCAGTTCATGGCTCTTCCTATTCCCTTCAAAGGTTCAGAGGGAGCGCCAGTTAGGGCGATTGCCATCGAGGACTAAATATCTACC
>JBHIDQ010000092.1:0-5837 GCA_046760155.1 Dehalococcoidales bacterium | reverse complement strand
AATACTAAATACAAAATATTGGCGTTGTTTGAATTTTGGTAATTAGAATTTGTTTCGGATTTAGATATTAGGATTTAGGGTTTTCCCAGAAGGAGGGGAAGGTTTTGAAATCCCCCTCAGTCCCCCTTTTGCAAAGGGGGAGGGAAAGGAAGAGGAGATTAAAGCCCCTCTTAGAAAATTTGCCCCTTCCCTTCATCAATACCCAAGGGAAGGGGGTCAGGGGGGATAGGTTTCCAAAAAATATCTATCGGGTTTAGCGAGGGCGTCTTCGGCGGAACAGGGAGATAAGCCATAAAAAGGCAACAATACTGAAGAAGGGAAACGGGACGATTGAAGTGCCCCCACCAGCTCTGGTAACGGTGGTTAAAGGCGCTATGGTTGGTTTACCTCCGGTTATTGGTTCGGCGGATATTTCGTAGGCGGCGAGGTCAGCATTAAGCGCTTCTTCGGGTACCCAGCCCAGGGGATTATTTTTACCGGTTGCCTCCGCCCAGATCCAGCCGGTCTCACCTTCCAGCTCAAAAACGGAAGCCCTTTTATACTCCGGCAGGTAAACGATGGCGGCAGTATGACCGGGGCCGATGGCGATTGCAGAGCGGTAACCGGCGCCCTGATACATCACGGCCAGCAAAATGGCACTATCTTCACAATCGCCGTAGGCAACTCCATCTCGTTCGATAGTAGTTGCCAGCTCATCAGCGTTCTGGGCAAACTCATCATGCTTGAACTGGTCTTTATCTGAGGTATATTTTACTCTATCCCGGACAAAGCGAAATATCTTCTCGGCTCTTTGCCGCTGGTCCGGGTATTGCTGAGCAAACTGCTCGCCAAGGCTATAGGCCAGATTAGCTTCCTCACCAAGGCTCTCAAAAGTGATAACCGGCCGAAACCCAGTCTTGGATATCTGGTAAAAGCCGTCTTCGCCAGAGGCTCGGGTCCGGCTTATTCCCCAGTCGTCAAATAGATCACCGTTTTTCTCACGGAAACCTTCTGAAGGCGTTGCCGAGACATAACCGGTAGCGGCCAACCAGATTGCCAATACCAATATTATCAGGCTTGGTAAAAGCTTAAGTTTTCTCATCATACGCTCATAATGGTGTGGTTAGTGCGGCGTGGAGTATCAGTCCAAAAAAGACGAGATAGCCAAAGACGTGAATGCCCACCGCCACCGGCTCTTTCTCAATCTGGGCGAAGGGTATTCTGGGGGTCAGCTTATCAAGCAGGTAGAACAGGGCAACCCCGACAAGCAGACTCACCACGAAGCTTAGCGCCAATAGCCCCAGTCTTCTAAAATCAAAAAAGTAGGTAAGGATTGGGCCACCAACCACCGTCGGGGCAGTAATCGCCCCGTGGATGACCAGACCGGCTAAAATAAAAAAGCCGGCAATGAATAGTCCGGTGGCCACCGGACTCTCGCCGATACGCTGGCGATGGGGAATATGAGGGGTAAGGGCATCCAGCGCCCTAACGCCAAGCCAGGCAAGAATAGTACAGACAAGAACCAGCCATATCGTTCTCGCCATCCAGATTAGAGCCAGCAACCAGAAGGGAACTGCCAAACCCAGCTCATTCATAAGTTGTCCTCCTTCATAAGGGTAAGAATAGTGGCGTAATATAGGTTTCAATAATCGCCGCCGGTAGCAGCAGGGCGAAGGCTAAGACGAGATATCTTAAATTCTGTTTCAGATTGGGCGGTAATTGATTTCTCTTTTCCTTTGAAATCAGGGCGACTATGGCCATGGCACCGAAGCTAAGGGCGGCGGCCTCGCCCATAATCAGCGCCGGGAGTTCAAAAATACCGTGGGGTAGCAGAGCGGCCAAGAGAAGACCGAGTGATTCTTCCTGAACTACAGCCGAGGATACGAAAGAGAGGACCAAGCCATTAGCCGTCAAAGCCAGGATAGGCGTCAGGCAAAGGATGGGACTGAAGATGAAGCTTACCAGCAGGGCAGAAACGTTCTTAAAGAAGATAAATAGCGCGGTGGTGATTTTGAATGGGCTGAAGATATTACCAAGCTCCTCAAGAGCCGCCAGGTCTTCAACCAGAAGGTCGGCGATATCAGTGGGCATCGCCAAGCCGACCGCCATGCCAATAGCAAACAGGCCAACGGCAACCAAAATCCACCTTTTATAGTTCATATCAGTAATGCCTTATTTAATGTCCCCATTGGTCATAAAAGACAATTTCGGACAGTTCTTTTCTCGGTCTCGGGTTCTTGGTCTCGGCAGGGTAGCCGAGGGGAGTCATCGCCACGAAACAATAGCCCTCCGGTACGGCTAAAATCCTGGCGGCTTCTTTGGCATCAAAACGCCCGACATATACGGTGGCCAGACCCAGCGAGTGGGCGGCCAATACCAGATTCTGCATCGCCAGGGCGACATCAAACATAAACCAGTCACCCTTATCGGTAACTATCTTACCATCTTTGCGGCCGGCTTGACCCAGCTCGGCGCAAGCGGCAATTACCAGCGGGGCACTTCGGATGGCATCCTTCGCTGGATTGGTCTCGTCCAAGGTCTCGGCGAGTTTACTCTTAGTAGCGCTATCCCGCACCACGACAAATCGCCAGCACTGGGTATTGGACCAGGACGGTGCCCAGCGGGCTGCCTCCAGAACCGTGGCTAAAGTCTGGTCATCTACCGGGTCAGTGGTATAGCGGCGAATACTTCGCCTGGTTTTGATGGCTTCCAGAACTTCCATATATCCTCCTTAATAATCTAATAATCGGCTTCTTCCCAGGCGCCCTTGCCGATAAGGGAGACAAAACGGCAGCCGCCTAAATTCTGAACTTTATGCTTCTTTCGCTGTCGGGTGATTTTACATAGCTCCTGCAAGTAGCGGGAGCCAACCGGAATCACCATCCGGCCGCCAATGGCTAATTGGGTGAGGAGGTCGTTGGGTACTTTGGGCGCAGCCGCCGTAACCATGATGGCATCATAGGGGGCTCCCTCCGGCCAGCCCAGGGTTTCCTCAGAAAGGTGTATTTCAATATTGCCATAGCCCAGGCTATCCAATACTTCCTTGGCTGCCTTAGCCAAGGGAGGCAAACGCTCCACCGTAATTACGAAATGGGCTAACTCAGCGAGAATAGCCGCCTGGTAGCCACTACCGGTACCTATTTCGAGCACCTTTTCCTGGCCGCTAAGCTCCAGCGCCTCGGTCATGAGGGCGATAATAAAGGGTTGTGAAATTGTCTGCCCCAGTCCAATGGGCAGCGGCATATCTTCATAGGCAAGGTGCCGATTTTCGGGTGGTACGAAACGCTCCCGAGGTATGCGAGACATGGCGGCTAATACCCGCTTATCTTTAATCTCGGCACCAAGGTGCTCGATTAACCTGGCTCTTTCCGCTGCAAAGTCCATAATGACCGTCAGGAAAACTACGATAAAGCCAAAGCCAGCACAATGAGAATGACCAGTATTATCCCGGCCAGAATGCCGATTCTTTTGAGCTCGGCAATTACGTAGGGATATCGGACTATATTTGAGGTTGCCTTCGGGATTGGTGTACTTGCCGGACGGGCTGGGGCAACCGGTTTATCAGTCTGGGTAACTGCGGGCGGCTGGGCAGCGGTGGCTAAATGCTGTTGCCTTATTTTCCTTCTTTTGCTTTGCAGTACCTTGAGGCGTTTTGATTTTTTGGGCATCTGAAAAACTCCTACTTGGCCCTGGGGTGAGACTTTTCGTAGGTGCGGCGGACATGCTCGGTGGTCAGATGGGTGTAAACCTGGGTGGTGGATATGTTGGCATGTCCCAGCAGTTCCTGAACCGCCCTTAAATCGGCGCCACCACTCAGCATATGAGTGGCAAAGCTATGCCTCAGGGTGTGGGGGCTGATTTGAGTATCCAAGCCGGCTGATTTGGCATACTCCTTCAGTTTTTGCCAGAAGCCCTGCCTGGTCAGTCTCTCCCCGCGGGGATTAAGGAAAAGAGCCACCTCTTCCTTTTTATGGGCCAATTTGGGACGGGTTTCCTCAATATATTCTTTTACCGACCGGGCAGCCTGTTGGTAGATGGGAACCAGACGCTCTTTATGTCCCTTACCAAAGCAGCGGACATGGCCTTCTTCGGTATTGACGTCCCCCAGGTTTAAGGAGACCAGCTCGCTGATTCTCATGCCGCTGGCGTAGAGCAATTCCAGCATTGCCTTATCTCTTTTGGCTTCCAGTGAATCCAGCTTGGCGGGCTGGTCGAGCAAAGTCCGCACCTGACTGATTGAGATGGGCTTGGGTAGTGACTTGCCCACACTAGGTGAACTCATGTTGTCGGTCGGGTCGGTCTTGATAATACCCTCCGCCTTCAGAAAACCGAAGAAAGAGCGGGCGGCAGCCACCTTGCGGGCAATGGTGGTAGCGGCGTAGTTTCTCTCTTTAAGGTTGAGCATGTAGCTCAACATTCCCTGCCGACTGAAGTTTGCCCATGACGGCATGAGTCCTTGCTTGGTCGCCTCTTCCTCAGCAAAGCTGGCCAGTTGCTGCAGGTCATTGCGGTAGGCGTCCTCCGTGTTCCCGGAAAAGCCTTTCTCCACGGTCAAATAATTCAGAAAGCTTTTAATTTCTTCTATCACTCTGCTCTCCTTACTATACATAATTATCGAACAACGAAGGAATTATACCACTTATCTCACCGCGTGTCTAGTTATGTCAACATACAGTATGGGAAAGTTTACCAGACTAGCGAATGGGTTCTTAAAGAAGATAGAAAACCTAGAATATGCGGTAGCATTATACTTTATGTATTATAACTTTGCTAGACCACATAAGACATTATCTAATCCATATCCGAGAACACCAGCAATGGCAGCTAATATAAGTGACCACATTTGGGCTATTACAGAAATTGTTAAACTACTTGATGATTATTTGGGCGGATAAACAATAATCCAAATTAATATTGACAAAATTGTAATTATGTTGGAATATTAGACAAAGAGAAGTAGGAGATGTTCATATGCCAATAACTGAAGAAGCACAAAAGATGGTTTCTCAAGTTGGTGGTGAGGAAACTGTTGAATTAAGAATAAGGCGTTTTGAGGAAGATTTCCAATATCTTCAATCGCTATGGCATGAACTTATGAATAAATACTTAAATCACTGGGTAGCAGTTTACGATAAATCCCTCGTGGCGCATGGGAAGAATATCCATGAATTGCGTAAAAAACTGTCTTCAAAAGGTATACCTCAAAGTGAAGCCGTCATTGATTTTATCTCCAGTGAAAGAAAATCAATGTTATTGTAAACGATGCCTATAAAAGGCTTTTTCCCAACAGGATATCATTTATTGCCTGCGCCCTATGTGCAGGCATATTTCTTTTTACCACGACAAAATGCGCATGGTTTAATGAGTTTTATGATTGACACTGGCGCTGATAATACAACTCTAAGCCTCATTGATGTAGAGCGTTTGAATTTGAGTTATCGAAGATTTAGGCGTGCCTCATTAACGGGGGTCCAAGGTATTGCAGGTGAGGAATCTTTTTATCAAGAGGAGGCCTTTATTATGTTTCGTGAAGAGGATTCAACTACTTATCTTTTCCCCATTGATGTGCATATCCCCAAAAAGGCCAACTTAAGCCATGATAGGGAATTGCAGCGCAGACTTCCCTCCATTTTGGGTCGTGATATTACAAATCAATGCAACTTAGTGGTTAATTATCAACAAGGAACTGTAGAACTCACGCCACCAGAAGGTGCAAAGCGCCCAATACCTACAAGAAGATTATTGTAAAACCTTTAAACCTACCACCAATCCCGCTTATCACCTTTCAAATTGACCCGCTACCCAACATACTTGCTCAAATTGGGCACTATATTTTTCTCTTTAGCATATTGACAAGA
>JBHIDQ010000091.1:0-5919 GCA_046760155.1 Dehalococcoidales bacterium | reverse complement strand
GGGTTAAAGTCTTTTTCCTGGCTAGCGACATTCCGTTATCCATCAGAGTTGCCGTTGGTGTGATTGGAGCCGGAATATTAATTCTCCTCGGAATCGCCATTAAAGACAGGATAGCCAAGGCAAAAACTGAGGATTTTAAGGGGGTTGAGAAATGATTATTACTACTTCAGACCAGGTAGAGGGCAAGAAGATTGTCAAGACTGTAGGCTGGGTGAAGGGCAACACTATCAGGGCCAGGCACCTGGGCAGGGACATTCTGGCTGGGCTGAGGGCGATGGTGGGTGGTGAGGTAACTGAATACACCAAGATGATGGCTGAAGCCAGGGAACAAGCTATTCAGCGGATGGTGGAGGATGCAGAGAGGCAAGGGGCTAATGCCATTATCTGCCTGAGGTTTACCACTTCAATGATAATGGGCGGCGCATCTGAGATACTTGCCTACGGAACTGGGGTGGTGGTGGAATAGAGAAAGCACAGCGGGTCATCCCCCAGATAATCACCGGAATGGGCATAAGCCCGCCCCCGGCAACCACCACAGATATATTTAAAGCGGCAAGAGCCACATTTTTCTCCGGTCAGTCTTTCCCTATCCCGCAGGTGACTAAAGAGCTCTGATTCATACCAAATTTTATCCAACGACTGCTGGCGCACATTTCCGGCACTGAGGGGGACAAAGGGACATGGCCAGACCTCGCCATCGGGCTTGATGTAGCACAGACCATTGCCGGCGACACATCCCTTGAAAAGGGTTTCCGCCAGCTTCATCTTCAGTCTTGACGGTTTATTGCCATTCCGATTCATCAGATACGCCCAATACTGAGGAGAACAGGTTGGCTCGATTATGGCTCGATTTGTTTTCTGCTGCTCCGCCACCATCTCGGTCAATGCCCGGTATTCTCTCATCGATAGTTCCATCTCCTCATCTCCTCTACCCTCAGGTACCAATTGATACAGCAGCACAATCTGGGCATCAACCTCAGAAGCGAAATCAAGGAGTCCCGGGATAGCCGTCCGATTTTCTTTCATTACGGTAGTATTGATTTGCAGGTTCAGCCCGACTTCGAGAGTGGCGTAAATACCCTGTTTCGATTTGGCAAATGAGCCGGGAACGCGGGTGATTTGCTCATGAATCAGTTCGTCATTGGCATTAAGTCCCACCGCAATGTTGGCCACTCCCATCCTTTTGAATTCCCTCGCCATCTCAGGGGTAAGCAAAGTGCCGTTGGTGGCAATTGATATTTCCAGTCCCAGGCTCCGGGCGTAAGCGACCAGTTCAAAGATATCGGGCCTGGCCAGTGGCTCGCCGCCACCCAAGGCGAGCATGCGGAACTCACCTATCGCTGCCATACCTTCCAGCAGCCTTTTACCCTCTTCGGTATTCAGTTCATGGGGAAGGGGCTTACCTGAGCTGGCATGGCACTGCTCACACTTGAGGTTGCAGGTGTTGGTTACCTCCCATACCGGGTGAATGGGAAAGCCAATGCAGCCCATACCGATGGCTCCCGCCGCGGTCGGCAATGTTTTATTGCCTTTCATCAGCCAATGAGGGAGCTTCCGCCAACCCACCAGATAGCCAAAGAATACAGCGCTGGCTGCCTGCCGTAGTATCAGTGTGGGCGGCCAGTAGAAAGGTTTTACTGCTGTGTAACTATTTTTGAGGAAAATAGTCCTAATCCTTCCAGTGCAAAGACAAAAACGTAAGCAACGGCCAGTATGATTAAGTAATCTATTCTTATGGTGATTAAGCTTAACCCGGCAATGATAAAGCCGATGGTATAGATAATGGTTATCAAGTGGTCAATGAGCATGGTTCTCAGGCTCAGCCCTTCCTGTATCTCTACGGTGCCTAAACCGCGTCTTCTAATGGTCCTAATATTCCAGATAATCAGCGGCACCAGGATGAGAGACAGAAATGCGGTAATTGGAGGTACACCGAAAAAGATAATCACGATGATATTAAGATAGCATAATATTAGAACTACGCTATATAAAATGGCAGCCCTTTCTCTCCCCAGCCTAACCGCCAAATTCCTTTTCCCAACCGCCCGATCGGCATTAATATCCGGGATTTCATTTATCAGAATGAGCAAGAAGACACTGGTGGCTCCCGGCAAAGCGGCCAGAGTGGTAACCATATCAAAGTGTCCGGTCTGAAGGTAGTAGCCGGTAAAGGTTGCCAGCCAGCCACAGGAAAACCAGATCGCTATTTCCCCTAGCCCGTGGTATGACCAACGGAAAGGCTTGGCGGTATAGAAATAGCCAATGAAGATAGCCACCGCACCGAGAGGGATAGTAAAAGGACCAGTTTGGTAATAGAACTGGAGCAAGAGCCCGATAGCCACGGCAATAGAGAGACAAACGTAAGCCGCAATTAGTGATTGCCGCCTGGGGACAAGCCCCATAGGCAAAACCCGGCTGCCACCAGAGAGTCGATGAAATTCTTTATTTATCAGGTCAGCTTCGTAGTCGTAATATTCGTTAATCAAGAAGGTCATCAGCATGATAAAGGTAACGGCTACTGATGAAAGGGCCAATACCACCAAATTAATTGGATTTCCCTGGCTCCAAGCAATGACTGCGCCGAGAAGGAAGGGAAGCACCCCTCGTGCCGTGGCGCCTAAACGAAACAGAGTAAGCCAGGAAAGTAGCTGCCGCCTAGTTGAAAGAGTTTCTCCCATCTCGTCTCTCCTTTATTATTCTGGGCTATCGCCAATAGTGATGATAGCTAATTGATTATACCAAAAAACCGAAGGCACTGCCAGCGACAATGCCTTCGGTTATCACCATACTACTTCTAGCTATGAGCAACAACCCATAACCGATGAGGATTAATTATATGTGGACAGCCGTTGGGCTTGTTTAGGGTAAAACTCAAAATCAAGCCCCTTGTGCTGCCAAACTGCCGTTAAATTTAGATAATGCTTAAATATAGAGTTCCCAGAAGGTTGGATTAAATTTTTACCCCTTCCCGATGCGGAATACTTTGGTACCACAGTTGGGGCATGACCCCTGTGTTGCCGGGCGTTTATTCTTTAGGGTCACCGATTGAGGATTCCTAATCTCAACCTTTTTCCGACACTTCATGCAGTAAGCTTGAGGCATTTTTCGACCTCCTTATATTAGTTCTTGTGAAGCAGAGTAGCAGACAAATTGTAATTTGTCAATAGCCTAGAGGTTAAAAATAGGACAATTTATTAGTTTCCCAGCCTAATTTTTACCTCACCACCCACTTCGGCATTAAGAAAGGTACCGGCATCACCTCCTTTTAGTGATATTTCCAGGTAGCCGCTACTGCCGATGAGGGCAAGTAGCCCCTTGCCTTCCTCATAGGTGCGGCTTAATCCAGAGATGAACTGACCACCAACCTCGATAGTTATTGTCTGCTTGGTCGGCGGAAGGTCTTCACTCCTAATATCAGTAATAAGATTGCCGAAATTATCAATATGAAGGATACGCCCGACCAGTATGTTATCCTGTACCCAATACGAATGAGTTAGTGGTAACACGGTAAGAGAATTTATTGTCTCGCCAAAGTCGGTTGATGGGGAACCTAAAGATAGTCGGGCGGCTACCGGGGCAAAGATATCACGCCCATGAAAAGTAGTGCTAACTGGTGACCGCCAGAACTCAGGTTTGGTAATTGCCACCGCCTCCAGCTCAGGTGGAAGCACAACCGGCTGCGGTTGCTCAATGGGAGTAGTTTGAAGGGGGTGGGGTTGAAGAAAATCCTGTATCACGTAACTCAAAACACCATTATCGGGGGCGACGAAGTCAGCCAAGGAAGTCCTCAGAATAATCGCCCTTCGCTCGGTACCAACCCCGGGGTCAACGACCACCACATGGATGGTGCGCTGGGGGAAGAATTTATACGCAGTGCTCAGGACAAAGGCTGCCTGGGAGATATTCTGGGGTTTAATCGTGTGGCAAATATCAACTAGCTTTGCTTCCGGATTGATGCCGAGGATTATCCCTTTCATCGCCGCGACGTAGGCATCAGTCAAGCCAAAATCAGTGGTCAAGGTGATTATGGCACTCATCGTATTACCAGCCCTGCGACAACCGGTTACTAGCTAAGTCGGAGTGAGATTATGGCGATGATAATAAATAGAACTGCCAGGGCGATGGTAAGCTGAAACATGGTTTTTTCCACGCCCCGTTTCGTCCGATACACGGTATCCGCCTGACCAAAGATACCCCCCAGCCCGCCACCACGAACCTGAAGCAAGATAATCAGCATCAAGGCTATCGCCAGTACTATCTGAGCCACACTTAAATAGGTTTGCATCTTATTTCCCCTCTCCCCCGATTTTAACCTTCAGAAAGTTTTTTCTTTAGTATTTCATGCACCAGTGCCGGATTGGCGCGCCCTTTAGTCGCTTTCATCACCTGCCCGACCAGAAACTTAAGCGCCGGCTCCTTCCCCGACTTAAAATCGGTCACTGCCTGAGCATTAGAGTTTATCACCTCAATGACGGTGCCTTCAAGTTCCTGAGTATCACTGATCTGGCTGAGCCCGCGTTCTTGAATAATAACATCAGCGCTTTTCCCGGTACTAGACATTTCCTCGAATACTACCTTGGCACCTGTGCTGCTAACTGCACCTGTCGGTATCAAACGCAATAGCTGGCAAAGCTGCTTAGGGCTAACTATTTTCCTGAACTCATTTATATCAATATTTCTGGCATTCATGATACGACTGGCTTCCCCCAAAAGCCAGTTGCTTATATCCTTAGCCGTAATTCCCATATTACTTCTGCGAGATTCTTCAAAAGATTCTTCGAAGTAATCTGCCATTGCTTTAGAGCTGGTGAGCAGGGTGGCATCATAGAGGGGCAGCCCATATTCGGTGGCAAATCGGTCACGTCTGGCTTCAGGTAGTTCGGGCAGCTTGGCTCTGATTTCCTCCACCCACTCCCGGCTGATAGCCAATGGCGGGAGGTCCGGCTCAGGGAAATACCGATAGTCATGAGCATATTCCTTGCTCCGTTGGGCAACGGTTTTACCCTTCTCCTCTACCCAGCCCCTGGTTTCTTGGATAAGTTTCCTACCCTCAGTGACCGCCTTCCTCTGCCGATTGGCTTCATAGTCCATCGCCTGGTAGACTGCCCTGAAGCTATTCATATTCTTGACCTCGACCTTAGCCATCGCCTCCGAGCTACCTTCCGGCCGAATACTGATATTAGCATCGCAGCGGAAGCTGCCCTCTTCCATGTTCCCGGTGGACACCCCCAGATATTGCAGGATACTACGTAGCTTTATCAGGTACTGCCGAGCTTCCTCCGGGGAACGCAAATCGGGCTCACCGACAATCTCCATCAGTGGTACGCCAGAACGGTTAACATCAATCAGGCTGTAGTCTTCTCCGGATGAAGAAGTGCGGTGTAATAGTTTGGCGACGTCCTCTTCAAGGTGAACGCGAATGATGCCTATCTGCTTCTTTTCTCCATCAACTTCAATAGTGAGCCAGCCGCCGCAGCCAATGGGAGAGTCATACTGTGAAATCTGATAGCCCTTCATCAGGTCAGGATATGGGTAGTTCTTACGGTCAAACTTGGTATAATCGGATATTGTGCAGTTCAAGGACAGAGCTGTCATTATGGTGTATTCTATGGCTTGCTGGTTGATGACCGGCAGAACTCCGGGCATGCCCAAGCATACCGGGCAAACATGGGTATTGGGTGGTGCGCTGGCATAATCGGCACTGCAACCGCAGAACATTTTACTCTTGGTCAGCAGTTGGACATGAACCTCCAGCCCGATAATGGTCTCAAAATTCATCGCCTGCCCTCATTAAGACAACGCATTTAGTATAACAACAATGTGGGTAGCTGACAAGAAGGATAGTGAAATGAAGAGAGATAAAAACAAATTAAATATGCTATAATGACTGGGGCAGATTGGGGCTGTAGCTCAGCTGGG
>JBHIDQ010000090.1:0-6032 GCA_046760155.1 Dehalococcoidales bacterium | reverse complement strand
TTTGTTTCCTTAGTTATAAAATAAATGCTTGTTTAATTGGGCAACCTGACACTTTGTGTACTCTATTTGACAATATAGCGCCAATTTATATATAAAATTTCCTCTCAACCATGCGGTTGTTTTGTGGAAAAACACGGCGAATATATCGTTAAAATAAGTATTTTCCCCAGTTCCTCTTTTATTCATAATGACCGATAATGTAAAAGCTACCATATTTTCCTTCTTTCTTCCCTTTCCTGATGAGGACAGGGCCGGAATTGGGCACCACCGGACCTGTCCTCCCTAATAACCATTCTTCACGTTCCGTAGCCTGTTCCGCGCTCTCCTTTTATCTAGCTCCTTCACTATTCTGTCATTCACTGCTTTCGCACAGAACATGATATATGAATAGAGTAAATCGTCAGTGGAAATGGCATAGTTCGAGACTGGCACGGCCTACGTTCGTTATCCTCTCATTTGGCTAACATTTTGGCTGGCTTTTCAATGGTGCGTTGGAGTATTACTCTTCATACGCAGAGAATAAAAGTGATGCGTTATGTCCACCAAAGCCAAATGAATTGGATAGTACGGTCCTGACTTTCTTTCGTCGTGCTACTTGGGGAACGTAGTCTAAATCACACTCAGGGTCAGGGTTCTCCAGATTAATTGTCGGTGGAATAATGCCGTTTTGTATTATCAGTACCGAGACCAGGGCCTCAATTGCCCCGGCAGCTCCCATGGTGTGCCCCAGCATTGACTTGCTGGAGCTGATTGGCACTTTGTAGGCCTGCTCTCCGAAAAGGGACTTGATTGCCCTGGTCTCAATCACATCATTGAGTTTGGTGCTCGTCCCATGAGCGTTGATGCAGTCTATGTCCTCAGGTTTCAGATGTGCCTGCTGCAGTGCCAAACGCATTGCCCTTTCAATGTTCTCGCCTTGCTCATCAGGCTCAGTAATGTGGAAAGCGTCAGCAGTAGCTCCATAGCCAACTACCTCAGCTAGTATAGGTGCCCCCCTTTTCAGTGCATGGTCGAGGCTCTCCAAGACTAGGACGGCGGCGCCTTCACCCATGACAAAGCCATCGCGCTGGGCGTCAAAGGGGCGGGATGCCTTCTTGGGGTCACTGTTCCTGGTGGAAAGCGCTCGCATGGCACTGAAGCCAGCGAAGGCAATTGGGGTAATGATTGCCTCACTACCCCCGGCCAGCATTACGGAGGCATCACCTTGCCTGATGGTGGCGAAGGAGTTACCAATAGCATGAGCACCACTGGCACAAGCCGACGCAACACAGTAGGTAGGACCAGTAACACCAAGATGAATTGACACCCGACCGGATGCCATACTTGGAATCATTGCCGGGATAAGAAACGGACTTACCCGGCTGACCCCTTTATTTGATAATATGTTGAATTGCTCAGATAAAGTACCCAGTCCCCCCATCATGCTGCCGATGATTACCCCGATTTCATGCCGGGTAAAGTTGTCAATCTTCAGGTGAGAGCTCGCCAACGCTTCAAGACTGGCAGCGATTGAAAAATGCGTGAAGCGATCCATATGTCTGGCGGTCTTGCGGTCCATGAACTGGAGCGGATCGAAATCATTAACCTCGGCGGCGATCCTCACCTCAAACTCACTGGCATCAAAAAGGGTTACGAGGTCCACTCCTGACTTGCCACTGACAAGTCCTTGCCAGGTAAGAGGCACGCCCAGCCCCAGGGGATCCACGATTCCCATGCCGGTAACAACAACCCTATTGTTCATGGCTGCTCTACCATTTAGACAATTGCTCTGCGCTGAATGAGGAGTCCGAACTCCCTACGAAACGACAGGATTGGGGACTAACCATCACCAGCTGAGCAATCATTGGCAATCCACCCTTAGTATTCCTCCAGAGTGGAGGTATCACCAAGAGGCAGGCCTAATTCTTGAGCTTTAAGTAAACGACGCATTATCTTGCCACTGCGGGTCTTGGGTAGGGAGGCGATAAACTCTATTTCCCGCGGTGCGACGGTTGCCCTGAGCTTATGGCGAGCAAACTGCAGCAGCTCTCGGCGCAGTTCATTGGTCGGCTGGTATCCGTCCTTAAGAGCTACGAAGGCCTTCACCACTTCCATAGCGATTGGGTCTGGCTTTCCGATGACGCCTGCCTCGGCCACGGCGGGATGCTCGATAAGAGCGCTCTCAACTTCAAAAGGCCCGACTAAATGCCCGGCGGTGTTGATGACATCGTCGGCACGGCCTACGAACCAGAAATAGCCATCGCTATCCCGGCGGGCATTATCACCGGTAATGTACCACCCATTGTGGAAGCGCGATTGGTAAAGCTCAGGGTTATTCCAGTAGGTCTGGAACATGGCGGGCCAACCTGGCCGGATGGCCAGGTACCCCTCCTCTCCGGGTGGCACCTCATTGTAATTCGCATCTAATATGGTGGCGGTGATGCCGGGAATCGGCCGGCCCATGGAACCGGGACGCACCTTCATAAAGGGATAATTGGCAATGAGAATGGCTCCCGTCTCTGTCTGCCACCAGTTGTCGTGTATGGGCTGGTGGAATGCGTTCAGGCCCCACATCACCGCCTCTGGATTCAGCGGCTCTCCCACACTGCAAATGTGGCGTAGACTGCTGAGGTCGTGTTGCCTAGCAACCTTCTCCCCGGCTTTCATGAGCATGCGTATGGCGGTAGGGGCGGTATACCACACCGACACTTTGTACTTCTCGATAATGGAATACCAGGCACTGGCACGGAAGCCGCCTTCGTAGACGACCTGAGATACGCCATTGGTCCAAGGGGCTGACATCCCGTAGGACGTCCCGGTGACCCATCCCGGGTCGGCGGTGCACCAGTAGACATCATCTTCGTGGAAATCCAGCACCCATTTACCAGTGGCGTAGTGCTGAATGGCAGCATAATGAACGTGGACGGCACCTTTGGGCTTTCCCGTGGTGCCGGAAGTATAATGCATTATGGAATAGTCATTTGCTCCGGTAAGGATGTTGGGGAAGTCGACAGGGGCGTCGGACATGAGCTCCTGGTAATTCAAGTCTCCAGCCTGACCCGTGTATTGGCCATCTCTGTCCACGACAATCAGATGCTTGAGGTCAGTCAGTTCAGGGAGGACAGAGGCGATATGGTCTCTTAACGCGGGGCTGGTAATGAGTACCTTAGCCCCGCTATCTTGCAGGCGGTCCCTTACCGGGTCCGGTCCAAAGTCGGCGAAAAGAGGCCCAACAATAGCGCCAAACTTGAGACTGCCAAACAACGCAATGTATACCTCGGGAACGCGCCCCATAAAGGTGAATACTCGATCACCCTTTGCCAGTCCCAGTCCTGCCAAGACATTGGCGAACTTGTTGGTGAGCACGGATAGTTCAGCAAAAGTATAGCTTTCCATTTCACCATTTTTCCCCTCCCAATAGAGGGCTACCTTGTTTTGGCGAGGCGAGTTGGCATGCCGGTCAAGAGCCAAATAAGCCAAGTTCAGCTCTTCCCGATTGTGGATTCCCAGCTCCCTTTCTATTTGCGTCCAGTCGAAATCACTACCCAAGGGATACTCGCCGTCTAGATTCGGCCGCACGGCCATCTTATCCACGCTGGGCTTGGTGATTTCAGGATACTCCATAATACTTTTTCCTCCCCCTGCTCAAACTGGTATGAAGGACGCTCTTTTGATGCCTCTGGCAATATATAGGTAGTAGAATACAATGAGGAGTTAACCTTCGTCAAGTATCCAGCAACGAGTCTGGTTAAGGAATACTGCCCAAAGCGCCAAGATGTAATCTCTGGGCGGACAGGATAGTCTGGCTCATTTTCAATGGAGTAGCAATGACTTATTGACAGGATAATCTGAGGCCATCGAAGAGCTTAGATTTAACTTACAGGCGGTTCAATACCTTGTCAATGGCCTCAATTGTAGTCTTGATGTCCTCAAAACTATGAGCGAGAGAGATAAAAGCAGCTTCAAATTGTGAGGGCGGCCAATATATCCCTTCGGTCAGTAGCTGCTGGAAGAATCTGCCGAAAAGCGCCGTGTCTGCCTGTGAAACTGATTCGTAATCAAGGGCTGGATTGCGGGTGAAGAAAACGGTAAGCAGCGAGGCAAGACGGGAGATACTTAGGTCGAAATTTATTGCCGATGCCGCCCTGGTGATGCCTTCCTCTAGGTAGGCGGTTGTCTTTTCTAATTGCTCATAGACCCCGGGTTGACCCAGGACTTTAAGGGTCTCTATCCCGGCTGTCATCGCCAGCGGGTTCCCAGACAACGTTCCGGCTTGATAAACCGACCCGGTTGGTGCCATCATCTCCATAATCTCTCGCCGGCCACCATAGGCACCTACCGGTAGTCCGCCGCCAATAACCTTGCCCAAGCAGGTCAGGTCAGGGGTAATTCCGTAGAGGGCTTGCGCTCCTCCATAGGCAACCCGAAAACCGGTGATAACCTCGTCAAAAATAAGGAGGGCGCCAGATTGGCTGGTCAGACGGCGAAGGCTATCCAAAAAACCGGGTTGGGGCGGTACCACGCCCATATTGGCTGCCACCGGCTCAACGATGACCGCGGCAATCTCCTCAGGATAACGCTGGAAAAGTTCGGCCACGGCTTCAGCACTGTTGTAGGGTGCCAGCAGTGTATTCTGGGCATAGCTGGTTGGCACACCGGGAGAGTTGGGCAGACTTAAAGTGGCCAGACCTGAGCCACCTTTGACCAGCAACCCATCGGCATGTCCGTGGTAACCACCAGCGAATTTCACTATCCTGTCTCTACTGGTGAATGCCCGTGCCAAACGCAGTGCGGTCATGGTGGCTTCCGTGCCCGAGTTGACAAACCGTATCATCTCAATGGAGGGCATGGCTGTTGAAATCATTTTGGCCAAGGTTATCTCCAGTTCGGTTGGAGCGCCAAAACTGGTACCTCGCTCTGCCACCTGTTTCAGTGCGTCAACTACTTGCGGGTAGGAGTGGCCAAGAATTAAGGGCCCCCAGGAACAGACGTAGTCAATGAACTCGTTACCGTCCTCATCATATATCTTGGCACCTTGCCCCCTGGTGATAAAAGGGGGATTGCCACCTACGGCCTTAAAGGCGCGTACCGGACTATCAACCCCGCCCGGTAAATACTGCTGGGCTTCCTGAAAAAGTTTCCGGGAACGCTCTAAATTCATGAATACCTCCTTAAATCGATTGTAACCACCGGGAGACATCCTTAGCGTGGTAGGTAAGAATAATATCCGCCCCGGCTCTCTTGATGGCGGTGAGAATCTCCAGTACCACTGGCCTCTCGTCCAGCCAGCCTCGCTGGGCGGCGGCTTTCACCATGGCGTACTCACCGCTGACGTTGTAGGCAGCCAAAGGGCAGTTAAAGGTATTACGCACCTGCTGGATCACGTCCAGATAGGCCAAGGCTGGTTTAATCATGATGATATCGGCTCCCTCAGTAATATCCTGCTCCACCTCCCGCAGTGCCTCCCGCACGTTGGGTGGGTCCATCTGGTAGGCACGACGGTCACCGAACTGCGGGACTGATTCCGCAGCCTCGCGGAAAGGCCCGTAGAACGCGGAAGCATATTTGGCAGCATAAGAGAGGATGGGAATCTGCTGACATCCCGCTTCGTCCAGTGATTCTCTTATTGCCTGCACCCGGCCGTCCATCATGTCCGAGGGGGCAACTATGTCCGCACCAGCGTCAACGTGGGATAAGGCCATTTTTGCCAGCAGCGGTAACGTCTGGTCATTATCAACCGTGCCATTGGCTACTATTCCACAGTGTCCGTGGCTGGTGTATTCACAGAGACAGACATCGGTTACCACCAGAAGCTCAGGCACGGCATTCTTTATGGCTCGTATTGCCTGCTGGATGACTCCATTGGGGTCATAGGCGGAGGAGGCGGTTTCATCCTTGTGTTCTGGTATGCCGAAGAGGAGAACGGCCGGAATCTTAAGTCTGGCTACCTCTTCTACCTCCGGTGGCAACTGGTCCGGCGAGTAACGAAAGATGCCTGGCATTGAAGTTATTTCCTGCTTTATGCCCTTGCCCTCAACAACGAACATCGGGTA
>JBHIDQ010000089.1:0-6073 GCA_046760155.1 Dehalococcoidales bacterium | reverse complement strand
TATATCTATCCAGCGCAGGCGATACACATCATTGCCCGTGACCCTCTCACCTACGAGGAACTCATGTACCAAAATTATTGGCTGCACACGCTTCCCGACTGCACCACTTTCCAGCTCGCCGTTGAGAATCTGAAGAAATGGGATGCCTGGGAAGAGGTTCCTTCCTCAGTCAGGGATTTCCTGACAAAGGGTGACCCCAAATACGAGACGGTAAAAGCGGAGGAGTTCGAAAAGATGCCTTCCCGCATCTTCGGGGTCATGCCCGGATATAAATATACCGCCAAACTACCGGCGGCTATGCAGAAGGCGAGGGAATTAGGCTTCAAACCAGTCTTGCTCACCGATGAGCTATGGGGCGTGGAAGCACGCCAGGCTGGTGCTTTTATGGCGGCCATTTGCCGGACGATTGAGCGTAGTGGTAAACCTTGCAAACCGCCTTGTGCCCTATTCACCAGCGGTGAGATAGTCGTCACGGTAGGCAATGAGAGAGGGATTGGCGGTAGAAATCAGGAGTTTGCGTTATCAGCGGCTCCGGGAATAGCCGGAAGTAAAAACATCGTGATAGCATCGGTGGATACTGACGGGACTGACGGACCCGGCACTCAGTTCTTCATCGGTCCTGATGGTATGCCCCATTGTCTGGCCGGTGGTATGGTGGATGGTGAGACCGTGACCGAGGCCAAGAAGGCTGGAATAAACATAGATGAAGAAATTAAAAAGCATAACACCTCTCCTGTCCTGTGGAAACTGGAAAGCGGAATAGTGGCCACACCAAATATCAGTCTGGTTGATTTCACGATAGCCCTGGTAATTGGGCGTAATAGATAGGAACCAGCCAAGGCAGCGAAGCCCATTTTAAAAAGACAAAGGGATGTCACCACCCCCTTGCCTTTTTCGCTTTCGATGTAATTGCCTAGCCGGTATTACTTGTCGGGATAAGTGGCCAACTCACTTACCTTTCCGATGTCGTCCACCTTTTCCAGATTTAACATCATATCAGCTATCTGGTCAGCCCGGCCTTTGGAAACCACCCGCAATGCGCAGTCCATATATTTCTCCAGTACCTCATTGACATCGAGAATCATGGAGACATCGGCACTGGTACATACCTTGGAGAACTCCCGACCATCCTTCAATCGAATTTTTACCGGGTTGTCATGTCCGGATATGCCCGGTAGCATCCACTCCGGATGAACAATCAGCTTTACCTTATCCCGCAGCGCTTTCACCTTGGGGTCGTGAGTCTTCTTCTCGTCGTAGCTGTCTAGAAATACCTTCTTGTCCTTGTCCAAGAGCAGAACAGCAAGGCTGTGCGGCAGGCTGAATCTGGCCTGGTCTTCATTTTCCGGATTTTGGAAGCGCACCGGTATCATGAAGCCAGGTTGGACATCTACCTCGATGCTCTCGACATCATCGGCAGAAATATTGTTCTCCCTAATCAGTTCCTGGAAGCCAAACATAACCTGCTGCTGCATGAAGCAACAGGGGTATCTTTTGATGCCAATGTTTACCGAATGGAATCCCCCCACTCCCAGCTTGAGGTCCGGGTTGGTCACCCCGGCGATAGCATCCAGAAACCCCATCGGCATCTCAATGATGTTCGGTAGCCCGGTAAGGCCGTGCTTGGCCAGCATGGCCGAGCTTATCCCATCTTTTGAGGCCTTCCCGGCCTCGTAGAGGTGTATCCCGGCACCGGTCTGTTTTACCAGCCCGGAGGCGTGAGATGCAGCAATACTAATGGCATGTACCGTGGTGTCCACATCAAGCTTCAGCATCTTGGCAGCGGCGGCGGCTACCCCGAGGGTGCAGTGGAGAGCGGGCCCGCAAAATCCCCGCGTCATACCCTCAAGAGAGGCCAAGCCTACTTTGGCAGCGATATCAAAGGCAATGACAAACCCTTCCATAGCTTGCTTCCCAGAAATGTGCAGCTTTTCCCCGAGAGCGAAAATTCCCGGGAAGATACCTACCTGATAGGTTCCATCAGGATAAGTATCATCTTCAAGCTCGGTGGTGTGGGAAGTGTGGCCATTGGCTACGGCGGCCCATTCCGCTGAAGTGCGGAAGCCAGCACCCCAGACCCCCGCCTCCTCAGGAGCTTTAAGCTCCCTGATGTAGTTTAAGGCTGCCTTACCCTGGGCCATAGAAACGCCAGGCAAAGTCATGCCCACGCTGTCAAGTAAAATCTCCTTGACGCGCTGTCGCAACTTGTCATCAAAGTCATCATAGCTAGTTTTAAGGGCAAATTCGGCAATATCTCTGGTAGCTCCTTTGCTCGTCATGAAAAACCTCCCATTTTAAATTGTTTGCATCATTGCACTACTTTTCCAGGAAGTATCCCCTAACATTAGATTTTGACTGCTTTAACCACCTCCTTTTTCAGCTCATTGGTCAGCCTTTTTGGCATTGATAATAATATTACTGCCGTAGCACTTCGTCAAGTCCTTCTTAGTCACTGAATTTAGCCGGATAGCACCTGTCTGAATTGACCAGGATTGTTCAATTAGATTTCGTCGTAAAAGTATTTGCGGAGTCTTGGCAAATGTTTTATATCGCTAAACTAACGCGATAACCCTCGGCAATAGCGTCGCGTATTGTTCGCGGCGCAAGGCAATCCCCAATGCAATGGACCTCTGGCACCTTACCTTTGATGTCTTCATAAAGCTTTTGGTCAGGGATAGAGCCTGCCGCTAGAACTATGGTATCAGCTTCGATGATTTCCTTCTTCCCTTCTTTAGTCGTAATCACAAGACCGTCTGGAACTACCTCATTGTATCTAACCTCAGTGAGCAGAGTGATACCTTTCTCCGCAAGTCTATCCAAGAGGAATGGTCTGAGACAAGGGCCTACTTGCGTTGCCATTTCCGGTCCCCTTCGCATAACGGTGACCTTCTTTCCCTTTTCAGCAAGGAACTCTGCCGTCTCACACCCCACCAGCTCACCACCAATTATGATGACCCGATTTCCCACCTCCGCTTTGCCTTCCAGAACATCCACCGCCTGGACGACATGAGCTTTATCCAGACCCGGAATCTCTGGAGTCAAAGGTCTTACCCCGATAGCCAGGATAACCGCCTCGGGCTTGAACTCTTCAATCATGGTGGCGGTTGCTTCTTTGTTCAGTTCGATGGCGACATTGAGTTTCTTTAACTGTAGTTGAAGGTATTCGGGCAACAGACTGATTCGGTCTTTATACGGCGCAATCGCCGCCTGGATTAACTGCCCGCCCAGTCTGGGTTCTTTCTCCCAGAGCGTTACCTGGTGACCCCTTAGAGCGGCTACCCGGGCTGCTTCCATGCCCCCCGGACCACCCCCGACGACAAGAACCTTTTTCGGTTCCCTCGCTGGGGTGATCTCGTATTCCTTCTCTTTGCCTAAGGCGGCATTCACGTGGCATCCGATGCCCAATATATTGGAAAGCCCCAATATTTGGGAAAATACGTCATTACGACATCCAAAGCAGTCGATGCATGGGGTAATGTCCTCCAGTTTATTATCAGCAATCTTGTTGGGAAGTTCTGGGTCGGCCAGAAGAGCTCTCCCGATAGCGATAAGGTCTGCCTTGCCTTCTGCCAGGATCCTCTCGGCAGCGTCGGGTGTCATCTTACCGACAGCTATCACTGGTACGGTGACCGCGCTTTTAATTCCTGCTCCCAGCTCTTCAAGTACCGCAGGGACAAATGTATGAGAGGGCAAGTTATTGGAGGCTCTGGGACCGGTGGCAGACACATGGATAGCATCAGCACCTGCCTCTTGAGCCATCCACGCAGTGTCCTGGGCTTCTTCCGGAGTTATTCCCTCCTCCACACCGTATTCCTTGCCGTTAATTCGACACCAAACGGGATAGTCATCACCGACAGCTTTCTTTATTGCTTTTAGCACTTCAATGAGAAACCTGGCTCGGTTCGGCAGGTCGCCTCCGTAGCTGTCCTGGCGCTTGTTGGAAGCCCTAGATAGGAATTGGGAGACGAGATAGCCGTGTGCGCCATGGATTTCCACCCCATCGAAGCCCGCTTTCTTGGCCCTGAGTGCCGCCTCAGCAAAAAAGGCAATGATTTCCTCAATCTCGTCAATAGTCAGTTCTTTGGGTGTCTGTCTGAACAAACCACCAGCCAACGGAGACGGGGCTACTGTCTGTATTCCATTCAATGCCGCCATCTTTGCTTCTCTACCAGCATGGTTGAGTTGAATGGCAGCTCTGGCGCCATGTCGATGAATAACTTGGACTAACTCGCTCATGCCCGGAATGAACTTGTCATCACGTATGGTTAACTGGTTAGCATGGGCCCACCCCCGCAGATGAATATAGGTAGCCTCTACTATAATTAGTGCAGCTCCACCACGTGCCCGTGCCTCGTAATAATTTTTAACACGCTCCGTTACGTAGCCATCTTCGCCACCATACTGAGTTTCCATGGGAGCCATCACGATACGGTTCCTCAATTGCATGTTCCTTATTCGGAAGGGTTGCAGAAGCCTTCTTTGCATCAGTGCACCCCACCTCTTCACTTAGCGAATTTTGTTTTTCTTTATTTAGCCTTATCGGGAAAGGTAAGGAGGCTCGCTAGCTCGGAAACATCCTTAACTTTGTCCAACTCCAGAGTCATCTCGGCGGCTTTTTCGATTGCCTGGTGCGAAAAACTACCGGCGAAGTCCATGCAGTCCGTATATTTTTTCATTATCTCATCAGAGCTTAGTCTCTTAGAGGGGTCACCGCGGGCGGTAACGCATATTTTCTTATATTCCCGGCCGTCTTTCAGCCTGATGGTCAGCGGACTATCAAAAGAAGTGAAATAACCATTCGGCCATTCCGGATGTACGGTTACCTTTACCTTTTTCCGTGCCTCCTTGTACTTTGGGTCTCTTGCCTTTTCATCGGTGTAGCTGTTTAGAAAAACCTGTTTATCAAAGAAACAGGCTACGGTGCTGTGCTCCGCACTGAATCTGGCGTCCTCCCCAGTTTCCGGCTGGGAATACTTCAGGTATAAAGATACGGTGTGATTTATCTCATGCTCAATGCTTTCCACCTCATCCCAGGAGATATTATGCTCGGCAATCAAGTCGAGGACGCCGTCTATGTTGCGCTGTTGCAGGTAGCAGCAGGGATATTTCTTGATGCCGACCTGCATGACCCGATAACCATCTTCGCCTAATGGTAGGTCAAAATCGGGTAGCTCAGTCCAGAGGTCCATAAAACCGGCACGGCCTTCCAGAATAGCGGGATTTCCAGTAAAGCCGAGTTTGGCCAGCATCGCCGAACAGATGCCGTTTCTACCGGCAAAGCCGGACTCAATCAGGTGAGCCCCAGCTCCGGTCTGCCGGGCAATCCCCATCGCCTGAGAGGCAGCTAGGCTCAAGGCGTGGGTGGTTTTCTCCACGTCAAGTTTTAAGAGTTTGGCTGCCATAGCCGCAGAGCCTATAGTCCCACATGCCGCGGCATTGAGACGGCCTTTGGCGATGGCCTTTTGAGAGGCTATTCCTATTCTGGAAGCCACCTCATATCCTATGATAAGAGCCTCGAGAACATCCTTACCGGACAGCTTCAGTTTTTCGCCAAGGGCAAAAACCGTGGGCCAGGCGCCGCATGAGTAAAGACCGTCCGGGAAGCTATCGTCCTCCAGTTCGGTGATGTGGGAGAGTGTCCCGTTGGCCAAGGCAGCATATTCAGCCAGAGTGCGAAAACCACCCCCCATCACTCCGGCTTCAGGGGAACACTCATAAGCCTTGACATATTGTAAGACTATCTTGCCAAAGGGCATCGCCGTCCCGGCTACAGTCATGCCCAGATGGCTTAGGGCTAGTATTTTGGAGTAGTCGATTAACTCTGAGTCAAAGTCTTTATATCCGGTGCGGTGCACCCATTCCGCAATTTCCCTTGTCGTCCTAGCACCCATGATACCCCTCCTTTGATATTTTTTTATCTTTACCGCTTTGAATTCAAGTTACTATAACGCTCACCAATTCATCTTGTCAACTGCTCCCGATAAGTTTGCCAGCAGTCGAAAGATTGTGGTAAAAAATAGATTGAACTAGCGGAGGGATTTTACATGCCTCGAAAAATTTTAAGGGAAGTACC
>JBHIDQ010000088.1:0-6190 GCA_046760155.1 Dehalococcoidales bacterium | reverse complement strand
CGTCCTCGTCGATTACGGCAACATCACCCTCCATACTGATTGCTTCCATCGGGCAATAGGGGATGCATAACTCACAAGCAATACATACTTCCGGCTCAATCCTCAATTAATTTCTCCTCTCGTTCTAATCTTATTTACTTATCCTACTATAATACTGGGCAGCCACAAAGCTAACTCCGGGAAGATAGTGATTATGGTTAGCCCCACCAGAATCAAACCGATAAACGGCCAGACACCTCTAATGATGTCTTCAACCCTTATCTCTGGCGGAGCGACGGCTTGCAGATAGAAGATGGCATGGGCATTGGGCGGGCTCAGGAAGCCGGTCTGGTACATGACAAGGACGGTGATGGCAAACCAGAGGGGGTCAAAGCCGAGTGCCGCCGCCACCGGTGTGTATATTGGAACGACAATGAAGATGGAGCCAATCCATTCGATTAACATGCCCAGGATAAGCACGATGAACATCATCACGGCAAAAGCGGCCCACTTGCCTCCGGGCACCGCTGCTAGCACTTCGGTGGCGAACTTGCCAGCCCCTAGGTAGGCGAAAACGCCGGTAAAGATACTCGCCCCTATCGCCAGCAGCATAATGAAGCCGGTGATTTTCATCGTCTCATACGTCGTACTCTTGAGAACTTTCCAGTTGAATCTACGATAGACAACAGCCATGAGGGTGGCAATAAAGGCACCGGCACCGGCCGCCTCGGTGGGGGTGGCTATCCCGGCGAAGATGGTGCCCAGCACTCCCAGGATGAGGAGAACCGGGGGAATCATCTGGAATAACATCCGCATGATTTTCTGGCTGGTGGGCACGGCTCGTCTCTCTTCTACCGATATTGGGGGACCATCTCCAGGCCTGAGCCAGCACCTGATGGCGATATAACTCATATATAAAGCGGAAAGGATAAAACCGGGGACAAAGGCCCCGGCAAATAACTTGCCCACCGAAATCTCGGCCATGGGTCCGTAAATGACTATCATGATGCTTGGAGGTATCAGGATGCCCAGGGTGCCGCCGGCACAGACAGAGCCGCAAGCCAGGGACTTGTTATAACTCCGTTTGAGCATGGGGGGCAGAGCAATTATCCCCATGGTGGTCACGGAGGCGCCGATGATGCCAGTGCAGGCGGCAAAGATGGTGGCGACAAATATAGTGGCCAGGGCCAGGCCACCCCTGAGTCCCCCCATGATAAGGTGCATGGTGCCAAAAAGTTTTTCGGCAACCCCGGAATGCCCCAGCATCATCCCCATAAAGACGAACAGGGGAACCGCCAGCAGAACATAATTGGTCATCGTCTTATAGGTTTGCATAATAGCCATGCCGAAAATCCTGCCTTCTGGCATGAAGAGAAGGCCGAAGGCGAAGCCGACTCCGGCCAAGATAAAGGCCAGGGGAAAACCAGAAAAGATGCCGATGGCCAGTATCCCCAGCATGAGGATGGTAACCAGCATCGGGCTTATCTCTATGCCTAGCATCACTTCCCCCTGACGATAGTTCTTACATCGCGAACAAATGTGGTAAACAGTGCCAGCAATAGCAGAAAAATGGCTATCGGTGCCACCGTCTTGAAGGGATAGATAATGTTCCTCCAGGCGCTGTCTGAACTCCGCTCGTGAATTGCCCACGAGGTCTGTACCCACTCAATCATCTGCGGCATGACCCAGAGCCACAGCGGAAAAACCAGGAGCAGAGTGAGGACGACATCAAGTATCGCCTTACCGCGGGGTGAGAGGCGCTTATATAATAGGTCCACCCTGATATGAGCTTTCATGATGAGCACCCAGGCAAACCCCATGATAAAGAGGCTGCCGCCCACCATCCGCTCGATCTCAAATGCCCATATCGTTGGCCTATCAAATCCATACCGTGAGGTAACTTCGTAAACGACGGCCAGGATGAGAGGTATCACCAGGAAAGCGGCGAGCTTTCCCGACCAGATACAGATAAAGTCAATTCCATTTAAAATCCGTTCGATTACAACCATACAGCACCTGTCTGACTAACACTCACCCCCACCCCATGAATTGGAGGTTGGTGGGGATGAGTGTCTGAGCAAAATCCAGCTAGATTTTGGGCGTCTGGTACTGCGCAAAGATTCCCCACTGTTCCTTGAAGTCCAGCTGGCTCTGGTACACCTTGGCGAAGAACGGGTCTTCGGCGCTCTTCTTCTTATAGAGGTCATCGGCTACCTCAAAGAACTGCTGCTGCAGCTTATCCGGGAGAGTAATAATCTCTAGGTCCGGCATTTCTGAAAAAGCCTTGAGTGCCTTGGCGTCTTCAAGAACAAGGTCGGCGTATCCCTGCAGGGCGATAGCGTGGTTGACCGCATCGTACAATACCTTAAGGTCGTCAGGCAGGGCTGCCCACGAATCGGCGTTGACCGCCTCCCAAAGGACCGTGGACGGCTGATGTATCCCCGGCACCATGTAGTACTTCGTGATTTCGTAGAAGCCAAGAGCGATATCGGTCGCTGGATTGGAATATTCCCAGGCGTCCAGAATGCCCTTCTCCCCTGCCGCATAAAGCTCGGCACCGGCGATGGTGGTCACCGAAGCGCCAACCCTCGGGTCCTGTAAAACTTCAGCCCAGAAGCCCTTGGTGCGGAATTTTACCCCTTTCCAGGCTTCCAGTGTGTCCATCCTGACATTGGACCAGCAGAGGCCTTCCGGGGTGGTGATCATAGTATAGCCGGTGTAGCCGAAGTTGAAGGGCTCAAGCACCTCCTTCATGTACTCCAGTCCACCATAGTGCTCCAGCCATGCCCCCATTTGTACGGATATAAGTCCTAGAGGGCGAGCGGAGAACAGCGGGGAGGCGGGTATTTTGCCAATCCAGGTGTGCATAGTCGAGTTAAGCGCGTCAATGGTGCCGGCATTGGTGGCATCAAAAGCCTCTTTGCCGCTCATGATCTCGCCATGCGGGTGAGACTCAATGATAAAGCGACCATTGCTGGCGGCTTCAAGCATTTCGTTGCGCTTTCTAAGCCAGACCATGGGGTGCATGGGCTCGCTCCACTGAGCTACCTGCGACCATTTGACCACTTCGGCAGGTGCGGCTGGGGCCGGGGCTGGTGCCGGCGCTGGTGCTGGCGCTGGGGCTGGGGCCGGGGCTGGGGCCGGCGCTGGAGTTGGTGCCGGAGCCGGAGCTGGAGCTGGGGCCGGGGCTGGGGCTGGCGCTGGAGCTGGGGCTGGTGCCGCGCAGGCAGCAGCCACTACCCCACTAACCAAGACTACCACCAGAACCAAAGCTAATGTCCGTCTCTTTTTCATTTCCTCCTCCTTCTAAAATATTGGAGCCTAACTGTGTAAAAATCTTTTTTATTGAAAGCTATCACCCCCTTCTTTTCGAGATTTTCTTATCTGCTCTCGACCAAAGCATAGTAGCTAAATATCTTCTTCCTCTTCTCTGGAATCCTACTCTTTTATAAAACAAAACCGACCCTTTTGGGGTCGGTTTCACTATTGGCTCCCCGCCACTCAAGTGACCAAATATGGGTGACGGCTCAACGCCCCTCCCACTTAATTTTGCGTCACTGGCCTCGATTAATCTTTATCTGCTACCTATTTCACTCCTTGAGTTTTACCACTCAATGGAATATACTGCTTTGATTTGCTGACGCTAAATTATAAATGACAATTCTTCAAATGTCAATAGTCTGCAGGGCAAACCTCTCTTTTTATGCTATAATGCACTTCAGCAGACAAAGAAGAGGCGGAGTATTTCTCAAGGAGCATGGTGCTAGAATTATGTTGGTTACGGAAAGGAGATATTGAAAATGCCGTATGGTGCCGGTAAATACACTTACGAATTAGCTGATGGGTGGGCAAAGCTTCCTGAGGGGTGGTCATTTCTCGATGTCGGTGGTATATCGATTGACCCACAAGATAAGCTGTATATATTGAACAGAAGTGAGCAACCGATAATGACCTTCGACCGCGAGGGTAACTTGCTCAATTCATGGGGGGAAAGTTTCTTCAATCGTGCTCATGGTAGCTGTATTGGTCCTGATGGCTCGCTCTACTGCACCGACGATCGAAACCATATTGTCGCCAAATTCACCCCCGAGGGTAAGCTGCTAATGACACTGGGCACCAAAGGCCAGGCTTCAGATACCGGCTATATCCGAACCTTCGACTTCTGGGAGAGTCTAGCGAGGATACAACGAGGTGCCCCACCATTTAATCGTCCGACTGGTGTGGCGGTAAATCCTTCAGGTGAAATCTATATCGCTGATGGCTACGGCAACGCCCGGATACACAAGTTCACCTCTGATGGCAAACTGCTTTTCTCCTGGGGAGAACCGGGCGGTGCCCCGGGTCAGTTCCGACTCCCCCATAACATCTGGCTCGACAAACAGGAGCGAGTCTGGATTGCTGACCGTGAAAACAGCCGAATTCAGATTTTCAGTGCCCAGGGCGAATTTATCACTGAATGGACTGATGTCATTCGTCCGACCGATGTATTTATTGACGATGAGGAAACGGTATACGTCTCCGAGCTATGCCTGCGGGTGAGCATCTTCACTATCGATGGTAAGTTACTGGCACGCTGGGGTAATGAAGGACTAGACAAGGAAACTGCCCTGTTCCATGCGCCTCACGCCATCGCCGTTGACTCGCGGGGTGACCTATATGTCGGCGAAGTCTCTAAGACCAGTGCTGGAGTTGACAAAGGCTCTAGAACGATACAGAAGTTTGCCCGCAAAACTTAGACAACGAACAGCTTGGGATTACTAGTCTCTTATCTCTTTCTCTATAGCGCTCTTCGACTGTGGTTGACATAGTATACATCCCGTTTTATACTTCGTTTACACTTCAAACAGGCGGCGGGGATATGGTTAATAATTCTAAAGAGGTGTGGAATATCATCCTCAAAGTAATACTTTATATCTTCTTTATCTCCGCTTTTATCACGATTATTGTATTTATAACCGGGCAAGGTTGGTTTAATTTCCTTATTGATAAACTTAACTGGTCTTACGAGACACTTGAGATGGTAAGAAACATTTTGGTGAAAGTCTTTATGGTCTCCGCAATTACTTCTTTCCTTACTTCTATCATTTCGGTAGCCATTTTGCTCTTTCGAACTTAATTTAGCAAACCGAGCAGAACCTTCTCCGTTTATTGCTTGACAAACTGACAATATGATGTTAAACTCCGAGAAATAGCCTAAAGGCTGTGAACAAGACTAGTAGGCTTCAAAGCGAGGCTCAGAGAGTCGGGAAAGGTGTGAGCCGATGCCAGCGCTGAAGTTGAATGGACTTGGGAGCTGCAAACCGAAAGTTGTTAGACTAACCAACCAGTAGGCTTTGACGCAGGGGAAGCGTTATCAGGTCCCGGGGTATCGAGGTAATAGATTAGAGCCTCTGTACCTGACAGAGATGGTCAGCTACTTCTATTTACTAGATGACCAAGAAGGGTGGCACCGCGAAGTGAACCTCTCGCCCCTTGAAGGGGCGAGAGGTTTTTTTATACTGGGAGATAATATGTATTATCCGACGCTAGATGAAGTTCGTCAGCTAAAGAAATACGGTAATCTGGTACCGGTCTACTATGAGATGATGGCAGACCTGGAAACACCGGTATCGGCTTACCTCAAGATAGCTCGTGGCAACTATTCTTTTCTTCTGGAGAGTGTTGAAGGCGGTGAGCGATTAGCCCGCTATAGCTTCATTGGTACTGAACCTTCCCTTATCCTGAAGACAGATGGGAAAAATCCAATTGACCCTTTACTCCTGATAGAGAAGGAGTTTCAGCGCTATCAACTGGTGCCAATTGCTGGTTTGCCCCGATTCCACGGTGGAATGGTTGGTTATCTCAGCTATGAAGTGGCCCGCTACTTTGAGAGGTTGCCCTCCCCTGACCACGACCCACTCGGTCTTCCTGAATCCATACTGATGCTGGCGGATACGCTCCTCGTTTTTGACCACCTCACCCACAAAATTAAAGTCGTCGCTCACGCTCATCTTGATGGCGATGTTGAGGCGGCATATCTTGAGGCAACCGGTAAGATTGATAGCCTAGTGGATAGACTAAGGCAGCCGGTACCTAATGAGGTTTCACCAGCAGTTTCTGCCGAATTTTCGGTATCGTCCAACCTTTCTCAAGCCGAATTTGAAGTTATCGTGTCCCGAACCAAAAAATACATCTACGACGGCGACATAATCCAGGCCGTTCTATCGCAACG
>JBHIDQ010000087.1:0-6256 GCA_046760155.1 Dehalococcoidales bacterium | reverse complement strand
AAGACAATGCCCGGGTCGCCGGTTTTCCAGGCCATCTCCACGATGGTGTCAAAAACCTCTTTGGCATTGAGCTTACCCTCAACCTCTTTGGTGCGTGGATTGATCAGGTTATAGTCATTACCCGCCTTGACGGCTTCCATAAATTCCTTGGTGACGGCTACGGAGATATTAAAGTTGGTCAGTGCCGTCGGGTCATCTTTGGCGGTGATGAACTTCATAATATCTGGGTGGTCAACATTAAGGATGCCCATATTTGCCCCGCGGCGCATCCCCCCCTGTTTAATGACGTCAGTGGCGGTATCAAAGGCCCGGATGAAGGAAACCGGACCACTGGCCACCCCGCCGGTGGAACCAACTCTATCTTTTTCCGGTCTCAGTCGGGAGAAGGAAAATCCGGTTCCCCCGCCACTTTTATGGATGAGCGCCGTGTTTTTCACCGAGTCAAAGATAGAATCCATTGAGTCCTCAATGGGCAGGACAAAACAGGCGGATAGCTGTCCCAGTTCCCTACCGGCATTCATCAGGGTAGGTGAGTTGGGGAGAAATTCCAGATTAGCCATCAGCTGGTAAAATTCGTCTTCCCTTGCCTTGACATCTGCCTTGGGGTGGTAAATCAGTTCCGCTGAGGCGATAGCCTCGGCCACGCGGTGGAACATCTCCTCTGGCGTTTCAATAACGTTTCCCTCTTTATCTTTCCTTAAATACCTTCTTTGCAGGACGTGAAGTGCGTTTTCGGTAAGTTTAACGCCAGAAGCCGGTTGTTTTTTGGGCTTGGCGGTAGCAGTCTTTCTCATTTTAGTTTTCACCTCCTCGGCCTGTTTTCGTTCTTCGGCAGCCAAGATTTCTTCCACCACCGTCAGTATGTCGGTATCGGTTGGCAAGCGAATTTGCTGGCGGGGCGGCTTTAGCACCAGGTCTTCCATTCCGGGCAAGGTTGGTGGTGGTTGTTGTGGTTGCTGCTCTTCCAGACGTTCAATTACCTGAGCGGTGAGCCGCTCGACCAGTTTTCGGTCGGCAATACCCATCGATTCGGCGGCGGCAAAGACAATGCGGGCAATCTGGGTACGACGGGGAGAGTTTATCGGTTTGTTTTTGGATTGATTATCCGGGCTCATTTGGTAATCCTACTTCCGGTTTAATGGTTCTGATTTAGCTCTACCTTTGGGCCGGCTTCTTTTCGATATTTCCTCCAGCTCCTCAATGGAGAGCAGGGGCAACTGGTTGGTGGGGCGAGCTATCCCTGACTCACCACTGACCAGAGCGTCGACGACCTCTTTTAGAGTCGTGATGTCAGTAAATTCCCGGTAGACGCTGGCAAAGCGGATATAGGCAATATGGTCTAGGCTTTTCAGTCTTGCCATCACCATGTCCCCGATAACTGCACTGGGTATCTCTAACTTGCCGGACTGGTAAAGCTCGGCTTCAATATCATCGGCAAGCTTATCCACGGTGCCGCTGGGTAGCGGCCGTTTTTCACAGGCCTTGCGAATACCAATAAGGAGCTTATCCCGGTTAAATTCCTCTCGTCTTTCATCTTTCTTGATGACAAACAGTCCGGCTGGCTGCAAGCGCTCGTAGGTGGTGAAACGTGAGTCGCATTTTAAGCACTGGCGCCGACGGCGGATGCCATCATTTATCTCCCGGGAGTCGATAACCTTAGAATCGTGATAACCGCAATAGGGACAATCCATAATCAATTCCTACATTATATAGTGGGCAAATGTTAAAATACCACAATATATAGTATTTGTCAAGGGGGTGTGGGGTTAATTTGGGGAAAAATTTTGGACTTTACCTGACAGAATTCAGGGGGTAAGATTATGATGTGCCATTAGGAGGGCGAACCGTGGACTATCAGGTGGCTTTAGACTACATCTTAAGCTTCGCTGATTATGAGCGCATGCCGCGTTCGGCACTCGTTTTTGACCTAAGGCGTATCGAGACGCTGCTGAAAAGACTGGGCAACCCTCAGGAAGCGGCCAGGTCAATCCATATCGCTGGCACCAAGGGCAAGGGGAGCACCGTGGCCATGATTGCTTCCGTTTTAACTCAAGCTGGTTACCGGACTGGGGTTTATACTTCACCCCATCTTCTCGACTTTACTGAGCGGCTCCAGATTGATGGAAAACCCATTGCCGAGGATGCCTTCGCCAGATTGGTGGCGGCGATAAAACCCGAGGTTGAAGCGGTAAATGCCTTGGCTACTTTTGGTGAGCTCACCACCTTCGAGATATTAACGGCATTGGCCTTCACCTATTTCAAAGAGTGGGAGGTCGCTTATCAGGTTCTGGAGACAGGGTTGGGGGGGCGGCTCGATGCGACTAACGTGGTCGAGCCGGAGGTTTGCGCCATTACTTCCATCAGCTTTGACCATACCGATGTGCTAGGGGATACCCTTTCCCAGATCGCCACGGAAAAAGCTGGGATTATCAAGTCGGGGAGCACGGTGGTCTGCGCTCCGCAATTTCCCGAGGCAATGGAGGTAATCGTAAAGATATGTCGGGAGTGGGGGGTGAGGCTGGTGAAGGTAGGCAGTGACGTAACCTGGCAACGTAAGGCTTTTAGTACGGAAGGGCAGGCGTTTCACGTGAAGGGACTAATCGGTGAATATGAGCTTAATCTGCCGCTGCTTGGCGAGCATCAACTGGAAAATGCCGCCACCGCGGTGGCGATGGCGGAAGTGCTAGTCGAACGGGGAGCCAAGGTGTCACCAAAGAGCATTGCCGACGGGCTGGCGCAGGTGCACTGGCCGGGGCGACTTCAGATTCTGCAGCGTGAACCCTGGGTTATCGTTGATGGTGCCCATAATGCTGACTCAGCGAGAAGGCTGGTTAAGGCACTGAAGCAATATTTTGATTTTGAACGTGCCACTTTAATTTTTGGCGCTTCTTCGGACAAGAACATTGCCGGGATGGCTGCTGAACTGGCGTCTTTTCCGGACACGGTCATGGTTACCCAATCGCGCCACCCCCGCGCCGTAGCCACGGACAAGTTGGTCAGCGAATTCTCAAGATGTGGGGTAGTCCCTGAAGTGGTGGGAAATGTTGCCTCAGCGGTGGAGCTGGCATTAGCTCGGGCAAAACCGCCCGACCTTATCTGTGCTACTGGCTCATTATTTATTGTCGCTGAAGTGATGGAATATATGTTGCAACGTAACTAGCTTGGAGGATGAACTCTGGCTTCAATAACCAAATCTTCTCCTACTCGATTTATCTTGTTAAATGTTAGCTTCAGGGCTTGACTGACCTCGCGGATATTTAGCTCTCCTACGGCTTCAATCCCCTTTCCCATTATCTTGGGTGCAATGGCGATAATTATCTTGTCAGCCAGATTCTGGCTCAGAAATGAGGTGATAATTTGGGCACCTCCCTCCACCAGAACTGAAGAAGTTCCTCTTTCTCCCAGTAGGCCGAGCAGGTGTTTCAGGTCAACCTCACCCGACTTGTCCTCTCGACTTAGCAGAACCTCAATCCCTGTCTCACGCAAGCGGGCCAAATTCTTCTTATCAGCACGAGAAGTGGTAGCGATAATGGTGGGTGCGGCTTGCTGACTCCTGACCACCTCAGCGTCCAGCGGTATTCTCAATTTGGAATCTACGATAACCCGGGTGGGGTTTCTCCCCCTGACCAGACGTACGGTGAGCTGTGGGTTATCCACCAGTATTGTGTCTATCCCGACCATTACTGCATCGTTAGTCGCCCGCAATTGGTGTGCCAGTCGGCGGAATTTATCTGAGCTTATCCATTTGGAGTCTCCGGTGGCGGTGGCAATCCGGCCATCCAGGGTTTGGGCAAATTTCAGGGTGACCAGGGGCAGTCTGGTGGTCATATACTTGAAATGGGCTTCATTTAAATGGCGGCATTCAGCTTCCAGCACCCCGACTTTGGTTTCAATCCCGTGCTGATTTAATATGGCCACACTTCTGCCGTTAACCCGTGGATTCGGGTCCAGGGTTCCGATGATGACCTTGCCGATTTTATGCTTGATTATCTCGTCCAGACAGGGGGGCGTTTTGCCATAATGGCAGCAGGGTTCTAAAGTAACGTAAAGAGTCGCCCCGCTTACGCTCTCGTTAGCGCTCTGGAAGGCATTGATTTCAGCATGATTGTCACCATAACATTGGTGATAGCCTTGGCCAATGATGCGTTTGTCTTTGACAATAATGGCCCCCACCATTGGGTTTGGACTGGTCTTGCCCAGACCCTTGTGGGCTAGCTTTAAAGCCAGTTTCATGTAATCTTCGTCACGCAAATTTGGTTCAGCTCCTTTGGTTAAGATGACTCAGGCTACTTTTTCAATTTCCCCGAGAGTTGTCTTAACTAGACTATCAACTTTTTCTATGATTATTTATCTTCTTTACAGATTAATCGGTGATGGGATAGTAACACCGCGAAAGGAGAAAGTCAATAGTTCTAAAGAAGGAACTTTTGGCTTTCCAGCTTCGCGGGAAATAGACGGGTAATCCCGAACCCGATGGTATCTAAGCGGCTTGGATGTCACTTGAAATCAGTGGCGGTGCCGTGTGCTTGCGTTGCGGCAGGTGATTTGCTAAAATCAGTGAGTTGCCACCCAGTGAGGCAGTTAAAAATTAATAGGCTAACTCTCCCGAAGGGTGTTAATTTGAGCACTCGCTAAAGCTAAATACGGGCCGTTAGCTCAGTTGGCAGAGCACCTGACTTTTAATCAGGGTGTCACAGGTTCGAGACCTGTACGGCCTACTAACTGCTTGCAAAATTATGGCAAAAGTCAGCTAAAAGTTGCCCCTTGCTCCTTCATGACATCTTGTGGTCCTTTTTTGTTTGATACCGTTGCCCTGTGACTATTAACTAATGGGGACCTGAGCTATGTTATACTAATAACATGGAAGACATCGTACAGATAGTATTGTATTCGCTTGCATCCGGTGCGACTGTAATCCTTGGAGGATTTCTGGCAAGGCTAAACGTACTACCCAAGAATGAGTTGGGCACGGAAATCTCCCACGGTGTCGTTGCTTTCGGTGGCGGAGTTCTCGTTGCTGCGGTTGCCTTCGCATTAGTCCCCAAAGGCATACAGATGCTATCTTTTCCAGGTCTGATCTCCGCATTCCTTCTCGGTGTAGTTATTTTCTTATTTCTGGACAGGTTTATTGCCCAACATGGTGGGAGAGCAGCACAGCTCATGGCTATGCTGTTAGACTTTATTCCTGAAGCTATAGCGCTAGGGGCAATTTTCTCCAGTGACAGGCAGACTGGTCTGCTGCTGGCTTTATTAATAGGGATGCAGAATTTACCTGAGTCTTATAACTCGTTTGGAGACTTACTTCGTAGTGGGTTCTCACCCAACAGGTCTTTCTTGGTTCTCATTCCCTTTGGCTTAGTAGGCGTTGTAGCCGCTGTAGCTGGTTACTTACTTTTGGCTGGCCGACAGCAGGTTGTTGCCTTCTTGATGGTATTTTCCGCTGGTGCGATACTTTATCTAGTGTTTCAGGATATAGCACCAATGGCTAAACTCAGGAATCATTGGACTCCAGCAACGGGTGCCACCCTCGGCTTCATGCTAGGAATGATAGGAGAGAAGGTCTTGAGCCGCCTAGCCTAGGTGATTCCTTATTGTACATCACGCTTGACAAATATTAGGAAATCTAGTTTGTTTAGCTCAGATAATAATTGTTCCTGTATTGAACATTATCATGTTCCGTGCAAATAGAGGAAGCGCCCCTTTTCTATTAGGACATGTGAAATCTCTTCTTAGGAGTCTGCAAGTCATAGTCACGTGACATCACACCTGTGACTTTGAGTCAGTGACTGAATCAGGATGTTCGAGACGCGGTTAGGGGAGCTCATCTTATTTGGACATGGTACATCAAGACAGCTACTGTACCGCTTTTCCCGGGGGGAGGGGGTAGGGGAAAGAGAGGTGTGGCTGCTTAGCTATAAGGTATTTAGTTAGAGCCTCTTAGCTACAGTAGGGCTAAGCCATTTTAGCCAGCACCTGGGTAAGCATTGTTAGCCGTACCTTGGCTTAACCTATTGATTTGACATCGTTGTCAAAAATGTATTGACAGTAGATGCGCCGGGAAGTATCATAGGCTCAGAGCCCCAGGAGTAATATGTTCCTGGGGCTTACTTTTTTGGGAAGAAAGAGGGCACCCACCAAGGGAAGAGGCTGCTTGAAGCCACAAGTGAAACGGTCGTGCCACACAGAAAACGACAAGGGAGACATTTCACGAGTGGTACAGGCATACCACATAGTTGTGCGGAAACCCGTCCCGCAT
>JBHIDQ010000086.1:0-6355 GCA_046760155.1 Dehalococcoidales bacterium | reverse complement strand
ACAAACTCAACCATGGAGTGGACAATACTCTGGGGGTGGATGACAATCCTGATGTTATCAAAAGGCATGTTGAACAGCCAGTGAGCTTCAATCACCTCAAGCCCCTTGTTCATCAGGGTCGCTGAGTCAATGGTGACCTTTTTCCCCATCTGCCACGAGGGGTGCTTTAGCGCCTGGGCAACGGTAACCTCTTTTAGCTGTGCTGAGGAATAATCACGGAAGGGACCTCCGGAGGCAGTCAAAATAAGCTGGGTTACTTCTTGTTGTTCACCGGAGAGGCATTGCCATATGGCGCTGTGCTCGCTATCAACGGGTAGAATTTGTGCCCCGCCTAGCTTTACCTCGCTGGTGATAATCTCGCCAGCCATAACTAATGATTCTTTGTTAGCCAGGGCAACACGTTTTCCCGCTTTAACCGCCGCCAGCGTCGGGCTTAGCCCTGCCTTGCCCGAAGTGGCGATGACCACAGTCTCCACCTGTGGGTGAGAAGCAATAGCCTCCAGCGTTAAGAACTCGTATTCATTATTGGTCAGGTGAACCTTTGCCTTTTCATCCTGGTCACTAACTGAAGAATAACCGACAAACTCTGGTTTGAACTCGTTAATTTGTTTGGCCAGTAAAGCAACGTTTTTCCCGGCGGCGAGCCCGACGATGCGGAACTGGTCTGGGAGTGCACGAACCACATCAAGGGTTTGCTGACCGATGGACCCGGTCGAACCCAGCACCGCCAATCGCTTCACGGAGTCGCCCATAACACTATTATCTTACAACAAATATGGGCACGAATGTAATCCAGATTCAGCTATTGACAACTGTTAGACACAGACCTAATATAAGTGCATAAACTAACCGTGTCTGCGGTCAGACTTCACGGAACAGCAAATAGTGAAAGACTTTATCTTCTACACCGTTGCCGCTAATATCATTGCCCTGATAGCAGCGCTTGCTGGGGCAAGCCTTGCCGTGATTATAATGTCGGCTTTACTGATTCCCCCGATTCTCCTTATCATCATCAGAGTCATCCGCTAGTAGGCGACTTACTTTTATATTCATAGATATCATAAATTGGCGTTGCTTTTTTCTGCTTCGGAATCCTCCGGCTCTTTATCCGACTCAACCTCCAGCAAGTTAGGAAGTTCAAAAACACGGCTATCTCGCCCTGCGTAGCTGGAGTCCGGCGGCCACGAGTTGCGGAATTCCCTCTCCGCACCACAGAATTTACAGACACCCCGGCTGATAGGCCCTTTGGCGCCCTCAATTATCCAGTAATGCCGACATTCCTTCTCTTCTGTCGGCTTTCTAGCTACTTCTTTAAGTTTATGCCTCATCCGACATCATCTCCTTCCTTAGTTAAAGCTATTTTAAGTCTGATGATAAGCCTTGTCTGTGACTTTTGTCTCACCTAATATATAACGAAAAATTACTGATAAAGATAGGCAGGCATAATTCATGGAAGGAAAAATTAAATAAGGGGATATCTGAAGGCTTGAATTGCCTTTTTATTCGTCTTCGATAACTATCTCAAAGGGGCAGCGTATCGCTCCGGTGGGGCAAACTGCCTCGCATAGAGTACACCAATCGCACTCCACAGTCTCGATAATAGTAATAACATTACCCGCCAGCACCAAACCCTTGCCGGTGCACACGGTAAGGCATAATCCACACCCATTACACTTTTCTCGGTCTATCAGCGGCATTTCAGCCATTGCTATCGGTCTCCATCTGTAAACATCTTAGAATCAGAGTTACCTAGCTGTCTGTGACTTTTATCTCAAGTGACTACTCCTGCCACTTCGCTCAGTGCTTTCTTATCCGTAATCACAATACGATTGCGCTCTAATCTGACCGTACCTTCTTCTTCCAGAGCTTTGAGTGACCGGCCGATCATTTCCCGGGCAGTGCCGGCCATCGCGGCCATCTCCTGCTGGGTAAGCCGTTGTCTTTGACCATTTTTATCACCCGCATACTCAAGGAGTATCTTTGCCACCCTACCGGTAACGTGCCGGAAAGACAGGTCTTCGACCAGTGAAACTAAATGCTCAATTCTCTGGGCTAGAACTTGGATTACATTGCGGGCTATCTGTGGATAATCACGGAGGACAGCCTCTAGGTCCTTTTTTTCTATTTCGTAAATGGTAGCCGGGCCCATAGCCTCAGCACTAGCCAGATTTGCTCCACCGCAGAAAACAGAGACATCATCAAAGGATTCACCAGGACGTCTGAGGTAGAGAATCTGCTCTTTGCCATCAGCCGAGGTTTTAAACACCTTTACCACGCCGGAGACAACAAAATATAGGGCTTTGGCTGGCTCACCCTCAAGCAGGATTATCTCTCTCCTGGCCACTGTTTTCTCCAAGATGAGCTTTCTAATTGACTCAAGCTCGGCAAGACTTAAGCCAGAGAAGTAGGGGATAGACTTGAGAAACTCTACCTCAACAGCCATATCGTCTAGGATTATATCAGCTTATTTCAAATTCCTCAAAAGCAAACGGGAAATACTAAAGTCATGGAGAGGCGGAGCCCCTTAACCAAAAATTTCCCCCTCTCCTTTGAGGTTTGAAGGAGAGGGGGGCTTAGGGGAGGTGAGGAAGGAGGTAGAAAGGAGGGTAGTTATCAAAATGTTTTCTGGAAGTAATAGCCGACTCCAGGTTCAGTGACAATATATTTGGGCAGAGCCGGCTCCGGCTCTATCTTCCGACGAAGATGCGAAATGTAGATGCGCACATAATCAAGGTCATCAACATACTCCCAGCCCCACACCTTTTCCAATAGCTGCTGGTGAGTAAGGATACGCCCCGCATTTTCCAGCAGGAGGGCTAACAGGCGAAATTCTATCGGGGTCAATTTCACCTTCTCGCCATTGACCATGACTTTCCGCTCGGTAACATCTATGCTGAGAAAGCCGTTACTAAAGGTAATTGCCTTCTCCTTACCATCGAGATAGGAAGGCAACTCAGCGCGTCGCAACACTGCCCGTACTCTTGCCACCAGTTCTCTACTTCCTACTGGTTTGAAGAGGTAGTCATCCGCCCCATAGTCAAGCCCGCGCACCACGTCATCTTCCGTCTTCCGCTTACCGGTGAGCATGATAACTGGTATCGTAGGTGAGATGTCACGGATACGACTGCAAGTCTGCCAGCCGTCCAACACGGGCATAGCCACATCCAGGAGCACTAGGTCTGGCTTATGGGCAAATAAGAGCCGTAGCGCTTCCTGACCATTGTCGGCTTCAAGTACTTCGTATCCTTTACTGGTAAGTGCCTTGGAAAGTGTTCTAACCAGAGTAATCTCATCATCGACGACGAGAATCTTTTTGCTCATTGTCCTTCACCTTCGTGTTGTCTTTTTGCCGTTGTTGCAGCATCTGATTAATCATTTCCGGTAGTTCACGAGTATTGATAGGTTTGGGCAGGTAGGCATCACAGCCGGCATCAATAAATCTCTCTCTATCCCCCTTCATCGCGTAGGCGGTAAGTGCAATGATCGGGATGCGGCTGAAGACCGGCATCTGTCTCAGTCTCTGGGTCACTTCAAGCCCGCTCATCTTGGGTAGTTGTATATCCATTATGATGAGGTCTGGTTGTTCTCGGGTAGCCATATCCAGTGCTTCTTCTCCGTCAACCGCCTTGAGCAGTGTGTAGCTCTTGGACATAAGCAGCATCTCAAGTAGTTTCATATTCAGCGGGTTGTCTTCCACAACCAGTATTTTCTCTTTCAGTGTTGGTCTCCTCCTAAAATAGTCATGCCGTTGCTTGTCTCATAAGAGATTGATTGGAAGTAGCCAGGGGTAGGGTAAAGCTGAACCGGCTTCCCTTCCCATACTTACTCTCCACCCAAATCTGCCCACCGTGCTTTTCGATAATCTGCTTGGCAATAGCTAACCCCAGCCCGGTGCCCCCTGCCTCCCTGGGTGAATTATTGTCCAGCTGGCTGAAAGGCTCAAAAATCATTTTCTGGTCTTCCTTTTTGATACCGATGCCATTATCAATGACACTGACCCGGCACCACCCATTCTCGCTGACCGCTTCAACCTGCAGCTTACCACCGTCAGGAGTGAATTTAGTCGAATTGCTTAGTAAATTGAGGAGCACTTGCCTTATCTTGGCTTTATCGGCACGGACCGGAGGAAGCCCTTTTTGCACCACAACCTCAAGACTCTGCTTTCTTTTGGCAATCAAGGGCATTATTTCGTTTCTTAATGCTTCGACGATGCGAGGCAGGGCAATATTTCTCAGCTTCAGTTCCATTTTGCCCGACTCTATCTTGGACAGGTCAAGAATATCATTAATCAAGCCCAGCAAGTGCTGACCACTACTCAAAATATCGTTAAGGCATTGCCCTTGCTCTTCATTGACCTCTCCCGCCACCCCATCCAGCATCAATTCGGAAAAGCCAATAATGACATTGAGGGGGGTACGCAGTTCGTGGGACATATGAGCCAGAAATTCGGACTTGGCGTTGCTGGCCACTTCCAGTTCCCGGCTCTTCTCCATAAGTTCCTGACCTTGTGCCATTAGCTCCTCGCTCTGTGATTGGAGTTCCTCGTTTTGCGTGTCCAGCTGTTCGTTCTTTTCTTGGAGCTCTCGCTCCGCCCGCTTGCGCTCGGTGATGTCATCGTATAGCACCTGAAATTGCTCTTTACCATCCCACAATACCTTTCTATGAAACACTTGCAAATGTCGAACTTCGCCATCCTTACGAATGATGCTTAACTCAAAATGAGTTGGGACAGCCTCTCCCCGTTTCCTCTTTCTTACCCTTTCCTGTTGTTCAGCGTAGCTTTCGGCAGTATAACGTTTTATCGCGGGTGTAGCTTTCAGTTCGTCAATACTACTGTAGCCATAAATGTCCAGAATAGCCTGATTGGCATAGAGAGTTTCTCCTTCTGCATTAATAATACGAATGCCTAAAGGGGAATTATCCAAAGAATTACGAAAATTTTGCTCCGCCGCCTTGAGTGCCTCCTCCATCTGCTTGCGCTCCGTGATGTCAATCGCCGTTGCCGATATGTATAAAGGCTTTCCGTTATCATCTTTAATAACTCCGGCAGTCGTCAAAGTGGGGAAGACAGTACCATCTTTTCTCTTCCGCCACAGTTCCTCAGCAAAATAGGTGCCTTTTTGCATAATTTTGCTTCTAAATCTTTCTAAGTGTTTCAATGCCTCTTTAGTGTAAAGAAAAGAATAATGTTTACCAATTAGTTCATCTGGTGTATAGCCATGCATCCCCGCATAAGATTCATTTACATAGATAAATGGACCTTCAAGGCTAGCTATCGCCGTGCCGTAACCGGCTCGGTCGGAAATTGTTTTGAATTTCTTAATTTCCTCCTCCGCCTGTTTGCGCTCCGTGATGTCTTTAATGGTATGAACGAATGATATGAGTTCGTCGTTTTTATCCAATAATGGAGAGGCGGTGGCTATGTAATGCCTTTCATCTTGCGTGATTTCTCCACTAGTGGCTTTCTTTGTTTTCAGCATCTCCACACATGGACAGCCATCTATCGGGGCGTCTAGCCCGTGCACTACCTCGTAGCATTTCTTTCCGATTACTTCCTCTGGCTTTTTACCTAAGCTCTTATATCCTGCTCTATTGATTTTTAAAATTTCGTGATCAGGCGATATCGAAGCAACAATGTCAGTAACTGCATCGAATGTTTCCTGCCACTCCTTTGCGGATTTTGCTTCCTTCTCCAATAAACTCTCTAGTGCCTCCTCCGCCTGCTTGCGCTCGGTGATGTCCCGAATATAACCGACGGAGGCCGGTCTGCCCTGATAGGGAATTGAGCCGCCAGCAGCGACCTCAACGGGCACTTCGCGGCCGTCTTTGGTGACAATGGAGATCTGAAAACGGCCGGGGATATTTTCTCCCCTATGCCGCCGCCGCACTCTATCGGTTACTTCATTGCGGTAACGGGGATGGATGAGGTCAAGATACGATATTTCTCTAAGTTCTTCGATAGTGTAGCCGGTTATCCGCGCCCATTCTTGGTTGGCAAAAATATGGGCTGCCTCCACTTTGTCCGTGTCCTGTAACCAGACAATCGCTTCCCCTATATGCTCTCCGGCTTCCACCAAGGCACGGTAGCGCGCCTCCGATTCCCTCAGCGCCTCCTCCGCCTGCTTGCGCTCGGTAATATCCCTGGCCACCACCGTAATGCCCGTGACTTTCTTATCTACCCTCATAAGCTCAGCCGAGCATTCCAAATCTTTTTCTTCACCTCTTTTATTTTTAATATGAAGGGTTATCAGGGGTCTTTTGCCAGTAAGAATTTTGGTAAAATTACCCATAAGCATTGGTATATCTTTGGGTGAAAATATACCTACCCTTGTGAAATGCTTTCCCAGTAGTTCCT
>JBHIDQ010000085.1:0-6469 GCA_046760155.1 Dehalococcoidales bacterium | reverse complement strand
GAGCTTGGGGCGGGTATAATTGATATCGAGCTTGTCACCGGAAACCTGAAGGAAATTGTACGACTGATTAAAAAAAGAGCCCAATGCCTTTTATCATTCCATGACGTGGCCGGGACGCCTCCTCTAGACAGAATGAGGGAAATAGTCCAGAAGCAACTAGAGGCTGGCGCCGATATCTGTAAAGTAGTTACCACTGCTCAAAAATTTGAGGACAACCTGGCTATTCTACAGCTTATCACTGACTTCCCTGAAGCAAGGGTGGTTGCTTTTGCTATGGGACCTCTGGGTTTTGTCAGCCGGATTCTGTGTCCGCTAGTTGGTGGAGATTTTGTCTACGCTTCCATTGAGACGGGCAAGGAAGCTGCCTCCGGCCAGATAACGGTGGGAGATTTAAGGAAGCTTTACGGAATGATGGGGAATGGAAAGTAACCTGATATCAGGAAAAACAAAGGTCTGTGGGATAATTGGCGACCCGATAGAACATACCATGTCACCGGTGATGCACAACGCTGCCTTTAGGGAGTTGGGTCTGGATTATGTTTATCTTCCTTTTCGCGTGCGTCAGGAGGAACTGGGTAAGGCGATTGCTGGCATGAGAGCCCTGAATATCAGGGGCTTAAATGTTACCATACCGCATAAGGTGACCATTATCCCGCTTTTGGATAAACTGGACCCTCTGGCGGAGAAGATAGGTGCCATTAACACCATCGTCAATGAGGCTGGCGTGCTGACCGGTTACAATACCGATGCTACTGGCTTTCTGCAGGCACTACTGGATAGGGGAGTCAAGCCGGAGGGGAAAAATGTGGTCATCCTGGGTGCGGGGGGTGCTTCAAGAGCGATTTCCTTCATCCTTACCGAGAGAGGTGCTAGTCTGGTTATCCTTAACCGGCAATTGACAAGAGCCGAGGAGCTAGTGCATCGCATTGCACAGGTTTTTCAGAAAGAAGTTAAAGCTCTGGCTCTGAGTGAAGAAAATCTAGCCAAAGTGTTAGCTAAGGCTGACATTCTGATTAATACCACCAGTGTTGGCATGATTCCTGATATTAATGAGACACCGGTTCCAGCGGAACTACTGAAACCGGGTCTGATTGTTTTTGATATTGTCTATAACCCGATCCAAACTCGATTACTGAAAGAGGCGGAGGTCGCCGGTGCCAAAACGATAGACGGGTTAGAGATGCTTGTCTGGCAGGGTGCGCTGGCTTTTGAGAAGTGGATTGGTCAGCAAGCCCCGCTTGAAGTGATGAGGCAAGAAGCAATCGAGGCATTAGGACATGAAAACTAGCATTGCTCTCGTTGGTTTTATGGGGACGGGGAAAACGGTGGTGGGTAAGCTTCTGGCAGAAAGATTGGGTAAGGAATTTCTTGAGCTGGATGCTCTCATTGAGCAGAAGGCAGGAAAGACGATACCTGAGATATTCCAGCAGGAAGGTGAGGTGGCTTTTCGCGAGCTTGAGATTGAGGCTGCCAGGGAAGCGTCCCGGAAGAAGAATGTCGTTATTGCTTGTGGGGGTGGAGTAGTTCTCAACAAAATAAACATTGACCGACTCAAAAAGGACTGTCTAATCGTTTACCTGACGGCATCACCGAGGGTAATACTAGAGCGGACAGCGAGTGACGAAAACGAAAGGCCTCTGCTTAAGTCAGATAACAGAGCGTTGGCGGTGAAAGAACTTTTAAGATTTCGTAAGCCGTTCTATGAACGAGCCGCTGATATAACTATCGACACCTCAAAACTAGATATTGACTCGGTTGTTGAGCAAATAATAGCCAGAGTGAAGGCGAATGAAGGTTTTAATCGATAAAAGTGAAATAGACGGAAAGGTGAGAGCCCCGTCTTCGAAAAGTTATACCATTCGGGGCTTGATGGGCGCTGCTTTGGCTAAGGGTGAAAGCGAGATAATAAATCCCTTGAGTTCTGACGATACCGAAGCGGCGATAGGTGTATTGCGTCAGATTGGAGTTGGTGTCCGTCAGGATGAGGATTTGTGGCGAGTTGCAGGCGGCGATTGGCATGAGCCAGGTGCTGACCTTTTCTGTGGCGAGTCGGCGGCGACCCTGAGGTTTATGACCGCCATTTGCTCCATAATCCCCGGGAAATGCCGGTTGACAGCCGGTCCTTCTCTGGTGAAGCGACCGGTCAAACCATTAGTCCAGGCGCTAAGGCAGTTGGGGGTGGCTTGTTCTTCTCAGGGTGAGGTAGCCCCGGTAGTGGTTAATGGAGGTAGCCTGAAAGGTGGCATAACCGAATTGCCCGGCGACATCAGTTCCCAGTTCGTCTCGGCTTTGCTTTTCGTAGCCCCCTTTGCCGATGAAGGGGTGAAAATCAGGCTGACCACGCCCTTGGAGTCAAAACCATACGTGCTGATGACTATGGAATGCCTGAAGAACTTCGGGATAAGGGTCAAATGCTCCGGTGCGCTTGATGAATTTGAAGTCAGTAGGCAGACCTATCAAGCGGCTAAATACGAGGTAGAGGGAGACTGGTCATCGGTTTCCTATTTCTTAGCTCTGGGGGCGATTTGTGGAGGAGTGGAGGTGGCAAATCTCAATCCCGATAGTTTGCAGGGCGATAAGATGATGCTAAACTTCTTGAAAGATATGGGTGCTACCGTCGAAGTAAATCAAAATTCAGTTGCGGTGAGAAAGTCAAGGTTAAAGGCGATACAAGCTGATTTGTCTGACTGTATTGACCTTCTGCCCACAATGGCAGTCCTGGCGGTCACTGCCGAGGGAGTAAGCGAGTTCGTTGGTATTGAAAGGGCACGGCTAAAGGAATCAAACCGGGTGGTGGCGGTAAAAGAAGGACTGGAAAGGATGGGGGTAAAAATCGCCGAGGAAAGGGATAGATTGACCATTTTCGGTTCAAGACCAAGAGGTGCGACTATCGATAGTAAAGATGACCACCGTATTGCTATGGCTTTCAGTATCCTCGGCTCTTTAGTCGGCGGCACCATAATCAATGGCGCTGAGTGTGTCAACAAGACATTTCCCGATTTCTGGGATATACTAAGAAGCATCGGGGGTAAGATGAGGATAAATGGGAAATAGTTTGGGTAAGCTTTTTGTCATAACCTGTTTTGGCGAAAGCCACGGGAACTGTATGGGAGTTGTCATCGATGGCTGCCCGGCTGGACTCCCTATTACTGAAGAGGATATCCAGCCAGAGGTGGAAAGAAGGCGACCCGGTGCCGTTGGCACCACCGAAAGATGGGAACCGGACAAGGTGGAAATTCTCTCCGGCATCTATAACGGGTTTACCACCGGCGCTCCCATCTGTATGCTGACTTGGAATAAGGACATTGATTCCGGCGTCTATAAAAAGAACCGATTTGCACTCCGACCCAGTCATGCTGACTACACCGCTTTTGTAAAATATGGTGGATTCAATGATTTCCGTGGTGGTGGCCGGTTTTCCGGAAGGATTACAATTGCTTTTGTTATGGCGGGGGCGATTGCTAAAAAACTGCTTAACCGTCTTGGCGTCGACGTCTTCGCCCACACCGTTGAAATAGGTGGCATTAAGGCTCCGCCAAAAGAGCTCACTGAAATTAAGGAAAGTTCCCGAAAGAACTCCCTCTGGTGCGCCGACCAAGATGCTGCGGAAGAGATGGTTCGCTTGATTGAAAAGACGAGAGCAGAGAAGGATAGCCTTGGTGGGATTATTGAAGGTGTGGCTCTTAATGTGCCCGCTGGCTTGGGTGAACCTGTCTTTGATAATCTGGATGGGGAATTGGCAAAGGCTCTATTTGCTATCCCTGCCGTCAAGGGGGTTGAATTCGGTGTCGGCTTTACTGTCGCTGGAATGAAAGGCTCCGAGAATAACGACCCGTTCTTTATCAAAGATGATAAAATAGTTACTTTGACCAATAAGGCCGGGGGCATTCTCGGCGGCATCAGTAATGGTATGCCCATAGTCGTCAGGGTTGCTGTCAAGCCGACGGCTTCTATTGCCAGAAGTCAGGAGACGGTGGACATCCAAAAGATGACCAAGACCAGCCTCACGGTTATGGGTCGGCATGATGCCTGTATTGTCCCTAGGGCGGTGCCGGTTGTCGAAGCCATGATGGCAGTAACCCTTTGTGATTTCGCTCTGCGGGCAGGACTAATTCCGAGGGTAATCAAATGAATCTGGAAGATTTAAGGAAGCAAATAGATGAGGTTGATGCCCGAATCGTCGAGTTGATTGGTGAGAGGGTAAGAATCGCCGAGGAAATAGGCATGGGGAAAAAGGCGGAGGGCAAACTAATTGAAGACAAAGAAAGGGAACACAGAGTCCTGGAAAATGTCAAGAGTATTGCCCGGGATAAGAGGCTAAACGTCAGCCAGGAAGACATCGAAAACATCTATCAGCGCATAATCGAAGCCTGCAAGAATATAGAAGGTGCGGAGGTTGCCTTTCAGGGCGAGGTTGGTGCTTACAGTGAGGAAGCAGTCTTTCAGTTTTTCGGGTCTTCCGTCCAGGTCAGGCCTCGCGAAACTCTGGAGCAGGTGTTTAAGGCGGTGGAGGAGGGAGTGCAGTTTGGCGTTGTCCCGGTGGAGAACTCACTGGAGGGGAGTATCAGCCGGGTCTATGACCTGATGCTGGATTCAACTCTTATGGTTTGTGGTGAAATAGAACTTCGGGTGATTCATTGTCTGATTGCCAGTCCCGGCGCCGGACTGGATACGATAAAGAGGGTCTACTCTCATCCTCAAGCTCTGGCACAATGCCGGAGTTTCTTAAAGCATTTAAATGCCGAACTGATTCCTACTTATGACACTGCGGGCAGTGTCAAAATGATAAAGGGGAAAGGACTATCAGATAGCGCGGCGATTGCCAGTGCCCGGGCGGCCGAAATCTATGGTATGAAAGTAATCACCCAAGAAATAGAAGATAACCCGAATAATTTCACCCGATTTTTCATTCTGTCAAAGGAAGATTCGCCACCATCAGGAAATGACAAAACCTCGATTGTTTTTTCGGTGAAAGATAGGCCGGGGGCATTGTATGGAGCTCTTGGAGAATTTACTCGTCGCAATATCAATTTGACCAAGCTCGAGTCGAGGCCAACGAGACAGAAACCTTGGCAGTACAATTTTTATCTCGACTTCGAAGGCCACCGTGAAGACAGGCAGGCGCAAGAGGCTCTGGAGAGCTTGGAAAAAATTTCCATCTTCGTCAAAGTTCTTGGTTCATATCCTAAGGCGAAAAGAAGACAATGAGGTGAGTTGGTGAGAATAGCCATAATTGGTGGCTCGGGCAAGATGGGGCGGTGGTTTGCTGACTTTTTATTAAAAGACGGTAAAGAGGTGGTCATCAGCGGTAGGAACCAGGCTAAGCTGCTGGAAGTTGGCAAGCAACTGGATGTTGAGGTTGCCTCAAGTGTGGAAGCAGTCAAAAGTGCTGATGTCGTTTTGCTATCGGTGCCGATAGAGAGTTTTGCCGCCGTTGTCAAAGAGATAAGTCCTCACCTAAAGCCGAAGCAGGTTGTGGTTGATATTACCTCCATCAAGGCATTGCCAGTAAGGATAATGCATGAGCACTTGAAAACTGGTTTGGTGCTTGGGGCTCATCCGTTATTTGGTCCAGGTGCTAAGGGGATTGTGAATCAAAGTTTTGTACTGACGCCGACCAATGATGAGGAGCAGGCGCTGGCACAAAAAATCAGTGAGTATTTGAAAACTAGAGGTGCCAGAGTCAGCTTAATGACTCCTCAAGAACATGACGAAAAGATGGCCGTTATTCTTGGGCTCTCCCATTTTATTGCTATCGTCTCCGCTGATACCTTGCTCAGCTCCGATAAACTAAAACAACCAGAGGCAATTGGTGGCATTACCTACAAAGTGTTACTGACTCTGGTAGAAAGTGTTATTTCGGAGAATCCGGAGCTTTATGCTTCGATACAAATGAATCTACCCAATATTACGGAAGTTGAAGAATTATTCCACCAAAAAGTAAAAGAGTGGGTAGATTTGGTGAAGAGCAAAGACAGACAAAAATTTGTCCGGCAGATGAATATCTTGAAAAGTAAGCTGGAGAAGAGCGACCCTGATTTTGGTAAAGCCTACGAAAACATGTATAAGCTTGTCGCCGGATTATGAAAGTTACTTTACCTCGAATGAACCAAAGATAAAATCCAAATCAGCTTGGAGAGCCGAGACCTTATCCGGCGCGAAGAGCTTTTCATCTATATCCAGCATCACCTTCGTTTCCGTCTTTACTGAGCCAACTACATGAGCCCTGAGGCATTCCTTTTCTGCCTTTCCCGGCGCTTCGGGAACTTTGAAGGTTAGGGTGCCGCGAGTAATAAATGATGACGTATCACTGGGAAGGGCGTATGTTTCCAGTTTCGCTTCACCGGGACTCGCTCCTTGCTTCAGAGCAAAGTCTCTTATCTCCGCATAAAGAAGTTCCGGATTTACCTCTTTGTATGTCTTCCTAATCTGCATCTCTGATTCCTCTTTCTATCCTACCTTATAATAG
>JBHIDQ010000084.1:0-6471 GCA_046760155.1 Dehalococcoidales bacterium | reverse complement strand
TCGTTCAAGGCTTGCACCGCTGTTTCTAGAGAAGCGTAGGCAGTAACCATGAGGATTACCATGTCAGGGTGCATTTTCTTCAAGGGTGCTAGTAGTTCTACTCCTTCCATGTCAGGCAGCTTAATGTCGAGGAGAACTAGGTTGAAGAATCTCTTCTGCGCTTTCTCTAGTGCCCCCTGCCCCGTCCCAACTGTCTCTGTCTGATAACCCTTCTCCTTGAATATGAACGATAAGGTGGTCGAAGTACTCTCATCATCGTCAACAATCAGGATGCTTTCTTTCTGGTTCATAGCTCACTTCTTGGTCAGAACCGGGCTGGTAGTTGTCTGACTTTGACTCTTGATGCATTGCATAACGATGTCTACCCGCTTCATCAAGGTATCAGCATCTGGGCTTCGGCTAGGTTAGTTCCTGCTGAGGCTTCTTGCTCAGCCGCTTAGCCGCGATTGCCTGGCGCTGCTTTTCCAGTGCCTCCCTGACGGCAGTCAAGACCATGTCCATGTTCAGGGGCTTGTTGATGTAGGCCAGTGCTCCCTCGAGCGAGGAACGCACTGCCGATTCCAGAGAAGCGTAGGCAGTAACCATGAGGACTACCATGTCAGGGTGCATTTTCTTCAAGGGTGCCAGTAGCTCCACCCCTTCCATATCGGGTAGCTTGAGGTCCAGCAGAGCCACATTGAAGAATCTGCCCTGTGCCTTCTCCAGTGCTTCCTGCCCCGTCTTGGCCGTCCCGGTCTCATAGCCCTTCTCGTTAAGTATGAGCGACAGGCTCCTACAGGTGTTCTCATCATCGTCAATAATCAGGATGCTTTCTTTCTCGTCCATCTCTTCCCTCCCCCCAATTACCCTGTCTTTTGTTTCTTTTCCTGGATCTCCTCAATTAACCTGAGTATCACTTCTCCTTCAAGCGGCTTATAGAGGCAGGTATAAGCGTTATTGTTCAGAGCCTCTTCCACCAAGTCAGCCATCTTCTGGCGATAGCCAGTTACCATAATGGCCACTGCTTCCGGGTTGACCTCCTTGATGGCTAAATAAGTCTCCAAGCCATTTATCGTCGGCAGTTTCATGTCGATGAAGATAACATCAAAGTCCTTCTGTTGTGCCCTAGCGATGGCTTCCTCGCCGGTATTCGCGGTGCACACCTTGTAGCCCTTGTTGCTCAGCAAATTTTTAAAGATGGTACCGATCCTCGGGTCATCGTCAACCACGAGGACAAGCGCTCCCTGGTTGTCCTCCCTTGCCCGCTCAATGAGAACGAGCACCTTTTCGATGTCCAGAGGTTTGTAGATTATCCCGTAGGCTCCTTCCTGTAGCGCCTGCTGAACCAGCTTCTCAACCGCATAGGCAGTCATCATCACCACCACTGCTTCCGGTCTGATTTTCTTCATCCTCTTGTATGTCTGCACACCATTCATGATAGGCATCTTGATGTCCATAAAGACCATGTCAAAGGGCTGGTTCTTGACCGCTTCGAGGGCCTCTGGCCCGTCATTGGCTGTGGCGACATTATAGCCTTTGCGCTCGAGGACCAAAGACAGGGTCTTGCTCAGGCTTTCGTCGTCATCCACAATCAGGATACTGACTTTCTCCATGTTGTTATTTCTCCTTCTCTTCACCGATGGGCAGTCCTACGGTGAAGGTGCTACCTTTGCCCACCTTACTTCGTACCTTGATGGTGCCGCCATGTCCCTCGACCAAACTCTTGGTAACCGCCAGTCCTAGCCCGATTCCCTTCGCTTTGGTGGTGAAGAGCGGCTCAAAGATCTGCGGTAGCTTCTCCTTGGGGATGCCCACTCCGGTATCAGCGATAGAGATAACTACCCTCTCTGAATTAATGGCTTTGGATTTGACCAGCAACCGACCACCGTCAGGCATGGCCTGGATGCCATTGCGGATGATGTTGCTGAAGACTATCCCGAGCTGGTCAGGGTCGGCCAGGATTTCCGGCAGTGATTCGTCCAGTTGCCTGACCATCCTGACGTTCTCCGGCAGAGCGGTAAGGGACAGCGTCTCCTGGACGACTTCATTGATATTCATCTTGCGCCGGGTGGGGGGCTTGGGACGGGCAAAGTCGAGGAGGCTGCCAACGATGCGCTCAGAGGTGGCTACTTCCTTCTCCAGTATCTCCAGGGTCTCCTTGACCTCTGGCTCAGGCTTTTCCAGAACCATATTGAGGAAGTAAGCGGCGTTCTTGAGCGCCCCCAGCGGGTTGCGCAGCTCATGGCCCACCCCGCCGGCCAGTTGCCCCAGCACCGTAAGCCGCTCTGACCTAAGCAGCTTTTCCTGAGCATCAACGAGCTCTCTGGTGCGCTCTTTTACCAGTTCCTCAAGATGTTCGCGGTGTTTCCTTAATTCTTCCTCCGCCCGCTTGCGCTCGGTGAGGTTAAAGTGTGTTGCCGATATATACGAAGGTCTTCCCTCACTATCCTTTATCACTGTACTGGTCGTCAGCGTAGGGAAAATAGTACCATCTTTTCTCTTATGCCATACCTCATCACCAACGTAGCTACCCATTTGTACAACTTTTTCCCTTCTTTGCGCCATGAATTTGGCTTGGTCTTTAGTGTAGAAGACAGAAAAATGCCTGCCAACAGTTTCAGCCACGGTATATCCGTGCATCTTTGCGTAAGATTCATTGACATAGACCAGCTTACCGTCAAGGTCACTTATGGAGACACCATAGGCAGCATTATCAGCAGTTACCTTGAATTTCCCTATGCCCTCCTCCGCCAGCTTGCGCTCGGTTATTTCCTTTTGCAGTTGCTCATTCCTCTTTTCCAGTTCAGCGGTGCGCTCTTTTACCAGTTCCTCAAGATGTTCGCGGTGTTTCCTTAATTCTTCCTCCACCTTTTTGCGCTCGGTTTCTGATGCTTCAAGATCAGTAATTCGTTGCCCCGTTTTCACAAGTTCATCCATGAGTTGCTCTTTTGTCATATCGATACCTTTCATTTTTGCCACCTCTGCGGAGCAATTTCAGCTAACTTGGCGCCAGTTTGAACACTTTAATTGCTAGCTGTCCAATGTTCTACGCAAGATATTACCTCTTGTCACACAATTTGTCAAGTATGTGGACAAATGGCACAAGGATAAATTGCCCCCCTTCCCGTTGGCTTTGCCTTAAGTTAAATTTGAAAAGATGGCGTTTTTGCGTTATAAATATAAGAGCATGTTGCCAATTTTAATGCAGAAAGGATTTAAGTTTGGCGAAAAAAAAGAAGATAGCGAAGCCCCAGCGCATACTGACTAAACGTCAGCTTTCCCGGTGGCAGCAGCAGGAAAAGAGACGGCGCGTCATTCTTGGCGTGGGGATTTTCATTATTGTTACTGTTTTGGCGATTCTGGGGGTGGGGTGGTATATTGGTCAGTATCAACCATTGCACCAGCCGGCAATCAGAGTAAATGATACTGAATTCAACATGAAGTACTATGTTGAGATGCTTAAACTCCAGGGAGCGAACCAAACGGCTCCAAATCTGGAAGCTATTGCTGATGAGGCGGTAATAACTATCGCGCAGAATGAACTAATCAGGCAGGGGGCCTTGAAGCTGGGCGTCAGTGTCAGTGACGACGAAGTCAAGGAAGAACTCAAGAATTCTGACCTTCCGAACAATGAGGCCCTTCGGGATTTGATTAGAAACCAGTTGGTGATAGAAAGGCTGCTGGATGAATATTTTGAGCAGCAGGTACCATTGTCTGCCGAGCAGAGGCATGTCATGGCCATGCTGCTGGAAAGTGAAGCACAAGCCACTGAGGTTAGAGCTAGGTTGGAGAATGGCGAAAGCTTTACCGAACTGGCGGCAGAGCTAACCCTGGAATCTTTTACTAAAGCTAATAATGGTGACCTGGGCTGGCACCCTATAGAAGTCTTAAACGATTTATTGGGAACTTCTTTGGTAGAGGATATCTTCAGTGCCGAGGTAGGAGTGTTAAGCCAGCCGATATACGATGAGAAATTTGTAAAAGGAGTCGGCTACTGGCTGGTCAAGGTCTTAGACCGAAACGAGGAAGAGGAAGAAGCCCATATTCAGGTAATGCTTTTAGATAGTGAAGCCGAGGCTCAGGAGGTAACCGGCAGACTGGAGGCAGGTGATAACTTTACTGCCCTGGCTAAGGAGTTTTCCCTGCTTAAAGGAGTGGCGGAAAACGAGGGAGAATATTTGGTGGCCCCGGGTATGATGACCCCCATCCTTGACGAGTTTGTTTTTAACCCTGAGACAGAGCTGGAAACACTGAGCGACCCAATCCGTGACGAGACCGTTACCACGGAAGGGGGGTACTGGCTGATAAAAGTAGTCGATGAAGATGAGGATAGACGAATTGAGAACGAGGATAGAGATTGGCTCAAGGCTAAGGCTTTAAACGAGTGGGTCACTTCACTGTATGATGACCCAACCAACGTGGTGAATGATAGTTATCTGACTAACGAGAAAAAAGCCTGGGCAATAGAACAAGCCATGAGAGGCTAGAACGAAAACAAGAGGTACCAGAGAATGAAGCAACAAAGTATCAGCATTGGCTTAATGGGATTGGGGGTAATCGGTGGACAGGTAGCCAAAGTTTTAACCGAAAAGGCGGCTGTTTTGGCGGAGCAAGCTGGCTGTTCACTGGTCCTGCGTAAGATAAAGGTACTACCAGCTGACTTAGACCGACAGCAGGCGCGTGAGATGCCGCCGGAACTTTTCACCACTGATGATGAGGAGTTCTTTGCCGAGCCCGGGATAGATATTGTTGTCGAGGCGATTGGGGGAGAGAACCCAGCCCGGGAGTACCTGAAACGAGCTATATCCAGTGGCAAATATGTGGTTACCCCCAACAAGGAAGTAATTGCCAAACACGGGGCGGAACTACAAGCTTTAGCGCAAAAACATAAGGTGGGACTGCGTTATGAAGCCAGTGTCGGCGGTGGTATTCCCTTGATTGCCCCTTTCAAGCATGACCTAGTGGCTAATGAGATAAGTGGTATTTATGCCATCATCAACGGAACGACCAACTATATTCTCACCCGAATGGCAAGGGAGGGCATTGATTTCCCTTCGGCGCTGAAAAGCGCTCAGGAGTTGGGCTATGCCGAAGCCAACCCTGAAAATGATATTGAAGGGATAGATGCTAATTATAAACTGGCGATTCTTGCCTCCTTGGCTTTCCAGAGTCAAGTTCAACCTGAGGATATTTACTGTGAGGGAATCTCACGAATTGGTAGTCGTGATTTCCGCTATGCTCGAGAGCTAGGATTCGCCATCAAGCTCCTGGCGATAGCCAAACAGGTTGATAATTCAATTGAAGTGCGGGTGCACCCGGTGTTCATTCCGGAAGACTCCCTTCTGGCCAAGGTTGATGGTGTTTTTAATGCCATCCTGGTGGAAGGTGACCTGATTGGCAAGGTGCTTTTCTACGGTCAAGGCGCCGGTCCCTATCCCACCAGCAGTGCCGTGGTCGCTGATATTGTCTCCTCGGCACAAGACATCACCTTTGGCGTGGGCAATAGAATCAAGTGGAAACCAGAGTCAGGCAAGCGGATTAAACCGATGGCGGAAATTGAAACCCAGTACTATCTCCGCATAGATTGTGCTGACCGTCCCGGTGTTCTGGCTCAAATTTCTAAAATTCTGGGCGACCTTCAGATCAGTATTGCCTCGGCCATTCAGAAGGAGGCGGATATTGTCGCCCAGACCGCTGAGATTGTACTGATGACTCATCCGTCCCCAGAAAAAGCAATGCAGCAGGCACTGGATAAAATAGCCAGGCTTGAGGTGGTGAAGGAGATCAGTAACTTTATTCGCGTCGAGAATATTTAATAAGTGATTCTATCTGGACGATGTTAAAAACAGGGGTTCTACTTAACTATAAAGACCTTCTGCCGATTACCCCCAAGACGCCGATATTCTCACTGGGGGAGGGGGATACCCCTCTGGTCAAGTGTGACGGACTAGCCAAGGAAATTGGTTGCGGGGAGCTATATCTCAAGCTGGAAGGATGCAATCCTACCGGCTCATTTAAAGACAGGGGCATGGTGGTTGCCGTGGCTAAGGCATTGGAAGCAGGCAGTAAAGCAATTATGTGTGCTTCTACGGGCAATACCAGTGCCTCCGCCGCCGCTTACGCTGCCTACTGCGGACTCACCGCGATTATTGTTGTGCCTGAGGGCAAGATTGCTCTGGGTAAGCTGGCGCAAGCTATTGTCTTTGGCTCCAAAATCCTGGCCATTAACGGTAATTTCGACCAGGCGCTAAACATCGTCCGAACGCTAACCGAGAAACATCCAGTTACTCTGGTAAATTCTCTCAATCCACACCGCATCGAGGGACAAAAAACAGCCGCCTTTGAGATTGTTGACGTCCTGGGTGAGGCGCCGGACTATCTTTTTATCCCGGTAGGTAATGCCGGCAATATTACCGCCTACTGGAAGGGCTTTGTGGAATACCATCAAGTCGGCAAGGCGAGAAAGAAACCCAAGATGATGGGCTTTCAAGC
>JBHIDQ010000083.1:0-6510 GCA_046760155.1 Dehalococcoidales bacterium | reverse complement strand
GGCCAGCCTCCGCCGCCTAGCTGGAAGATGACTAATTGGGCTCCTGAAGCCGCGTAGCCGGTGAATATGGAGTTCATCGTCATCCAGTTGTCGACGAAGTAAAGCCCCTTGCCCTTTGGCCTCTCCCCATATTTGAGAACTCCCTGTATCGGGGATGAACCCGACTTATAGATAGCGCCCAGGGATTTCTCCTCGAGCGAAGAAATGCCTCCAGCGATATTAGAGGGAACGGGGTTGACGGTTCGAATGTCTTCTCCGGTGGCTTTGGCCATCTCTTCTGTCTCAGTAGCCACCTTCAGAATACTTCTGGAGACTTCTTTGTTTACCCCCCGCTTGGCCAAGGCATGCTCGGCACCGATAATCTCGGTGGTCTCTCCGAAAAAGGCGGTACCACCCGCGGCGACGATTCGGTCGAAGAGGTTGCCATTGACCGGATTACCGGCGATACCCGAGGTTGTATCCGAAGCGCCACATTTCACGCCGACTGCCAGGTGACTCAAATCAAATGGTTGGCGTCTGAGCTGGGAGGCCTCAAGCACCATCTCCCGAGCCAGCTGGACACCTTTCTCCAGTGCCCGGAGGGTACTGGCCTCTTTTGACACATCGATCAATTCCACCCGTTTTCCGGAACTAGCGATCTCTTTAGCGATTCGGGTGGGCAGCAGCTCCGGGTATGCCGAGCCGACGCTCAACGAATGGACAATCACTGAGGCCACGTTAGGGTTTCTGCCCAGACCTATCAGAGTGCGTGCTATCGTTTCCCGGTCACGGCTGGTGCGGCCGCTGCCGGTATCGGCAGTGAAGATAGTCTTGGTGCCTTCCACGAGGTCGCCTATTTTGCTGGCGAGAAACCCTCCCGGTATCACCAGCACGTAGTTTCGAATACCAACCGAGCCGTCAGACCTTCCGTAGCCTAAAAATTTCATTTGGCACCTCCTTTCGTCAAGTCACCTCTGCCCCGGGCTCCTTCCAGATTGTGGATGTGGACAAGTTCGCCTTGCTTAATATCCCGCGAAGCGATACCTATTGCTTCACCGTACTTTACCACATTAGCCCCTTTGGCGATATCGCTGACGGCTATCTTGAAACCGAAAGGTATACTCTCTGATGCTTTAATTTTACTAACTTCTTTACCCAATCGAACTGGCACCTCAGCACTTGGCTTTACGTCTTCCAGAAGCGTAGCCACGTTATCCTTGGGCGAGAAAATTAAAGCTCCTCTTGAAACCATTAGGCGCCTCCTTAAATTGGAAATCTCATATCTTCATATCCCGCCAGCCGGGAAAAGTATACCTTTATTATACTCCACCTATTTTATCAATTGACAACCACATAAATTGGAATAGAATATAGAGATATAATCTGAAACTGATTTAGAGCAGCCGATAGCAGGTATGTTATAGTTTTCACCATAAATGGTAGCTGTATTCTTATCCAAGTTTCAGTAGACAAATGATGACGTGTTAAAATAATCGAGATTAAGGAGATTATGATGAAGATTACCAAAGTAACCCCCATTTTCTGTGATGCCGGCTGGCGTGCCTTTACTTTTGTCAAGGTGGAGACGGACGAGGGCCTGGTGGGCTATGGGGAATGTACCGACAACCGCTCCTCATTCGGTATCGGCGGTTGTATCCGGGACTTGGAGCCTCGGCTCATTGGTCAGAACCCCATAATGGTAGAGAAACTCTACCGGGAGATGTGTCAGCATTTCCTGCAGAATCCGGGCGGTATTGCCCAAAAAGCCATCGCCGGGATAGAAGTAGCTCTCTGGGACATCAAGGCTAAAGCTCTTGACCTACCTCTTTACCAACTTTTCGGTGGCCCACTTTGGGACAAGATAAGAGTCTACTGGTCTCATTGCGGTACCTATCGGGCACGCAACCCGGAACTATTTACCCATAGACCACCCATCAGAAGTCTGGATGACATTGCTAAGCTGGGTGAAGAGGCGGTAGAACGCGGTTATACCGCCCTTAAGACAAATATCATAATACCTGGAGAGCGCCCCCGAATGTTCCGCGTCTTCGACCAAAATATTGACCGCGGCATCTTGAAGGCGATTGACAGATTGATTAGTACTTTCCGTAAGGCAGTTGGCGATGAGGTTGACATCGGTCTGGACCTGAACTTTAACTTCAAGACGGAAGGCTTTATTCAGGTCGCCCGGGTGGTGGAGCCGTATAATTTAATGTGGCTGGAATTAGACCTTTACGACCCGGAGGCGCTCTTGCAGATCAAGCAGTCAACCAAGGTTCCGATTTGCTCGGCAGAGGATTTGTACCTGATGAAAGGTTACCAGCCTTATCTGGAAAAGCATGCCATGGATTTTTGTATGCTCGACCTGCCGTGGAATGGCTACATCGAATCGCGCCATATCGCCGCCCAAGCCGATATGTACGAAATCATGGTCGCGCCTCATAACTATTATAGTCACCTCTCGACTTTCATGAATGCTCACCTTTGTGCGGTAGTGCCCAACCTAAAGATAATGGAGACTGATTTCGACAGCGCACCGTGGCGCGATGATATTATCACCGAACTTCCCGATATCAGGGACGGCTACCTCAGTCTGCCGAAGAAACCCGGCATTGGTGCAGAGCTTAACGAGAAGGAGATTGCCAAGCACCCATGGCCTAAGTAACTGTCAGCGGCGATGACAGTAAAATCCTGAGAGCAAATTACGATGAGTAATGAAAGATAAGCGATAAAGGAGGGTCAAGTTGATGGCGAGGCAATTTAAAGTGATGCGGGTGGAAAGAAAGTTCCAGGTTCCGCTTGCCTTTACCACTATGGAGGTGGAGGCTGAAGAGCTGGCCACGGTGAATGCTGAATTAGTGGAAGTTGAAGCCGCCACCGAGGACAAGATAATTGAATTAGCCAGGGATGCTGATGCCTTGCTGGTGATATTCGCTCCAATGACACGCCGGGTTTTGCAGGCATTACCTAGATTGAAAGTAATCGTCCGTTATGGCATCGGTTATGATAATGTTGATGTCGATGCCGCTACCGATAACGGTGTTCTTTTGGTTAATATCCCTGATTTCTGCTTGGAAGAGGTCGCCAACCATGCTATCGCTCTGCTGCTTATTTTGGGCGGGGGACTACTTGCAATAAATGAAGGCATGAAGCAAAATCGCTGGGCTGAGTCTCAACTAATTCGGGCAAGTGTGGGGGCACCTTATGAGCAAACCCTGGGGCTGGTAGGTTGCGGTAAGATTGGACGCATGACGGCTAGGAAGGCACAGTGCTTTGGTTTAAGGATATTGGGCTACGACCCTTATGTCGATAAATCACTGGCCAAGGAGTATGGCATAACCTTGGTAAGCTTGCCTGAGCTGCTTAAAGAGTCGGACTTTGTCTCGGTGCACACCCTCTTAAATCAGGAAACCCGTCATCTCATTGGGGAAAAGGAATTCAAACAGATGAAACCAACCGCTTATTTTATCAATACGGCACGAGGTGCCGTAGTTGATGAGGCGGCACTGATTAAGGCACTGCAGGAGAAACGGATCGCTGGCGCCGGGTTAGACGTCTTCGAACAGGAACCGGTTGAGCCTGATAATCCACTGCTGAAGATGGATAATGTTATAGTTAGTCCTCACTGCTGTAGTCATACGGTTGCCTCGATTAAGCGACTGAAGCAAAGCGTGGGGCAGGAGGCAGCTAGGGTGCTCAGTGGACGATGGCCCAAAAACGTGGTCAATCAAACAGTTAAACCCAAAATCAATTTAGTCAAGGAGGAATAATATGAGTCGGAAAGTCAGAGTTGGATTTACCAGGGACTTCTTGGATAAAGAAGGAAAATTTGTCTTGCCTGGTCCGGGGCTAAAGTTAATCAATGAGATGCCTAATGTAGAACACGAGGTATTCACCGAGTTTTTGCCCGAGGTCACCCCGGAACAGATACAGGGCTTCGATATGGTCATTACTCGTACTCGTCCTAGATGGACAGAACAGAGTTTCATCGGCAACAATCAGCTCCTTTCCCTCCATCGGATTGGCGTGGGCTACGACCGGATTGATGTTCCTTCCTGCACCAATGCTGGAGTGATGTTATGTATTACTCCAGCCGCAGTTCGTCGTCCGGTGGCCGTCGCCATCATAACCTTCATTCTTGCCTTAAGCACACGACTGCTCACCAAACACCAGTTGACCACTGAGGGGCGATGGAGTGAAGTAACTAAGTACCATGGTTATGGCTTAATTGGGAAGACATTGGGCTCGATGGGTGTGGGTAATATCGGTCATGAGATGTTTAAGTTAGCTAAACCATTTGGCATGAAACATATTGCCTATGACCCCTATATTACTCAAAAGGCGGTAGATGATGTTGAGGTGAAGCTGGTAGACATGGATACGGTATTAACCGAATCAGACTTTATGACCATCAACTGTCCTCTAAGCGAAAAAACTCGTCATTTGATTGGCGAAAAAGAACTGCGCAAGATGAAGCCAACGGCTTTTCTGATAAACACCGCCCGGGGACCGATTATTGATGAATTGGCACTGACCAAGGCTTTACAGGAGAAATGGATACGAGGGGCAGCCATTGATGTCTTTGACCAAGAACCGACACCACCGGATAATCCGCTACTTAAACTGGACAATGTCATCGTCACTGCTCACGCCATGGCGTTTACTGATGAGTTTCTGACCAGTGTATGGGAAATAATTGTTAAGCAGATAACTCAGATTATGCGCGGCGAAGTTCCTGAGGGTGTGGTCAATCGGGAGGCTTGGGACAAGCCGGAATTTCAAACTAAGCTGAAAAAATTTCAAGAGGCGATTAAGCAAATTAAGTAGGATAGGGGGAAAGGAAGGAGACTGAATTGAAGAAGAACCGGGTGAAAGAACTGTGGCGAGAGGGAAAAGCGACCATAGGAACCTGGCTAGCGCTGAGGCAGTCAATGAGCGCATTGCCCAGGGATTCCAGTTTATCGCCCTGAGTAGCGATGAAGGTTTCTTGAGGAGTGCGGCTTCAGCCGCGTTGAACAAAGTGAGCAAGGAGAGGAAGGTTAGCTAAATCGCCACCTAACTAGTAGACGAGGCACTAAAATATAAAAATATATGGAGGGAAAAATGGTTAGTAAACGGACTGAAGAGCTTCTTGAGTTGGACCGTAAGTATCTAATCCATGGCTTTTCGGTGGTTGGAGAAAAAGAGGTGGGGCCGGTTATTGAGAGAGCAGATGGAGTCAGGTGTTGGGACACCGAGGGAAATGCCTATTTTGACGCCGGCTCCCAGCAAACCAGTAATACTCTGGGGCACGGACAGAAAGACATCATCGATGCCATCTGTGAGCAAGTGCAGAAATTGCAGTTCGCTCATCTTCTGGGGAGACAATCCAATGTCCCGATTATTGAGTATGCCCGGGATTTGGCTCAGGTAGTACCACCGGGATTAGACCATTTTTACTTTACCAGCGGTGGTTCGGAAGCGGTAGAGACAGCATTCAAATTAACTCGCCTCTACTGGTCGAAGCAAGGTAAGGGCAAGTATAAAATTATTAGCATTCAGGATTCCTACCATGGTGCTGGCATGGGCTCGGCGGCAGCGACCAGAGCCGGAAGCGGGGCATTCTGGACCGGTTATGCACCGCTTGCCTCTGGCTTCGTCCAGGCACCTTACTTTTACTGTAATCGCTGCCCTTTCCATCTGGAATATCCGACTTGTAATGTTCTCTGCGCCCGCTACGTAGAAGAGATTATCAAAAAAGAGGGAGCGGATAGCGTCGCTGCCTATATTGCGGAGCCGGTGATGGGTGCGGCAGGCAATATCGCACCGCCACCGGAGTACTTCCCAATCGTGAGGCAGATATGCACTGATTACGATGTGTTCCTCATTGCCGATGAGGTTCAGACCGGTTTCGGAAGAACCGGCCGGATGTGGGCTCAAGAGCACTGGAATGTGAAATGGGATGTGATGACGGCAGCCAAGTCAATTAATGGTTGCTATCTGCCTTTTGGGGCCACGCTGATTAGTGACCGGATTTATCAGGGTTTGCAGGGTTCAATGCTGTGGCATGGCTGGACCCAGCACGGTAATCCCGTCTGTGCGGCCGCGGCAAAGGCAGCCTTGAAACTAATCACTAGAGATAAGTTGGTTCAGAATGGAGAGATGGTAGGCAACTATGTTCTGGAGCGTTTGAATGGTGAATTTAAAGGTTTGCCCAATGTCAGTGATATCGGCGGCAAGGGTTTGATGCTTGGCCTGGAGTTAGTCAGGGATAAGGCGACCAACGAGCCGTTCGATGCGGCCACCATGAGTAAATGGCAGCGGGAGGTACTGCAAAAAGGCTTGTATGTCCGGATGGCTCTAGCCAAAGACTATACCCGGGTACGCTTTAACCCGCCCATCATCACCACCCGGGAAGAAGCCGACGAAATGCTCGATATACTGTATGCGGCTATCGCTGACCTGAAATCAAAATAATTGGCTTATCTTAGGCTCATTAGTCAAAAGAAAGAGCACCCTGTTTATTTAGGGTGCCCTTTCTATCGAGTGGTC
>JBHIDQ010000082.1:0-6607 GCA_046760155.1 Dehalococcoidales bacterium | reverse complement strand
GACATAAAAGAGAGAAGATGTCCCAAATGTAAGTCAGTGATAAGCGCCTATCTTGATGAGAAAAGAGTGGTGCTGAACAGAATCCGTTTATTTCCAGATTGAGCCATTCCTCAAAAGGGGAGAATAACGATTAATGGTTGAGAAGAGCAAGAGATATATAGCCCTGATGTCTGAAGGAATCATCAGCAACGAGGCTCTAGAAGAATGGGAGAGCCGGATTGGGCTCAAACTTCGCGTTAGTAATCTGTTTAACCAGACAGTGTCCTACGAGGCAATCAGGAATTATGTCAACGGAATAGGCGATTTCAATCCTCTCTATCGGGATGAGAAGTATGCCCGGGGCACCAGATATGGGGCTCTGATAGCCCCTCCCAACTGGCTTTATAGCGTATTCCCAACTTGGGTGCTGCAGGGTTTGCCGGGAATACACGCCTTCCACTCAGGGAACGATTGGAGATTTTACCGGCCGGTATATATAAATGATAGGATTACCGCCGAGTGCCATTTTACTGGCTTTGATGTCAAGCCCAGCAAGTTTGCCGGAAAGACGGTTTTTGAGTACCAGAGGGCAGACTTTTACAATCAGAGAAAAGAACTGGTGGCCACCACTGACCTTTGGTTAATAAGGGCCGAGAGGAGGACGGCAAGGAAGACAGGCAAGTATTCGAACCTTAAATTGCCTCATCCCTGGACGGAAGAAGAACTCAAGAAGGTAGATGAGGACACATTAGCGGAGGAAGTTCGGGGCGCCAAAGTTCGCTACTGGGAAGATGTAAAGGAGGGCGAGGAACTGCAACCAGTGGTAAAGGGGGTCTTTGGCCTGACGGATATGATCGCCTACACTCTGGGGGCGGCTCCGGTACAGGTCGCCGCCCATGGTGTCCAGCTTCGCATGTACCGCAAGCATCCCGCCTGGGCATTCCGTGACACGGCCACTTACGCCTGGGAACCGGTCTACGGAGTGCACTTCAACAAGGCGGCCGCCAATGCGGCTGGTCTCCCTTACCCCTATGATGCCGGGGCACAGAGGCAGAGCTGGGTAATTAATTTACTGACTAACTGGATGGCTGATGAGGGCTGGCTCAAAAAGAATTACGCCGAATACCGCAGGTTTGTTTATCTCTCGGATGCGGTATGGTTCCGGGGAAAGGTGACCAGAAAGTATATCGATGAGGACGGGGAGCATTGCGTCGATATTGAAACCAGCGGCGTCAATCAGCGCGGAGAGAATACCTGCCCGGGTTACTCCACGGTAGTGCTACCTTCCCGAGAAAAGGGAGACTGGCCGGTAGAGAAGAGATTACCCGCCAAAGAATTGCGCGGTACAGGCAAGTGAGCTTATTTCTAGCCCCATATTCAGGCGCCAACCGCCGAGTTTGAGAATACAATGGGAGAATTCACCACCATTAAATATGGATTATAAGACATATAAAGAGTTCAGAGAAAATTTCAATTTAAGCCAAAGATGGGCAGTCTTTGCCGGGGGTCGCCATAACCTCAATATAGCCCGCGAATGTATCGACCGTCACCCCACGGAAAAGACAGCCATCAGGATTAAGTTTGATGATGGAAGGCGAGAAGCTTACCGTTTTGGTGAACTTTCTCGCCTAACCTCCCAATTTGCCAATATGCTGGAAAGGCGAGGGGTGGGGGCTGGAGAGCCGGTGGCCGTAGTCCTGAACCCATCACTGGAATTTTACGTCAGTTTTTTTGGCATACTGAAAAGAGGTGCCGTGGTGGTGCCTTGTTCCCCGCTCTTTGGACCGGAAGCCATTGCGCATCGGGTTAATAAGGCCGATGCCAAAATGGTGATAGTGCCTCAGAAATCGACAAGCCTGATAAAAAATAGCTCAGCCCCTTATTCAGTCATTGCTGAGGAACTGCTGGAGTTATTGCAAAAAGAGGGTGAACATTACCCCATCAATACCTCGGCGGATACTCTGGCTTTCCTCCAGTTCTCCAGCGGTACGACCGGTTCACCCAAAGCAGTCCCATACGGGCATAAAGCGGCTACCCTTGCCGCCGTTCACATCAAGTTCGGCATCGGGCTGCGCCAAAATGATAACTATTTTTGTCCGTCATCCCCGGCTTGGGGCATGGGAATCTGGTATGGGACAGTCGGGCCACTGATATTCGGGAAGGCGATAGGTACTTATTCTGGTAAATTTGATGCCGGACGCCTCCTTGAAGCACTGGAAGAATTTGAAGTTACCAACCTATTTGCGGCACCACTGGTCTACCGCCGAATTATGGAAAGCGGCAAGCTTGATAATTATAGGCTCAGGCTCCGGCGGATGACCTACACCGGCGGGAAATTAGATATGGATATAATCGAATATTTCCAGGAGCGACCGGGGTTGACCATACAGTCGTGCTACGGGTCCACTGAAGTGGGGGTAATCCTCGCCGATTATGACTTTGACGACTGGAAGGTCAAACCGGGAAGCCTGGGTATGCCTCTGCCGGGCAGAAAGGTAGCCGTGATCGATGAGGCTGGCAGTGAAGTCCCTCAAGGAGAAGTGGGGCAGGTAGCCATCGGGACCAAAGACGGGTGGATAAGAATGGGTGATGCCGCCTACGTTGATGAGGATGGTTATTTCTGGTATAAGAGCCGGATTGATGACATCATAATATCGGCGGGGTACACCATCGGGCCTATTGAAATAGAGAATGTCCTCGAGAAACATCCTGCGGTCCGTGAAGCTGCAGTGGTGGGCAGCCCGGATAAAGAGCGTGGCGAAGTGGTCAAGGCCTTTATTATCCCCAACCGTGAGCCCACCGCAGAATTAAAACGAGAAATTCAGGAGTTCGTTAAAACGCGGTTAAGTAAACACGAGTATCCCAGAGAAATAGAATTTGTCAGTGAACTCCCCAGGACGCCGGACGGCAAGATTAAGAGGAAAGAGCTTAAAGCAAGAGAATACCAAAGGGTAAATAAGCTAGTAGAGAAGTGATTTATTCTTCAACAATCATCTCAATAGCTTCTTTCGGGCAGATAAAAGCGCAGATGCCGCAGCCTCTACAGATGTTATAGTCTATCTCGATGGGGTTCTCTTCTTCACCCCTGGTTATCGCCAAGTCGGGACAAAGGTATTGACAAAGAACACAAACAACGCACTTTTCGGTGTCAAGTCTGGGTATGTGTGTTCTCCCTTCCATTTTAGGTATTTGCTCTGTTCTTTCCGTCATAATGCTAGTCCTTTATCATTTGTTTCTTTCGCTGCTTACTTTGCCTTACCTGTTGCTTCTTTTCCCAGCTTGAATCCGAGGTCAACTGCCTTTATATTTAAGTCTAGGAATCTTTCGCGGACTGCCTTTTTGATTGCCTCAACCAGGTCATCTTTGTTAATCATGCCGGTAATTTCTACCGCCGCTCCTAAAAGGACGACATTGGCCACTTGCTTGTTATTAAGCTCTTTAACGGCGGTCTCAGTGGCGGGAATGCCTATCTGCTTTAAACCATTTACCTCTTTAGTGGAAACAAGCTGCGTATCGTAAATCACCAGCCCGGTTTCCTGGTTAACGGCTCCGATATTTTTGTTATAAGCACCCTGAGACATAGCCACCAGAACATCGACTTGCCTCACCTGGGGAAAGATTATCCAGTCATCAGATATGATAATATCGGCGTCACAGACCCCACCCCGGGCAGCGCCTCCGTAAGTACTCAAACCGGCAACCCATTTCCCGGCGCTGATGCTGGCATTACCGAGTATTTTCCCTCCCAGAACGATACCCTGACCGCCGAAACCGCAAAATCTGATTTGCTTAGTTTCCGCCATTTTTGAACTCTCCGGTTATTATTTTATCTTTTAACTCTTCTGGCGATAAACCTTCGGCTCGCTTCTTGGTGATGCACTTGTCCTTCAAGAACTTGAGCAGCTCTACCGGGGTATCAAGGCGGTTTCGCCGGCCAAATTGGGTTGGGCACATTGACATAGCTTCGATGAAAGCAAAACCCGGGGTCTGCAATGCCTTCTTAATACTCTTTATGAGCAAAAATGGTTGCAGGATGGAATACCTTGCCACATAGGTAGCACCGGCTGCCTCCACAAGCTTGCACATGTCAAAAGGACGGTAGGGGTTTCCTGAGGGCGTCGTCGCGGTGAGAGCATCTTCTGGTGTAGTATTGGCGACCTGGCCACCGGTCAGTCCATAAACCATATTGTTACCTAATATAATGGTAAAGTCCATATTGCGGCGAGCGGCATGAATGAGATGGTTGCCCCCAATATCTCCCAAATCACCATCTCCCAGGAAAGACAATATCTTTAACTTAGGATTAAACAGCTTTACCCCGGTAGCAAAAGCCAGAGCTCTACCGTGCAGAGTTTGCAAAACATCAGCGGCAAACTGAGGCGTCGGCACCCACATACAACAACCAATGCCATTCACAAACAGCATGTCATCCATGTTTATTTTAAGTTCATCTATTGCCCTTAAGATGAGTCCCAGCACGATACCATGACCGCAACCAGCACAGAGTGGGCTTTGTGGTGTTGACCGGTACTCGGGACGAAAATATTGAGCCAAGTCTTTCGCCATTATAAAAGTCTCCTTAATTCGTTTATTATTGTATCCGGCGGTATGATGTCTCCATCTATTTGATTATAGGATATTACCTCGGAACAGGCATATTTCATTACTTCGCCCGCAATCTGTCCCATATTCATTTCCGGAACAAATATCTTTTTAACTTCCGACCCAACTTTAGCCACCAATTTATCGGGGAAGGGCCATATCGTCTTCAGCTTGAGCATGCCCACTTTCTTTCCGTCCTGTTGCAGTGCTTTCACCGCAAATAGTGAACTTCGGGCGGTGAAACCATAAGCAATAACTACCACCTCCGCATTTTCCAGGTAATAAGCATCGTATTCAATAATTTCATCTCTATTATCCATTATTTTATGATGCAATCTTGAAACCAGTGTCTCTTGAACCGCCTTGTCAGACGCCACTCCCCAGGAATAGCCGCGCGTCGAGCCGGTCACCTTCGTTTGGTGTCCCCTACCAAAGATGGGCATAGGTTGAACTTGGTTATCTGAGGGAATTCCGAGGGCAGCGACTCCGGTGGCTTCTGTGCGGTCGAATATCCTTAACTCTTCCTTTATTTCAAGCCTTTCTTCCAGTCGACTTATGGCGGCTTCCGAAAGTAGAATCACCGGCACCCTATACTGCTCAGCCAGATTAAAGGCATTAATCGTCTGGTCATACATCTCTTGTACCGACCATGGGCAGAGAGCGATGACCTGATAATCCCCCTGTGAGCCCCATTTGCACTGCATTACATCGGCGCTGGCAAAGGTGGTGCCCTGTCCCGTACTGGGGCCTGGCCTTTGAATAAGAGCGATGACAATTGGTGTTTCGGTCAGCGCGGCATACCCCATTGCCTCCTGCATCAGGCTAAAACCGGGACCTGAGGTAGCCGTCATCGCTTTTGCCCCGGCCCAGGATGCACCAATAATGGAGCAGATAGAGGCAATCTCGTCCTCCATCTGGATAAATACGGCTCCAACCTCCTTCGACCTTGCCGAAAAAACCTCAGCAATGTCAGTGGCGGGAGTAAGCGGATAACCGGCAAAGTAACGACACCCGGCGGCAATGGCACCCTCAGCAGCGGCTTCACTTCCAGAAAAGTAATAGGTCTGTGGAGGAAGTATGCTTTTTACCTGTTTAAATCCCATTTAACATTACCTTTCCTGTTTTAAACATTACTGAAAAAGACACCTTCTGAATTACTTTTTTCAGCTTCCTCTCTCTAGCGGGATAATTAAATGTTCCGTCCATCGGACGATAATATGCTGGCACTGTTTTTAGTACTCTTCCTATGATGGAGAATAGACAATTCTGGCTCGAATGTCAATGATACTGAAACTCAGTGCGTTAGAGACAGCCGCCTGAGGTGTCAGCACCCATCTTCACTAATTGCTACCTCCCGGCTTAGCAGAGGAAGAGCTCTGCCACCTCGCCAACTGAATCGAAGATATAGTCCGGGACAATAACCGGAGATTCCAAATCGCTTTCCCGAAACTCCCCCGTTTTTACCAGCGCCGCCTTTAGACCCGCCTTTTTGGCACCCAGAATATCGGCCTCGAGCCTGTCTCCCACCATGAGGATTTTGCTCCTCTCGATATTTCCCATGGTATCGAGGGTGATATCGAAAATGTAGCGATTCGGCTTCCCAATATAGGTAGCCTTAATACCGGCAGCATCTTCGAGCATTTTCCCGTAGGCTCCCACCGTTAACTCCAGTTCTCCCAGACTCTGGTCGACGGTCTCGGTAATCATAACAATCAATTTTGCGCCTTTGCTGAGGAGTCGAAGTGCCTTGTTCAGGTTCTGAAAATTGAAATCTTCGCGAAAATCTCCCAGGACAATATATTCCGGATTATCCGCATCCTGCCGGAAATTACCAAATTCTTCCAGTCCTTCCCTTTTCAGCATTACCCAGCAAGAGCTCGGTTTCAGGGTTTCCAGATATCGAGCGGTGGCAAAAGAAGCGGTAATGACCTCATGCTGGTAAACGGTAAAACCCTTCTCCCTCATTTTTTCCGTGCAGGCTCTCCGGCTCTTCAGGGTGCTGTTGGAGAGGATTCGAATGGGGACC
>JBHIDQ010000081.1:0-6679 GCA_046760155.1 Dehalococcoidales bacterium | reverse complement strand
GTGGAGCTGGGGGGATTCGAACCCCCTACCTTTTGACTGCCAGTCAAACGTTCTCCCAATTGAACTACAGCCCCACAAAACATTATTTCTCTACTAATTAATCTAGCAGAAAATGGCTGCGGGGGCAAGTCTAAATGGCAAATTCTATCTTCAGTCAAAGATGCTTCACTCTAACACGAGGCAATTGCTTATCAGAAACAAATAAGCTACAATCGGAAAAGAAAATATTCAGTAGTTCTGTTTGTGGAGGAAAGAGCTATGTTAAATAAAACTCTTTCTTTGGTGGTAAGTATTAGTTTGGTACTAGCTTCCCTTTCGGTGGTGTCATGTAGGGAGTCAGCACCGGAACCGGCACCAGCAGCAAAGCCTAAAACCTATGCTTCACCACCGCCGATGGTAATTGATAGCAATAAGCAATATACGGCGATTATTGAAACGGAAAAGGGAAATCTGGTGCTGGAGCTATTTGCTAAAGATGTGCCGGTGACAGTGAATAACTTCGTCTTCTTGGCTCGTGAGGGGTTCTACGATGGTTCCACCTTCCATCGGGTAATACCTGGCTTTATGGCCCAAGGAGGAGACCCTACTGGCACTGGAATGGGTACCGCTGGCTACAAATTTGACGATGAATTCACCGCGCATACCCACGTTACCGGGGCACTATCCATGGCTAATTCTGGCCCCAATACTAATAGCGCCCAGTTTTTTATTGCCTATACCCCCCAGCATGGACTTGATGGCAAACATACTGTTTTTGGTCAGCTAATAGAGGGGATGGATGTCCTCGAAAAATTGACGCCCAGAGACCCGAGTCAAAATCCCCAATTTGAAGGTGACAAGATAATCCGAATAATTATAGAGGAAAGCTAAACTCTATATGGGGGCACCGAGCATTCTGAGCAGACCTCGTAGTCCCCAGTAGCCGGCATAAGCTACGGTCATACCTTTGATGATCTTGCCCACACAGGTAATTAGAAAATACTTTCTGGCGCCAAATCGTAGTGCCCCGGCGGCTAGGGCTGCTGGGTAGAAGAAGGGGTTAAGTATAGCGGCGAGCAAAAACAGGGTTAGTGACCCCCTTTGCTCCATTAACTTCATCATACGCTCGTAGGAGGCATGAAGTCTGCCATGCGTGCGGTAATAAATTGCTGAGCCACCCCCATATCCGGTCATGTAGATAGTCAGTGCTCCCAGGGTTTCACCCAAGCCATTGGCAATGCCAACTAACCAGGTATATTCCATTACCCTACCCAGGGCAAAGACCACCGCTAGCATAGGCACCGGGACGATGATGGTAGCACCACCCAGAATGCTAATTAGAAAGGCCCCGACATAGCCGTAGGCGCCTAACCCATGGACAAACTCCCAAAAATAAATGACCGCTCCCGCCATGAGCAAGGTAGCGACTATGCCGACGATGCCAAGAATAAGGGCTATCCTCGTCGAGACCCTTTTCACTTCAGGTTTCGCCATTCGGCTACCATTCTACACAATCTTAATTCTCTTGACAAGGTTTGCAATAAATCACACGGTGGATTATATTTAAGCAGCTACTTTGGCGGCGACCTTGGTGGTGAAGGTCAACCCCTCATCGCCAAGGTCAACTTTAACGGTATCACCCTCTTTAAATTCTCCTCTGAGTAGTTTACTGGAAAGAGGGTTTTCGATATAGCGCTCGATAACCCGCCGTAGCGGTCTGGCGCCAAAAGTTGGGTCATAGCCTTCCTTAGCCAGCCAAGATTTGGCCTTTTCGGTGAGCTTAATTTCCAACTTGCGTTCTGCTAGACGCTTCTGTAAATCTTTGACCATTAATTCCACAATATTCCTGAGTTGCTCCTCAGTTAGCTCATGGAAAACGATGATTTCATCCAGCCGATTAAGAAATTCAGGGCGAAAGGTCTTCTTTACTTCACCCATGACCTTTTCCTTCATCGCCTCATAGCTCTGCTTCTTAGCCTTGGCTTCGTCTCTTGGTTTGGCGAAACCGAGGGCTGCCTCCCGCTTGATAAGTTCTACGCCAGCGTTACTGGTCATAATAATGACACAGTTTTTAAAATCTACAGTCCGTCCATGCCCATCGGTTAATCTTCCGTCATCCAGAATCTGGAGCAGGGTATTAAATACCTCAGGGTGTGCTTTCTCAATCTCATCAAGAAGGATTACACGGTAAGGACGCCGTCTCACGGCCTCGGTAAGTTGTCCCCCCTCCTCAAAACCGACATAGCCTGGCGGGGCACCAATGAGGCGAGATACGGTATGCCTCTCCTGATATTCCGACATATCAAGGCGTACCATGGTGTTCTCATCGTCGAAGAGGAACCAGGCGAGAGTACGAGCAAGCTCGGTCTTGCCAACACCGGTTGGACCGAGAAAAATAAAACTGCCAATGGGTCGCCTCGGGTCCTTTAACCCGGCTCTACTTCTCCGGATTGCTTCGGAGATGGCAGTTACTGCCTCTTCTTGGTTTACCAGGCGTTCGTGAATTCTCTCCTCCATGTGGAGCAGCTTTTCCGCTTCACCTTCCAGCATCTGGGATACCGGGATACCCGTCCAACTAGAGATCAGCTGCGCAATATTCTCCTCACCTACCGTTTCACTAATCTTCTCCTGCTTAAGCCAGCTACTCTTGGCTTGGTTATACTCCTCTTCAAGACGCAGTTTTTCCGTCTTGAGTTGGGCCGTCTGTTCATAGTCCTGCCGCTGCGAGGCTGCTTCCTCCTCATTGCTTAATTGTTTCAGGCGCTTCTCTAAGGATTGAATCTCCGGCGGTGCGCTCTCCGTATCAATGCGTAACTTGCTCGCCGCTTCATCAATAAGGTCAATCGCCTTATCTGGCAAATACCGGTCAGAAATGTAGCGCTGACTAAGCTTGGCGGCTGCCTCTAAAGCCTCATCGCTGATTTTAATCTTATGGTGTGCTTCGTATCTCGGTCGGAGGCCACGGAGCATCTCAATGGTGGCGTCAACACTAGGTTCACCGAGGAAGACTGGCTGGAGGCGTCGCTCTAGTGCCTTGTCCTTCTCCACAAACTTGCGGTATTCATCAAGGGTGGTGGCACCGACACATTGCAGTTCACCATGCGCCAGTGCCGGTTTGAGCATATTGCTGGCGTCAATGGCTCCCTCGGCAGCCCCGGCGCCAACTACAGTATGAATCTCGTCAATAAACAATATTATCTCGCCCTGAGCCTGGCGGACCTCGTCCATTACTGCTTTGAGTCGCTCCTCAAACTCACCACGGAATTTACTTCCGGCCACTAAGGCTCCCATATCCAGAGCCACTACTTTGCGTCCCTTAAGAGAATCAGGAACATCATCAGCGGCGATTTTCTGGGCTAACCCTTCGGCGATGGCGGTTTTACCAACCCCGGCATCACCGACAATCACCGGATTATTCTTGGTACGACGAGTGAGTATCTGCATCACTCGTTTGATTTCATCATCTCGACCGATAACCGGGTCAAGTTTACCCTGCTGGGCAAATTCAGTCAGGTCACGACCGTACTTCTCTAAGGAGCGGTATCTACTCTCCGCTCTGGTATCAGTAACTCTATGTCCACCACGTAGCTGCTGGAGAGCACGATAAACCTTCTCCTGGTCAACCCCTAAGCGTTTCAGGATGGCGGCGGCCTCGCCCTTCTCCTCGCCAACGATGGCGATTAGCAAATGCTCAGTACTGATGAACTCGTCCTTCAGCCGATTTGCCTCCTCATCAGCCATCTTGAGCAGTTGGGCAATACGCGGTGTGGCATAAATTTGTCCAGACTCAAAAGCGACCTTAGGCACTTTATCCAATGCCGCTTCTACCTCTTGCCTCACCTTTTCCAAATCAATGCCGAGTTCGTTTAGAATGTCACCAACCAGCCCTCTCTCCTGCTGGAGCAAGGCTAAAAGAACATGCTCAACATCCCACTGGCTGTGTTTATACTGGCGGACAATCTCTTGGGAAGTCGCTAATGCTTCCTGTGCCAGTTCGGTAAATCTCTCCTGTCTCATCTGCTTACCTCCTCAGTCTCTTTACCTCTGATGTCAGCTTTTCCAGTTCGCTCTGCATCTCATTCATCCGTTGCATCAAGCGCAAAATAACTTCTACCCCAGCCAGGTTGACTCCCATGTCTTCGACCAGAGTCTTGACCCGGCGTAGTAGAGCAATATCACCCTCTGAATAGAGCCGAATATTGCCTTGAGAGCGTTTCGGCTCGATGATGCCAATCCTTTCGTAATAACGCAAGGTATGAGTTTGGATACCGAGCATCCTGGCGGCAATGCTTATCACATAACGGGGTTCATCATCTCTATTCATTCTAACTTCACCTTCCCTTTAGGCTGACCGAAGCTCGCCCAGCCGTTTGAATAGGTCTTTTTCCTGTGGAGATAGTTTAGTTGGCAAGACAACATTCACCTTGGCTAACATGTCGCCTCGGGAAGAATTGCCAAGGTGGGGCATACCTTGGTTGGCCAAGCGAAAAGCACGCCCGTTTTGTGTTTCCGGGGGTATTTTTAATGCCAGCTTACCTTTGAGCGTGGGCACCTGAACCTCACCACCCAACATGGCCACAGTCAGTGGCACTGGTATTTCCACATACAAATTATCACCACGGCGTTCAAACAAACGGTGTGGCTTAACTGATACCAGAAGATAGAGATCTCCATTAGCACCCCCGTAACCGGGTTGTCCCTTACCGGCGATACGTACCCGAGAGCCAGTTTTAACCCCGGGCGGAATTTTCACCTCAAGACGCTTGAGGCGGGGCACTACGCCAAAACCCTGACATGTCGAGCAGGGCATATTTTGAATTAGACCGGTACCCTGACAGCTAAGACAGGGTTCTTCTGCCTGAAGGCTAAGGGTACGTTTAGTGCCATGATAGGCTTCCTCTAGGGTTACCTCAACTGGGGCCTCGATATCTCTACCTTGCCTTGATTGGGTTCTGCGGGTATAAGTACCAGTTTGTCTACCACCGAACAATTCGTCAAACAAGCTGCCCAGGTCATCTCCAGCGAAATGGAAGCTGGTAGTACCACCACTCCGGACAAAATCCCGGAAGGGCGTCTGCTGTCTCGCCTTCTCAAAGTGGTCAGCATACTGCCACTGGTCACCATACTTATCATACTTTTTCCGGTTCTCCTTATCCGAGAGAACTTCGTAGGCTTCGTTGATCTCCTTAAACTTAGCCTCGGCAGTCTTATCACCGGGGTTAACGTCAGGATGGTGCTGGCGTGCCAGCCGGCGGTAAGCCTGTTTTATCTCCTGCTCGCTGGCATTACGCTTTACCCCTAAGATGTCATAATAGTCTTTTTTGGGCATTTTCATCTCCTACCAAATTAAATTATAAGTCGCTTTATGAAAAATGTCAATATTTAATTTTTAAATTTCTTAAAATATTTTATAATATATATTGACAAAATATTGTTAACTATGCTATATTTATTAATAGGCAAATGGGAGAGCGGTGGTTATAATCGATTCTAAATCCTAAATTAAAAAGGAGGTGAAGAGTATGAGCTTGATAAGATGGGAACCCTTTAGTGAACTGATAAGCCTCAGACAGGCGATGGATAAACTGTTTGAGGAAAGTTTTGTTACGCCTTCTCGTGCCTTCGGTGGTTTTGGGGTGACGATGCCTGTTGACATGTATCAAACCGAGAATGAGGTGGTGGTAAAAACTACTCTGCCGGGAGTAAAACCTGGCGAGGTTGATATCACCATCACTGGTAACACCTTGAACATCAAGGGCGAGACCAAGGTTGATGAGGAGGTTAAGCGAGAGGACTATATCCGTCAAGAGTGCCGTTATGGCGCTTTTAGCCGCTCGGTAACCCTTCCCAATGGGTTAAACACCGATAAGACAGAAGCAAGCTTTGAAGATGGCGTCCTGACCCTAACTATCCCCAAATCTGAGGAGGTTAAGCCAAAATCAATAAAGATCAAGGCCAAGGGTGTCATTGAAGGTAAAAAAGAGGAGAAGAAATAATCTTATTCTCCAGACCGCTCTCCCATACTTGACCTTTATTTGCTTAACTGCTATCTCTCACAGCCTGAGTAAAAATTTCCAAGAACCTATTTAATATCCGGGCCGTGGCTCCCCAGATTACTCTGCCCTGATAATCATAAAAATAAGTAGTGACCATTTCATTGCCTCGAGTTACTTGATGAGAGTAACCCTTGTCTTGCAGTGCCAGGAGCGGGACTTCAATGATCTCCTCAGTCTCCTTTCCGTCTACCTTGAACTGGTATGGCCAAGGAATAAGTGCCACAAAGGGAGATATAATATAGTTTGTTTTGACACTGACTACGTCATCTAGTTCCCCTAATATCTCAACCTTATCCGGCATCAAACCTATTTCCTCAGCACACTCCCGCAGTGCAGTGTCCAGCAGCGTCTTATCTCTTTCCTCACGGGCTCCCCCGGGGAACGATATCTCACCCTTATGTTTTTCTACCCACTCCGTTCGCTTGATAAACAGAATGTAATATTGTCCCTGTCTATAATATATGGGTAGTAGTACGGCAGCTGGTGTTCGACTAGGGTCAGCAATACGCTGTTTCTCTCTTAGGGAGAGAGCTTGCTTCAGTTTCTGCTTCACAGTTTTATCTTAATACTATCCTATTGCCAATACAAATCACCTTTATTTGCTTGACTTTTGAAACGGAAAGAGATATAAAAATAGAGCTTTT
>JBHIDQ010000080.1:0-6701 GCA_046760155.1 Dehalococcoidales bacterium | reverse complement strand
ACTTTGTTTTGTCAAGCACTCCCTAATCTATCGGAACAAGCCCTTCGTTTCCTGATTCTGGGTAAAATCAGCTGTCAGCTTGCTTTATACCTGATTCAATATCTCCTCTATCTGCTCATCGGTCAGAGTTTCGTACTTGTCTCTTTGCACTAGTTCATCCCGATACGGTACCCGGCAGACACTGAAACGAAAGTCATCATCATAAGGACGGTCTCCAGAGAACGGGAAAGTGGTTGGTCTGATGGCTACATCCGGAGTATAGTACCAAGCGATGTCATACACCTCCTCTGGGTATGCACCAAGAAAAACCATTTTCCCCTGATATTTGCCTCCAACTCCTTTAAAAACACAGGGAACCACGTGGTCAACTATCCAGCCTATTTCCTTTAAAGTCTCAATAGCAAAGACTTTCAAAATCCAAGGATCAAAATTAATTTCCACGTTAAAATGAACGTGGTTATAGAGGGGGTCCTCAACGAGTCGGAGACCTTTTTTCCAATGAGCTGACTGAAAATATTTTTCTATCTCCCGCTCTTCTCTGGGGCCGACACATTTGAAATCAAACTGTTTGTAGTATTTATCCATATAGCTCTTGCCCCAGGTTAAGACATTCTCTCCCTCCTCACCAAACTCCTTGGGGTCAGAAGGCTCGATTATGACGTCTGGTTTATATTTCCAGAACCAATCCATATGCGGCGTATAAAGAAATCTATCAGGATTGTGGGGATGAACATTGTGTGCGGCGATTACATCCGGTGTTCCAGGAGTGAGTATGTCTATTTTTCTGTCCAGTGGTACTCCTTTACGGGCAAAGTAGCCGGTGAATAACTTGTCAATCGAGTCAGGGGCTATTCTATTCCAAACGAACATGTGGGTGTGGTGTAGCTCTTCCTCGGTTTGAGTTACATGGCGCATATACTCTTGCCACTGGTTTGACTTAAAATAATTAACCACTCCTTTGACTAAATCATTGCTCATAACTCGTCCTCCTTTGCGTTTATTTATACTTATGCTAGGAATACCGTGCTTCATAATACAAGTTTCCAAAATGCCTGTCAACGCTTTGGCGCTACCGCTATTGACTAACTTTAGCAACGATGCTATATTAGCTAAAGCTAAGTAAGGAAGACCAAAAAACGTGTGTGCGAAGTTCGGCAAAATAATACCGGCGCAATTGCCTACTAGAGAAGACCTCATAGTCAGTATCAAGAATGTATGTAAGGAAAACGGGATCCGTTACGGTGCTATTCTTTCGATTGTTGGCAGTTTGCTTCAACTGACTATCGAGGGTGTGGTTACAAGTACAACATCAAGAACTGGTCAGGCTTTCGCCCCTCCACAGGTTATCCCCGGCCCGTTGCAGGTTCTAAACCTTGACGGGATTATTATTGAGAACGAAAAGGGCGAGATGGATACCCATGTGCATGGTACATTCGTTAATATGGAAGGGAAAATTTGCGGTGGGCATCTGATCGAGGGTGGATGCCCCGTTTCGACCAGACTAGTGGCAGTTATCGGCGAAATTGCTGATGTTAGCATGATCGAAAGATTAGACCCAAAGTCAGGGCATTGGATGCTACACGTTGAGCCCCTTTAACCATTTGGTAGTTCGATAATAATTTTAAGCATAAGTGCTGCCGGCTTCTCAGCTAAGACGGTAGCATTTGTCAGATAATGAACCCCTGAGAGTACCCATAGAATCAGGAAATAATTATATAAAAAAGAGGTTAAACAAAGATGAGAATAGACATAGTTAATGGAAGCATCGTGACCGGTGATGGAGAATCTCTTCTGGAAAATACCTCGGTGATTATTAAAGAAAGTCTAATTGCTGAACTCCCCCGGGTCAAATATGTCCCCTATAACGCTTACGCCGACAAAGTTATCAATGCTGAAGGTGGTGTCATCATACCGGGTGTGATCAACATCCATGCGCATGGTATAACCTTCGGGCCATTCTTCCCCTATGCTTGGAAAAAGCTTTCGCAGGAGAGGATTCTGGCTAATCTTGATACCCATCTGCTTCAAGGGACGACTAGCATACTGAGCACCGATGGCTTTAATCTACCTTCCGAAGTTGACGCGGTAAACAAAATTCACCCGGTGAATGTGAAAACATGCACCGAACATACTCCGGAGAATATCAGGGCGGCAGAGCTTATCGCCGGGGAGGGACTCGAAGAGTGGCATAGAAAGTTTACCGCCGAAGAAGCGGTAGCTTCAGGTGCTATTGCTATAGGAGAGGTAGGCTCTCCAGGCACGTCCTACGGTACCGCTGAGAAGGAGAAGAAGACTGGTAAAGCCATTTCAGCACAACATGCCCTGGCTTTAGATGAAGCAGTCTTAGCCGGCAATGAAGGTGAAATAGGCAAAGCACTTGTTGCCGCCGGACTGGAAAAGATGACTGTAGCTGAGGCAAAAAAGTTAGTTGAAGAGACGAGCGTAATTCCAATAGCGGTATGCTGCGACGCCATCAGAGAGAGCGCCAGCTACGTAAAAAAACTGGGCATACCGGTTCTCGTTCACGCTGAGCCCGGCATGAAGGAGGCGATTCTTCAGACTGCCAAAGAAGTAGGTTCCAAACTTATCGCGCTTCACGTGAACCACAGCTTCACCGTAGATGAATCTGTCAAATTGGCGCGGGAGCTTAAAAGCTTAGGAGCTGTGGTTGAGATTATCACTGCTGACTCATTTGGTGCCAAGCAGCTTGAACCCAGCCCTGAGTCCACATTCACTCTCCTGAAAGAAGATTTAGTCGACGTAATTACGACCGACTTTATTGGTGGTTACCATGACCCCATCTTGCTTGTCCTTCAGAAAGCGATTGAGGAAGGGGTACTGGCACTACCACGTGCCATTCAGTTAGCCACCAGTGCTGCCGCCAGAATCATTCCTGGAGTAGCACCAAACAGGGGACTAATCGAGCCGGGGAAGGTGGCTGACCTTTGTATCGTGGAAAGAGATGACATATCAAAGGTCAAATATGTCATCATCGCCGGAAGAGTCGTTGTTGAAGACGGAAGGATTGTTGTTTAAAGTCGGCAGGTAAGATACAACTCACAGCATACAGTTGCCACCATCCACATGCAGGCTCTGGCCTACGATATATGACGCCTCGTCTGAGGCCAGGAACAGCACCGCGGCGGCTACTTCTTCAGGCTGACTCCATCTTCCTAGCGAAGTCTGTTTCAGTATCGGCGCCATGTGCTCCGGTCTGACTTGCTTAGCTAAAGCAGTATCCATAATACCGGGGCTAACGCTATTGACCCTGATATTATAAGGAGCCATAGCAACAGCTAGTGACCTGGTTATCGAAATAACCCCTGCCTTAGCGGCGCTGTAAATTACTGCCATAGGCCTTGGCTGCCTTCCGGCAATCGACGCAATATTGACAACTCTACCGTACTTTTGCTTCACCATATAGGGCAAAACGGCATGACAGAACCGCAACGGAACTATCAAGTTTAGTTCTAGGATCTTATGCCATAGTGCTTCATCAGTCTCCAGAAAGGGGATACTCTCGCCCCCGCCGATATTATTGATCAGAATGTCTATTCGGCCCCATTTCTCGGCAATTTCTGCAATAACACTTCTCACTTCACGCCCATCAGTAGCCTCAACTCTTATCGCTACGGCGCTACCTCCTTGAGATTCTATCTCCCTCGTGGTCCTTTTAGCCTCATCCTCTGATTTATCCAAGATGATGACAAACGCCTCCTCTTTAGCAAAGCCCTGCGCGATGGCTTTGCCAAGGCCAGATGCGCCCCCGGTTACAATGGTCACCTTATCTTTGAATCTCATGCCTCCACCTTAAACCAGTCATTGCTTTCATTTTTCTCTTGCCTCAAGACTAACCTGAAAAAGACATTAATTTAATTTTAGGCAATCATGACTCTTTCCAGGCTAAATCCTGTGGCTTAAGCTCAGACAGTACCGAATACAAGATATCAAGCCCGCGCTCAGATTCTTGCTGCGTAATTGTACATGGCGGGCTGTAACCCAGTCGATTGCCCACAATTCGCAATAATGCTCCCTTCTCTACACCACGCCTTTGGATGATATCAGTTAGCCTGGGATTGGGGATGCCTTTGCTTTCCTTATCGGTTACAATCTCAACCGCAAGCATTAAACCCAACCCGTCAACCACTCCCACATGAGGTAGAGAGAGAAATTCTTTCTCCATTCGTTCTCTAGCGCGCTGACCTACCTCAGCGACATGCTCTACAATACGCTCCTTGACGTATATATCGATACATTTAATGGCTATGGCGCAGCACACCGGATTGCCTGATTCAGTAGAGCCTAACGGTAAAAATTGACCAGATAAGGTATCGAAAATTTCACCCGAAATTGCCAGTGCTCCGAAGGGAAGATAGCCAGCGACGATTCCTTTAGATAGACACATCATGTCTGGTACAACATTCCAGTGCTCAATGGCAAACATTTTGCCGGTTCGGGCAAATCCGGTCATCACCTCATCGGCAATAAGCAGGACATCATACTTACGACAAATTTCCCTGACCATGGGCCAATACTCAGGGGGTGGGGCGATAAAGCCGGTCGCTCCCTGTTCTGGCTCAGCGATAAAGGCGGCGACACTATCCTTTCCCTCATTCTCAATGGTGTATTCCAAAAATTGGGCACATTGTATGCCGCAACCAGGATACTCTTTGTCAAATGGGCAGCGATAGCAATAATAATTGGGTATATGAATGTGACCAGGCGCTGGCGGCATTTCTTCAATAACTCCCCCAGCTAAATTAGTGGCTCTGGCCACACCACGGGTGGTGCCATGGTAAGCTTTATACAAGCTGATGATTTTATACTTTCTTGTTCCCTTTGCCTTCCAGTACAGATTAGCTAACCTGAAGGCACAATCAACGGTATCAGCTCCAGTATGAGTCCAGAGAAAGCGATTTAACCCCTTGGGCATGATAGTCGTCAGCTTCTGGGCAAGCATGATGCTGGGGAGATTGACAAAGCCACGCAAGATGAAAGCAAAGGTCAATTTATCCATTTGGGCTTTGGCAACGTCAAGGATGTCGCGGCGGTTATGACCCAGATTAACATTGATTGCCTGAGCACTCAGGTCCATCAACAGTCTACCGTCGGTATCTTTGAGCATGACACCGTCAGCACTCTCAATGACAAAGCCTTGATTCTTACCCACTACCGCCAAGCCATGAAGCAGATGTTCATTATCATACTTTATCAACTCTTCGGTACGCATAATTACCTCCTTTTTTGGTCAGTGTATAATTTCCTGTCATGTCAAACCTGCCTTTAGGCGCCTATCACGGTTAGATTGTACTACAAATTACAAACTGCAGGATTATAACCGCTTAACCCTTACGCGGATTGCTTCTGAAGCTGGGACTCTACCCTAGACAAAAGTATTTATTCGCCTCGGATTTTCCACCAAAATGGTGTTTATCTGCTCCTCAGTCATCCCTTTACTTCGCATTCTGGGTAGAACAAACTTTAAAATGTGACTGTAACCACCGCCGCCATATTTACGGAGCAAAACTTTAAAACACACGTCTTGTGAGATAAGAACCTGGTCCAAAAATCCGTCTGCAATGAGTTCCATAACTTCATTGACTCGAATGGCATCATTCGGCACGTCGTACGGAAACATGTCAGGATGAAAGCGAACGACATCGGTGCCGAACAAGTCAATTTCTAAATAACAACCCTTTTCAGCGAGCTTGGCGCGAGTACTTCTAGCCCCAATTGGCAAGCTGCGTTCGACATGACTGATGACCACACGACTGAGGTCAGCCCCGACCTCCTCAAGAATCTTAACACACTCAAAAGGAGCATCACCATAAATCCCGGGGTGTACGTTTACTGCAGCACTGGTTTCTTGCTGGGCTATTCCAGCCGCCCGCAAGGCTTTTCTCTCCTCGGCCGCGATTGGCCATGACATGCCAATCTCACCAATAATCCCCGCTTTTATGCCGGTATTGCCAACGCCGGTTGTTACCTCTCGTATAAACTCGTCGGCTATTTCTTCTTCAGTTTTAGAAACCATTTCTGGAGTATACGATGGTGCGATATAATAACCGGTTCCCATAATTATATTGAGACCGGTAGCCCGGCTCACCCTGACTAATGATTCTGGTTGGCGACCAATATTATTGCTGGTCACATCTACGATGGTACTGCCACCCGCCTTTTTGAAATACATCGCCTCGCTAATGGCCATTGCTTCATCATCAAACAAAAGATTGTCCTCAACGGAAAAGCGATTATACCTGGCGAACCAAAGATTCTCCATGGTGATTTTTTGGTGAGCCAGCTTTGCTTCCTCAGAGTCGGCTGGCTCTGGCATACGAAACCTCATATCAATGAATAAGTGTTCATGGGGAAGGGTAATTCCAAGCTCGCTCCCATCGATTAACCCGGTCACGGTTTGCGCTTTTCCGCTAATGCTACTCTGCATCATTTTCAGTACCTTCAAAATAGATGGAAATCTCCTGAAAAGACAGGAGAAACAATCTGCCCTCAAGTCTATCCGAAAGGCAGCCTATCCTGTGCCCCATTTACTTTATCATTTGCCCTGGTAGCCAAAGGATTAATTCGGGGAAAATTACTAACAGACCCAGTCCTATCATTATCAGGAAAACAAATGGTACCACTCCCCGGATTATGTCCCCCATAGTCACTCCCAGCGCTGGGTCAACCGAACCCCGGCAGAC
>JBHIDQ010000079.1:0-6782 GCA_046760155.1 Dehalococcoidales bacterium | reverse complement strand
ATATAGCAGTTGGATGCCAGTGGTCCGACTAATAATTTTTTGAGAATCACGATGCTTTCCTGTTCTAACGGCGATAATTAGTGTTGTCTGCTTTAGCTGAAGGCAGACTTCGCATTTTACCATTAAGTTGGCTCATTCTCAAGAATGTATGTTTGAGATTATCTATCTACCTCACCCCCTTTTAGTTTTATCTAGTAACCCTATCCCCCTTTGTCCCCCTTCCCCTTTAGGGGAAGGGGGATTTTTGTGGAAGAGAGGCTTCGCCTCTCTTTGACGCTCCTTTAGTATATCTCTCCTTCCAAAGGAGAGGGGGAATTGTTAGGTAAGAGAGGTGAAGCCTCTCTTTGTCTCTCCTTGCTCTGGATTAATAGTGTGGGGCGTCTAAGAGGGGCGTCAGCCCCTCTTTCCAAAATCTTCCCCTTTCCCTTGCTAAGGGGAAGGGGATACAGGGGATAGGGTTACTAGCAACCTCATATTATAAGTTGACGCTTCGCTAGGCTTATGCTAGTATTAAAACAACCTCAGCGATTGGTAATTACGGGGTTTGGATTAAAATCCCTTTTTTAATTTTATCCTTAGTGCTATTTTAATTATAATCGATTAGTAATCTTGGCTCAGGAGCGGTCATGTCGATAGCAGAAGAGCTGGCCCGGTTAGAACCGGATAAGGATATGCTCCTAACAGTGGGCGTTTTTGATGGGGTTCACCTCGGCCATCAATACCTGATTTTACAGCTGGTAACGCAAGCCAGGCAGCAGGATTTGCTCAGCGGCGTGGTAACCTTCCGTCAACACCCCCAGGAGGTGTTGCACCCCCAAACTAAATTGCCATTCCTGACTGACCTCACCGAGAGAAGTGAACTTCTTAGAAACGAGGGTGTGGAAGTTATCATCCCGATTTCCTTCACCGTTGAATCGGCCCGCCTCAGCGCCCATGAATTTGTTAGTCTTCTAAAGAAATGCCTTAGAATGCGTGGACTGGTAATTGGCGCTGACTTTGCCTTAGGTCAAAACCGGGAAGGCAATGCTGATACCCTCCGCACCTTGGGACAAGAGATGAATTTCAGTGTCACCGTCGTACCCGCGGTAATCATAGATGGGGAAGTAGTCAGTAGCACCGCCATCAGGAAGGCTTTGGCTAACGGAGATATGAAAAAGGTGCGTAGTCTGGCGGGTCGTCCCTTTAACCTTCACGGTCGTGTCGTCACCGGGGCAGGCCGAGGCTTGGAGTTGGGTTTTCCTACTGCCAATCTAGATATCACTTCGGAACAGGCTCTCCCGCCCGATGGCGTTTATGCCACCTGGGCTTACATTGATGGCCAGGCCTACCATTCAATGACCAATATTGGTCAGAATCCCACCTTTGACGACCGTAAGCGTGCTGTCGAGGTATATATTGTTGACTATCATGGTGACCTGTATGGGCGTGAGCTGAAGCTCGATATTATGGAGCGACTTCGTGATGAGAAGAAATTTAACACCGTGGCAGAACTGAAGCAACAGATGGCCGAGGATGTGAAACGCGGCAAAGCGATATTGAACTCTGAGGGTGAAAACTAGTTATGAAAGCCGATGAAAAATCGATAACCAAACAGGAGATTGACCGCCTGTTAAAGCGGGGAGTAGCTGAAATTATCGTTGAGGAAGAGATGATTGAGCTACTCCGCTCCGGTAAAAAACTGCGGCTGAAAGAGGGCTTTGACCCCAGCTTCCCTGACATCCACCTGGGTCATATGGTATCCCTCAGAAAATTGCGTCAGTTTCAGGAACAAGGTCATCAGGTTGTTCTCATCGTGGCGGACTGGACTGCCCAAATCGGTGACCCGAGTGGGGTTTCGGTCACTCGCCCCATGCTATCAGTGGAACAGGTTAGGGCTAACGCTGAGACCTATATGCAGCAGTTCTTCAAGGTGGTTGATAGGGAAAAGACGGAAGTGAGATGGCAGAGCGAGTGGTTTGGTAAATTTACTCTCACCGAGGTGATTCAGCTTACCAGCAAGTTTACCGTTGCCCAGTTACTGGCTCGGGATGATTTCGGTGCCCGCTATAATGAGGGACGACCGATTGCCCTGACCGAATTTCTCTACCCTCTGCTTCAGGCCTATGACTCGGTGGCAATAGAGGCGGATGTTGAGTTCGGCGGCACTGACCAGAAGTTTAATCTGCTCTTGGGCAGAGAGTATCAAACTATGATGGGGCAGCGTCCCCAGCAGTGCTTTATGACCCCGCTACTGGTCGGCACTGACGGCAGCCAGAAGATGAGCAAAAGCCTGGGCAATTATATTGGCGTTGCTGAGCCACCCGATGAGATATATGGCAAGGTGATGTCTATTCCTGACAGCCTTATCCTGCAATATTTTGAACTGGTGACCGATGTGCCAGATGAAGAGCTGGCGGAATTTCAGCAAGGGCTAAAGGATGAAACTATTAACCCGATGCTACTCAAGAAGCGCCTGGCTGGGGAACTGGTCACTCAACTTTATGACCGGAAGACCGCCACCGATGCCGAGAAAAATTTTGAGAAGGTATTTCAGAAGAGAGAAGTACCAGAAGAGATAAAGGAGTGCTATGTCTCTTTTAGTAAGCTGGCGTCTGAGCGGGGTGAAGAGGTGGGCATAGACATTAGCCGACTGCTGGTGGAAACAGGGCTGGCTGGAAGCCGTAGTGAAGCGAACCGATTGATTTCTCAAGGAGGTACTGTTATAGCTGGTGAGACAGTAACCAGCCGTATAGCCCCGGTTCAAAGTGGCACGGTTATTAGAGTGGGTAAACGCCGCTTCGCTAAAGTAATTAATACTGATAAATAACCTAGAAAGGAAGAAAAGATGGAAGGTTTAAGAATCCCCGGCCCCACCCCCTGCCCCCCGGAGGTCATGCAGGCGATGGCTTGGCAGATGATAAACCATCGCGGGCCAGAATTTGGTCAGATGCTACAGGATGTAACTGCCAAACTAAAACAGTTATTCCAGACTAAGGGTGATGTTTTTTTGCTTACTTGTTCCGGCACGGGCGGTTTAGAGGCAGCTATCGTTAATACGCTATCCCCCGGAGACAAGGTGTTATCGGTATCTATCGGCTTCTTTGGGGAGCGTTTTACCGAAATTGCTAAACAGTTTGGCGCTGACGTAATCCCGCTCCGCTATGAGTGGGGCAGAGTGGCTGACCCCGATGATATACGTCGGGCACTCCAGTCTGAGCCAAAAATTAAAGCCGTCCTAATCACGCATAACGAGACTTCTACCGGCGTTACCAATGACCTGGCGGCAATAAATTCTGCGGTCAAGGAATTTGATAAACTACTGCTGGTTGATGCCATTAGTAGCCTGGGCTCAATTGACCTGCCCGTGGATGACTGGCACTGTGATGTTACCGTAACTGCCTCTCAAAAAGGGTGGATGGCGCCTCCCGGTATGGCGATGGTCAGCGTCAGTCCAGAGGCGTGGCAAGCCCATGCCAAGGCTAAGATGCCCCGTTATAACTGGGATTTCACCAGAGCCAAGAATTATCTCGAGATAGGACAAACCCCTTGGACACCGGCGGTTTCCATTGTCTTTGCGCTGTCGGTAGCGCTGGAAATGATGCTGAAGGAAGGTTTGTCCAATATCATCGCCCGTCACGCTCGGGTCGGCCAGGCCGCCCGGGGTGGGGTAAAATCTCTCGGGCTGTCCCTTTTTGCTGAGGAAAAATATGCCTCCAATACGGTTACCGCGGTGGCGACTAAAGATGGGCTTGATGTCAAGCAACTGCTTAAGATTATGAGAGAAGAGCACCAGATAGTGCTGGCTGGAGGGCAGCACAGTTTAGCCGGTAAGATATTCCGCATTGGTCACCTGGGCTGGGTAACCGAGGATGATATTGAGACCATAATATCCGCCCTGAAGGTAGCCCTGCCCAAAGCAGGTGCACCATAAAATACGATGAAAATAAACATACCAAAACTAGTGATGCTGGCACTATCGGGTTTGCTGATAGTGCCATTGGCCTTACTCAACGGCTGCATCGGTCAGGAAGACACCGATTCAGAAGCACAGATAATTGAAGACGTCACGCTTGAAGAAGCGTACGCTTTGATCGTAGATAACCTGCCCAATCCCGATTTTATCATCATTGATGTCCGAACTCCGGAGGAATATGCTGAAGGACACATCGAAAAGGCAATTAATCTGGACTTCTATTCGGAAACTTTTGCCGCTGAACTTGATAAGCTTGATAAAGACAAGACTTATCTTATCTACTGCCGAACCGCCAACCGCAGTGGTCAGGCTTTGGATATGATGGCCGAACTCGGTTTTATTGAGGTTTACAATATGCTGGGAGGGACGCTGCGGTGGAAAGCGGTGGGGTTGCCGTTGCTAAAATAGGAAATTTGTTTTCGGTTGAAGGAGAAATCTTAGAGAGGGGCTTTGCCCCTCTCTTATTATTAATCCCGTCTATTTTGAATTGACTTGACCTAGTGGCGGTGTTATCATAATCAAAAAGGGTAGTTGGTTAATTCCTTAAGCTGGATTAACCCAAAATGACATGTCAGCGCTGAGTGAGCTTAATGAAGAAATAGCCCGTTGCCAACGGTGTGAAATCGCTAAATACCGGACTAGGGCGGTCCCCGGTGAGGGACCGGAGGATGCCGAGATAATGTTCGTTGGCGAGGCACCGGGTTGGCATGAAGACCAGCAGGGGCGCCCTTTTGTGGGACCGGCGGGACAGTATCTAGAGCAACTACTGGCGGCGATTGGTTTAAAGCGTGAGCAGGTTTATATTGCTAATGTCATTAAGTGCCGCCCGGCGGCAAACCGTGACCCCTTACCTACGGAAATACGTAACTGCCAGGACTGGCTAGAACGCCAGATTGAAATAATTCATCCCAAGATGCTTGTCACCTTGGGGCGTTACTCAATGGCCAAGTTTTTCCCGGGTAAGAGCATCAGTAAGATTCACGGTACGGCGCAAAAGCGGGATAATACTATCTACTATGCGATGTATCACCCGGCGGCCGCCCTCCACCAGCAAAGTCTGCGCCAGGCTATCGAGGCGGATATGCTTAAGATTCCGGCTATTCTCGCTGAGGCCAAAACCATACCCGAAGCCAAACCCCAACCCCAGCAGTTAACTATGTTTGAGGATTAGCTTTATGACCAAGTCAAGGTTAAGAATGATTCCCATCGGTGGGCTGAGTGAAATCGGCAAGAACATGCTCGCACTGGAATATGAAGATGACATCATTATCGTTGATGCCGGACTCATGTTCCCCGGCGAGGAAATGCTCGGCATCGACTTAGTCATTCCTGATATCAGCTATCTGGTGGAGAATCGGGAAAAACTAAGGGGCATCGTTATCACCCATGGCCACGAAGACCATATTGGTGCCTTACCTTATCTCTTGCCCCAGCTTAATGTACCTATCTATGCCACCAGACTTACTCAGGGGCTTATTCGGGTCAAACTCAAGGAAAGAAAGGCACTTAGTGAGGCCAAGCTTAAAGTAGTGCCACCTGGGGAACAGGTTACCCTGGGAAAATTTAAAGTTGAATTCTTCCCGGTTTGTCACAGTATACCTGACGCGGTCGGCCTGATCATACATACGCCAGTTGGTATCGTCGTTCATAGTGGTGATTTTAAGCTTGACTATACACCGGTTAGTGGTAAACCAACTGACCTTTCTCGTTTGGCTCAGTTGGGGGCACAGGGGGTTTTGCTCCTCCTTTCCGATTCTACTTACGCTGAACTTCCCGGCTATACTCCTTCCGAAAAAGTGGTTGGTGAAGCTCTGGAGCATATTATGGCTGATGCGCCAGGGAGGGTGATTGTGACCACCTTTTCCTCATTAGTCTCTCGCATTCAGCAGGTTATTGATGCCGCTGCTAAATATGAACGTCGCGTCTTTATTGTTGGCCGCAGCATGAGTGATACGGTGCGTATGGCATTGGAGCTAGGTTATCTTACCGCTCCTGATGGTATCCTTGGTCGGCTTGATGAAGCTCGTGGTCTGCCGCAGGATAAAATTGTTTTTATCACTACCGGTAGTCAGGGAGAGCCGACTTCCGCCCTGGTCCGCATGGCTAATCGAGACCACCCCCAGGTTCATATCCAGCGTGGCGACACTATCGTTATGTCGGCAACTCCGGTTCCGGGCAATGAAGCCGTGATTAATCGAACCGTGGACAGTCTTTTCAAGCAGGGGGCTCAGGTATTATACGATAAAGTGGCTCAGGTTCATGTCCATGGGCATGGTAGCCAAGAAGAATTAAAACTGCTCTTAAATCTGGTCAAGCCAAAGTTTTTTATGCCCATTCATGGCGAGTATCGTCACTTGAGTCTTCATGCCAAATTGGCCCAATCAGTGGGCATGCCGAAAGACAATACCTTTGTTCTGGAAGATGGTGATATCCTTGAGCTTAGCGCACAATCGGCCAAAATAACCGGCAAAATTGGTTCCGGTAATGTCTATGTCGATGGCTTGAGTGTCGGTGACATCGGTGGCGTTGTCCTGCGCAATCGAAGAATGCTGTCCAAGGATGGCATGGTGGTGGCGATTATCGCCATTAATCGGCAGACGGGTAGACTGGTGGGGCGTCCTGACATTGTCACCCGCGGTTTTGTTGATACCAGAAAGTTCAAAGATATGCTCGATGAAAGTCGCGACTTATTAATGCGGACGCTTGACCATACTGGTGTCCGTACTGCCGAGTGGAGTTTTATTAATGCCAAGGTTAGAGATACCTTGGATAAATTTTATTATGAGCAGACCAAACGCCGCCCGATGATTCTTCCCTTTATGGTTAAGGT
>JBHIDQ010000078.1:0-6906 GCA_046760155.1 Dehalococcoidales bacterium | reverse complement strand
TGGATATTGCTCAGGTTATCAAATGGCGCGAGATTTACGAGCACATGGAGAGCGCCACCGACAGATGTGAGGATGTGGCTAATGTCCTTGAAGGGGTAGCGCTCAAGCATGCCTGATTCTTCTTTTGCCCTTCTTATCCTGGTAATCATCCTCGCAATTGGCTTCGGGGTAGTTAACGGTTTCAATGACGCCGCCAATGCCATCGCCGCCGCCATCGGCACGCGGGCTCTTTCTCCCCGGAATGCCCTCATCATCGCGGTCATATCAAATTTTGCCGGTGCCGCTACCGGCACTGCCGTCGCCCACACCATCGGTAAGGGAATTATCATCCAAGAGGTAATCTCATATGAAACACTGATTGCGGCTCTAGCTTCCATCATCGTCTGGGGAACCCTGGCCACCTGGATGGGTCTGCCGATAAGCATCCACCACGGGTTTATCGCCGGGCTGGCTGCCGCCGGGATGGCGATAGCTGGTAGCGCCGCGGTAGTCTGGAGTGTGATGCAGCGCGTTCTTTCCGCAGTAATTATCGCTCCCACGCTCGGCTTTATTGGTGGCTTCCTGATCATGCTCGGCATATACTGGATATTCCAGCAAAGCGCGCCCGATAAAATGCGCCGAAATTTCGGCAAATTACAGTGGCTAAGTACCGCTTTCATGGCTTACAGCCACGGCAAGAATGATGGCCAGATGCCCATCGGTGTCATCACTATGGCACTGGTGATTTACCATCAGGACGTCGGCCTCTGGGACAGACTCTCACTGCTTAACCCTGAACTGTGGTGGGTAATTGTGGTCTCTGCTTTTGCCATCAGCGCCGGTACTGCCTTTGGTGGCAGAATGGTTATCAGAACCATCGGGATGCGCATGACCAGCCTGAGACCGGTTCACGGTTTTAGCACGCATTTTGCTGCGGCGTCGGTTATTGAAACTGCCTCTCATTTGGGCATTCCGGTGAGTACCACCCATTGCGTCAGTGCTTCAGTTATGGGCGTGGGTGCCACCCGGCGGTTTTCGGCGGTACGCTGGGGAATCGCCGGCAACATTGTGGCTGCCTGGATATTGACCTTTCCTATCTGTGGGGCGCTGGGGTATTTCTTTACCTGGTTAATGCAACTATTTTTCTAGATTCTTTAAGGTGATTTCGCGCGGAGTTATGCGGCACTTCTCAGCGGTGATAATAGCAGCGATGTCCAATACCGCCCGCTCGATTTCACCCCGCTGGCTGAATACCACATAGTCAAACAGGGATAGCTGTTTCATTTCTTCCCTGGCAATTTTGAGGCGCAGGTCCAAGTCAAAGGATGACTCGCTGTGGCGCTGCTTGAGCCTTAGTCCGAGTTCTTCCACCGAGGGTGGCATCAGGAAGACAAATACCGCCTGGGGCAGAATTTTCTTAATGGTCGCCGCGCCTTGAATATCAATCTTGACAATGGTATCTTCGCCTCTTTCCAGCGCTTGCTTGACTGGTTCTTTGGGGACACCATACCAATTACCATAGACGTTTGCCCACTCCAGCAACTCGTTACGCTTAATCATCTCCTGGAACCTTGCTGTGGAAACAAAGTGGTAATCGATATGATCTCTCTCACTAGCTCGCCGAGGCCGTGTGGTTACGGTGGTAATATATTCAAGGGGATAGTCAAATTCCTTCATTCGGGTTAGAACAGCGTCTTTACCTACTCCTGAGGGGCCAGAGAGAACGATGAGTAACGGTCTTTGGGGGAGGTTAAGCGGGGACTGACTTTTACGACTCATCCTTTTCGTCGCTCTGCTCGAGTTTTAATCCTGAGCCGGCTCGACCTACCTGGAGTCTACCCGCGATAGTTTCTGGAGCCAGAGCCGCTAAAATAATATGCCCACTATCAATAAAGATGACCACCTTGGTTCTTCTGCCATTGGTCATGTCAATGAGTTGCCCCCGGTTTCTAGCTTCTTGGATGGTGCGTTTGGTCGGGGCTGAATTCGGTGAAGCCATAGCGATGACCCGATTCATGGCTAATATGTTACCAAATCCGATGTGAACCAGTTCTGTACTCACTCTTACCACCTCAGAAGGTTTTTTGCAAAGCCATTTTAAGGCTTAAGCAACTAGCACAATCTACGGGTCAGCGACTAAAGCACTGGCGCTTGCTGGAATTTCTTTCACTACGCTATCACTTGTCTTCAAGATTGTCAAGAGAGTCAGGCTTATTTCTTGCTTCCACCGCTTTAATTTTTTTCTTTAGTAATTCGTCCATTACTCCCCCTTACTTTAGTAAGGTGAGGAAGCTATCCTTCCGCTGGATAGTGTGTTAAAATAACAAAGTGTGTCTTGGTTGTAATTTGAGTCTGCTTATGCTATGATAAATTCGTACTTTAACATTGCTTAGTTAACTGAAGGCAGTGCGAGCCTCCTGGTGGTTAGAGCGGGGTGGAACCACCCGTTCCCATCCCGAACACGGAAGTGAAATGCCCTAGCGCAGACGATACTGAGGGGGCAACCCCTTGTGGAAAATATGCCATTGCCAGGAGGCTTTCTAATGATTTATCTCAGCAATGATACTGAGACGCCAAAAATTTTGCCTCAGATTTGACCTTTGTTTTAAGTTGCTTTACACTATAATTGGTAACCACCAAACAGGGTAGTCCAAGGAGAAAAATGTCCAGCAGGTTTGAGAAATTCTCCGAGAGAGCGCGGCGGGTTCTGACCATAGCCCAAGAAGAGGCCAGGCAACTTAACCACAGCTATATTGGTACGGAGCATATTTTACTCGGTCTAGCCCGTGAGGAAGAGGGAGTCGCCGCCAAGGTGCTGACTAATTTAGGGGTAAGCTTGAATAAGGTGCGTTCCGCGGTGGAGTTTATCAGTGGCCGCGGGGAACAAACTGGCACCGGTGAAACTGGACTTACTCCCCGAGCCAAGAGGGTCATTGAACTGGCGATAGATGAGGCACGCCAGCTCGGTCATAACTATATTGGCACTGAGCATCTGCTATTAGGACTGTTACGTGAGGGAGAAGGGGTGGCGGCGAGTGTTTTGGATAGCCTTGGCGTTACCCTGGAACGGGCACGCGCGGAAACTACTCACGTCCTCAGCCAAGGTGTGCCTCGGTCTAGGCTCGCCCGCGCCGCAAGTCGTACCCCGGCGCTAGACCAGCTGGGCGTTGACCTGACGGCAGCCACCCGGGCCGGTAAACTAGATCCAGTCATTGGGCGGGTTAAGGAGATTGAGCGGGTAATCCAAATCCTTAGTCGTCGCACCAAGAACAATCCGGCACTCATTGGCGAACCAGGTGTAGGCAAGACGGCTATTGTTGAAGGCCTGGCGCACCGTATTGTCGCCGGTGATGTTCCGGAGACACTAGAGGAAAAGCGGATAGTGGCGCTGGATATGGGCTCACTGGTCGCCGGGACAAAGTACCGGGGCGAGTTTGAAGAACGAGTCAAGAAGGTTATTGACGAAATAAAAACCGCCGGTAACTGCGTGCTCTTCATTGATGAGTTCCACACCATGGTTGGTGCTGGCGCGGCAGAGGGGGCGGTTGATGCCGCCAATATCCTCAAACCCTCACTGTCACGCGGAGAACTGCAGTGTATTGGTGCCACCACTCTTGACGATTACCGCAAATATGTAGAACGGGATGCGGCTCTGGAGCGGCGCTTTCAGCCAGTTTTGGTGGAAGAACCCTCAGTTGAAGAAACGCTGGAGATTCTGCGCGGGATTAAAGAACGCTATGAGGAGCATCATCATCTGACGATAAGTGATGAGGCACTGAATTCCGCCGCCACGCTAGCTGCCCGATACATACCGGACCGTTTTCTGCCCGATAAGGCCATTGACCTGACTGATGAAGCCGCATCTCGGGTAAGGATTAAGTACCATACCATGCCCGTAACCTTGAAGGAAGCCAAGCAGCTTGCTGAGATCAAGCGTAAGGATAAAGATGCCGCTCTGGCGGCCCAGGAGTACGACCGTGCCACGGAACTGCGGGAGGAGGAGCTTGAAATCGAGGAAAAGATAAAGGGCCTAGAAGAAGAGTGGCGGGCTGAGCAGGAGCAGGAAAAGCCAGTGGTAACTGCGGAAAACATCGCCGAAGTGGTCAGTATGTGGACCGGTATTCCGGTAGTGCAATTAGCTGATGATGAAACCAGCCGTCTGCTCAACATGGAAGAGGTCATCCACCGCCGTATTATTGGTCAGGATGAGGCAATTAATACCATTGCTAAAGCGATAAGAAGAGCCCGAGCCGGCTTAAAGGATCCGAGGCACCCGATAGGTAACTTCATCTTCCTCGGCCCAACCGGCGTCGGTAAAACAGAGCTGGTCAGAGCCCTGGCGGAATTTATGTTTGGTAGTGAGGATACTCTTATCCGGCTTGATATGTCTGAGTTTATGGAAAAATTTGCCGTCTCCCGATTGGTGGGGGCACCGCCAGGCTACGTTGGCTATGAAGAGGGTGGGCAACTAACCGAGGCAGTGAGGCGTAAGTCATATTGCTGTATCCTTCTTGATGAGATTGAGAAGGCGCATCCTGATGTCTTTAACTTGCTGCTCCAGATATTTGATGATGGTCACCTGACCGATGCCAAAGGACGCCGGGTTGACTTCCGCAACAGCATCATTGTGATGACCAGCAATGTGGGTGCCGAACTTATCCGCAAAGGCACCACCATTGGTTTTACCTCTCGCAGCAATGAAAGCAAAACCAGGGAGCAGACTTACGAGACGATGAAGGAGAACTTGCTTGGTGAATTGAAGAAAACCTTCCGCCCTGAGTTTCTTAATCGGGTTGATGGAGTGGTCGTCTTCCACTCCCTGACCAAGGAACAAATCCGCCAGATAGTTGACCTGATGCTGACCTCAGTAAGCCAACAACTAAAAGAGAAGAACATCAACCTAGAGGTAACTGACGCCGCTAAAGATTTTCTGGGTGAAAAAGGTTACGATGAGGTCTTCGGGGCTCGGCCGCTACGTCGGACGATTCAGGATATGATTGAAGATAAGCTTTCGGAAGATTTGCTCCGCGGCAAATTCCAGTCAGGGGATACCGTGGTCGTTGACCTGGAGGGTGAAGAGATTGTCGTTCATTCGGCTGCGGTGGGTGCTTTAATGGGGGATGAGAAATAATACCTAGTGACAAATAGGCTATTTTTCGGTATGATAAGGGCGGTAGACGATAAGAGGTAGGCAACCGCCCTTTTTAATTGGCCAAAAAGCCGTGGCACTGATTGGATCGTCAGTCAAAACAAGCCAAAGCAAGTTACCCATCCGTAGAAAGGAACTGAAAATGGCACAGGAGAATGTAGAAGTTCCCATTACCGGCAAGATTATCAGCGTTGATGTCAAAGAAGGGGATGAGGTTAAAGAGGGGGATACCATCTGCGTACTGGAGTCAATGAAGATGGAGAACCCGATACTGGCTCCAGTAGGCGGTACTATTGCCAAAGTAGGGGTTACGGCTGACCAGTCAGTTAAACCCGGCGACACGATCGCGATTATTGAATATTAAAAAGTGTTAATTAGCCAAAAATCAGGTTATAACGAGATAACATGGTAGTAAAATCGTTAATCTTCGCCTTAATCGCTTACGGCATTGCCATGCTCATTGCCCTATGTGTTGCCCTCATTATCAAGGGCATCGCACTAGTTGTCCAGAGAGGAGGAAAAGGTGCCGCCGCGGGAAGTACTGCCGCGGACAGTACTCAACAAGAGAGTTAAAGGTAATTATCATCGATGCTGATTCTGGAATTGTTCCAAGGTATCTACACCTTCTTCCTGACTGAACCGGCCGTTGCTTTCGCCAGATTGGGTCTGGTCGCCCTTGGTTTCCTCTTTACCTTCCTCTCCTACAAGAAAATCCTGGAGCCGCTGATAATGCTCCCCCTGGGGATAGGGATGATAGCGGTAAACGGCGGCCTCATGGTAATGGAAGCGGAAACGATGGCCCTGGGCAACCTCTTTATCAACCCCCTGGCCGGTAATGTGGAAGAGATAATGTACTTTCTGCAAATAGACTTCCTGCAGCCGGTATACACCTTCACTTTCAGCAATGGTTTAATCGCCTGCCTCGTTTTCATGGGTATTGGTGCCATCACTGACATTGATATTTTACTGGCCAAGCCATATATGAGCCTCTTTCTGGCGGTATGTGCGGAACTGGGAACCATAGCTACTCTGCCCATCGCCATGGCGATGGGTCTGCTGCCACATGAGGCAGCGGCGATTGCTCTGGTTGGCGGTGCCGATGGTCCGATGGTTCTTTACGGCTCCATTATGCTGGCCAGAGACCTATTTGTGCCGATTACAGTCGTGGCTTATGTTTATCTCGGTGTCTGTTACGCTGGTTATCCTTTCCTCGCCAGGATAATACCGAGGCGGCTGAGAGCGGTCGAAATGGACTGGCGCACCATACCACAGGTATCCTCAGGGGCAAAATTCGCCTTTGCCATTGCTACCGTCAGCTTCCTGTGCATACTATTCCCGGTGGCGGCTCCCCTGTTTGCTTCTTTCTTTGTCGGTTTGGCCATTAAAGAGGCCGGAGTGCTGAGATTTATTGAATTCCTATCCGGACCACTCCTGTATGGCGCCACCTTTTTCCTGGGCTTCACCCTGGGTGCTTTACTCGGCGTCGATATCATCCTGAACCCAAAGGTACTGCTTTTACTGATTCTGGGTGTGGTGGCGCTGACCCTCTCCGGACTGGGTGGCATCGCCGGCGGCTTAATCTATAGCAAGATAACCAAAGAGCCCTTTAATCCCCTGATTGGCATCGCTGCGGTGTCCTGTGTGCCGACAACGGCTAAAGTGGCGCAAAAATGCGCCGCCGCCGTCAACAAAAAAGCGATGATATTGCCTTTTGCCATGGGGCCATGTGTTGCCGGTGTGATTACCACCGCCATACTCACCGGCATTTATATCACCGG
>JBHIDQ010000077.1:0-6931 GCA_046760155.1 Dehalococcoidales bacterium | reverse complement strand
CTTTACGGTAGCAATCGCTACAGTAAACTGGCTTATCACCGCGAGGTTCAAAGGGTACTTCGGTGTCCTTGCCACACTCGGCGCATGTCACAGGAAACATCTGGCGTCTGAACCCATAGTTGCTGTTTCCGTAACGCTCTGACTTCCTTGCTTGGCGGCATGGGTAGCAGCGCTTGGGCTCATTAGTATAGCCTCTGGATTGGAAAAACTCTTGTTCCTCAGCACTGAAAGTGAAGGTAGCCCCACAATCGGAACACTGGAGAGACTTGTCCTGAAAACTCATTGGATGACCTCCTCTCTTCTGAACTTTAGTTAGAGTCTGGGTCATCCAATACTTGAGTAAACTTGAGGTAATATAAAAAAGTATGTAATGCCCTAAACTTAAACTACCCTTTAATTATACATAGAAGAGGCGCTGTTTGCAAAAACCAGTACAAGCCTTCGAATAGGAAATAACTGCCTTGACAAGAATCGTAGGTTTAGTTAAACTCGGCTAAACAAAACAGGGAGTTCGAGATTGAATATAAATGTACCCGGGTTTTCCTTGGAAGGTAGGATAGCTATTATTAGCGGGAGCAGGAGGGGGATAGGTAGAGCTATTGCCTTGGTTTTTGCTCAGGCTGGAGCTGATGTAATTGTGGCTGATGTAGTAACGGAAGATGGACTAATGGAAGCTGTGGCTGAGGAAATTCGTGGGCTTGGTCGGCGTTCTTTAGCTGTCCCGGTTGACATCAGTCAGAAGGCGAGCGTCGATAATTTAGTGCAAAAGGTTATCGATGAGTTTGGCGTTATAGATATACTGGTAAATAATGCTGGCATGGTGATACCGCTGCCACTGATTGAACACAGTGAAGAGGACTGGGATAGAGTTATTAATGTCAATCTCAAGGGCTATTATCTCTGTTCGCAGGCAGTAGGCAAGAAGATGATGAAACAGAAGAAGGGTAATATTGTTAATATATCTTCACTGGCAGCCATGACAACGTTGATTACCTCCCAGGGGGCTTACAGTATTGCCAAAGCAGGCGTTATTACGCTTACCAAGGTACTGGGCTGCGGAATTGGCCCCGTACAACATACGCGTTAATGCTATCGCGCCTCACGCCATCAAGACAGAAATGAACAAGTTTTTGTGGGGTGACCCGGAGACCTTTCAGCAGTTGACCGCCAGAATACCTTTGGGGCATTGGGGTGAGCCGAGTGATATTGCTAATGCCGCTTTATTTTTAGCTTCTGATGCTTCTAGATATATTACCGGGCAGACCATAGTTGCTTCTGGTGGTCGACAGGCCTAGTCCTTAACCATACGGCGTTCATTATCTATAGCTATTCTTTGAAAGAGTGTAGAAAATGGCAAGGGAGATTTTCGCATGCTGACTATTCGTCCGGAAACACCTGAAGATGTAGATTCTATTCGCTATGTTAATAAGCAGGCGTTTAGCCAAGAAAATGAAGCGGAGCTTATTGAAAAGCTCAGAAATCGTGGTGTTTTAACAATATCGCTGGTTGCTATCCAGGATGGTGAGATTGTGGGGCATATTGCGTTCAGCCCGGTAGTTATAGCATCGGAATGTTCGAACTTCGAAGCAATCGCCCTCGCTCCGATGGCGGTTCTGCCAGCGTACCAGGGCAAAGGGATTGGCTCACAAATGGTTCGGGCAGGTCTCGAAGAATGCCTTCGTCTTGGACACGAGATAATAGTGGTGCTAGGTTACCCCGATTATTACCCGCGTTTTGGCTTTGTTCTGGCTGGGCCCAGAGGCATTGCTTGTGAATTTGAAGTTCCCGAAGAAGCCTGGATGATTTTAGAGTTACGGAAAGGGGCTTTGAACGGGAGGCGGGGCACGGTAAGATTTCAGCCTGAGTTTAAGGAAGCTACGTGAAAAACTGATTTTTACAGGACAAAATGGAGATAGGGGGATTCGAACCCCCGACCTCTGCGATGCGAACGCAGCGCTCTCCCTATTGAGCTATATCCCCACTGATATTGAAATTATACCACATGATTAACCTTGCGGTTAATGTTCAATATGCTTAACCTGATAGCGTAACTTGCCGGCGGGCACGGCCACCTCGACTATCTCTCCTTCACCCCGACCGATGAGTGCCTTACCCAGCGGTGAAATGCTGGAAATTTTACCCTGCGCCGGGTCCACTTCCCTGGGACCAACGAGCACATAGTGCAGCTCTTCCCCGGAAGTCAGGTCACCCAGGACAATACGATCACCAATATTTGCCTTGAGACCTGACTTTTGCGCTGCATTAACAATAGTTGCCGCCTTCAAGGTCTTTTCTAACTCCTTGATTCGTCCCTCCAAGTGCCCGCGTTGCTCTCTGGCGGCAACCAGAGGCGCATTCTCACGAAAGTCCTTATCGGCGGCGGCGCGACGCATCTCCTCAATGAGTTGCGGGCGCTTACGTTTCAGGTCAGCCAGCTCAGCCTCTATTTCGGCATATCCCTGCTGCGTCAAGGCAACTGTCTCCGGCAGACCCTGCCTGACTGAAGGTTGGACACCAGCTTTTGCCTTCCTGGCCTTAAGGTGAATACCTAGATTCGTCTTACTCCACCCCACCTTCTTGGCATAAGTCAGGAAGGCACGTATTAGCTCAAGCTTTTTGGCATAGTCAGTATCCGATAGTGATAACCGCTCCGCGTAGTTGGCTACTTCAGGAGCGGTGAGCCCAGCCAAAGGTCGTTCCCAGCCATACCAGCGGACAAATTTGTATACTTCCGGCTGACTTATTTCCCTTTTCTCAGGCGCCAGTTTGGCCAGAAAAAGGCTGGCTGCTTCACCCAGACCAGGATTTTGAAGACCACCACTTTCCATCGGTACTCCTCAAATATTAATTATATATCTTTGCCAGCTTTGGAAGGAAGTCTAATCACGCCAATAACTCTGGCAACCACGGCGCGTCCGAGTAACTTCAATACTGCCTGGCTGTGCCAGTCAAAAGACAGGTCCTTAGCTTCAAGTAAGGCCTTATCAATGCCATTGGCTTTGATGATGTCAAATATCCGGTCAATCTGGCGATCGCTCAGACGCTCAAAAAGTTTCCTTGCCCAGTAGCCTATCCTTAGTTCCCTTCCCAGTTTCCGCCGCCACTCTCGTTCATACCTAGCCAGACTCTTCGCCGATAGGTCATCACTTTGCAGCGCCTGATGTAACGTATCAGCGGCGATGTCAGCACAGAGTAAACCGTAGTAGATGCCGCCACCACTGGTTGGCTTCACCTGCCCGGCGGCATCCCCGACCACTATTAGTCGCTCAGCGAAAGTTCTGCCTAGCGGTTGCAAAGGAATTCCACCATAGCTCAGCTTGACGTCAGTGGAGACTATTTTTCCTTGAGCCCGCAGGGCTGCCAGCAACTTCTTTAAATAAAGCTCAGGGCTATGCCGTGACAGCAACCCCACCCGGGCCGTCTGTGGTGAAGTCGGTACCAGCCAGCCAAAAAAACCGGGCGCTATCTTCTGTCCAAAATAAACCTCCACCTCGTCTATACCGGCGGTGGTTACCTCAGCCTGGGCGCCAAAGACAAAATCAGCAAAATTACCCAACCCCAACTTCTCCGTCAACCTTGAGCCAAAGCCGGTAGCCATAACCGCCGCTCTCGCCTCAAGGTTTAACCTTGCTTCTTGGCAAGATACCTCAACTTTGACCTTATCTTTTTCCATTTTTATACCTCTGACTGGACTATTTAAGGCATATTCCACCCCCTCACCCTGTGCCCGATTAGCCATCGCCATGTCAAAGGCCGCCCGGTCCAAAATACAGGCCTGGGTTTCCTCCCGCCACAATCGAAGCAAATTACCAGAAGGTGAAAATACCTTGGCGCTGTTTACCTGCCTTAAAATGAGGCTGCTTTCAATAGCAAAAGAGTTGACACATTCCTGACCAATGATGCCGGTGCAGCAAACCGATTCCCCCACTCTTTGCTTCCGTTCCAGTACCATCACCCTATGCCCCCTCCCAGCCAGCTTGTAAGCTATATAACTCCCTATCGGTCCACCACCAATAACCATAACATCATACAATTTTAATCCTCCACTTAGACTTAAACACTTTTCCGATTATTTAACTTTCTTCAGTCTCCTGAGGTAGTAGAGCGATACCGGTATAATGGTAACCACCACAATAATCAGGAGGGAGTTAAGACCGGTAATACTAACGCCGAGCAGTACATTCAGGGTAAAAATACTCAGTGTTACGATAGCAATGGACAAACCGAAGGAAAGAACGATTCTTTCGATGACCCTTATCGACTTGAAAAAAACGAGTGTCCAGGCAAAGCCGGGTAGAAAGAAGACGAGGATAAATCCCAGCAGTGCTCTGATGGCCGGCAAGCCCTCAAGGAAGGGGAGAAAAAAATCGAATATCTGTCTAATTGGGGATAACCAATCCACGCCTTATACCCCCTTAATATTAAACCCAACTTAACGCTCATCATACCTAATCTCGAGGACAACTTCAAGCGCTTTACAGAGTTAATAGCGGTCATGGTTTGTTATTTTATTGCTCGCGAAGATAAATTATGATAGTATATTTGACAGAATCAGAGGTAAAACGGGGTGTAGCGCAGCCTGGTAGCGCACCTGAATGGGGTTCAGGTGGTCGCCGGTTCAAATCCGGCCACCCCGATTTTATATTTGGGAAGACTTTTCACTTGTTCTAACAAGAGGAAATTATGTATCTGTTGCTGATGAAGGCCCCTAAGGGTAGTGCGCCCTATCAAGATAGTAACTGGAAATAAAGAGCAAGGGAAAGGAGAAGTTGATTGGCAAACAGAGCAGCGATTGACATTGGTGGTACTTTCACCGATGTGGTGGTTCAAGATGAAGGGGGGCGACTACACGTTGGCAAATATCTTACTACACCTGATCCGTCAGTAAACGCTTTGCATGGCTTACGTGACACGGTGCGCAAGATGGGCATAGGTCTAGGTGATTTGACTCAGGTACTCCATGGAACAACTGTAGCTTCGAACACCGTCATTCAACGAACCGTAACCTCGGGAGTAGGCTTAATCGTGACCAAAGGATTTGGCGACTACCTGCAAATAGGACGACAGAAAAAACCTGACTTATTTAATCTTGAGCTGAGAAAGAGTAATCCCTTGCTCCCACGGAACGTCATTTTCGAAGTAACGGAAAGAATGGATTATGATGGCAGCACTGTCGTTCCACTGAACGAAGATGAGGTCAGGCAGGTTGCCAGAGAACTGGTCAGCCGGGGTATTAAATCAGTCGGCGTGTGTTTCCTTCACTCCTTTACCAATCCCGAACATGAAAGGAGGGCGGGGAGAATTATCCAGGAAGAAGCGCCAGAGGCGATGATTTCGCTCTCCTGTGATGTTTGTCCCGTGTGGCGCGAATATGAACGGATGAACACGGTTGCGGCCAATGCTTATATCCTAATGGTGGTGAAAGACTATCTGGAACGGATGGCGAAAGAACTAAGGGACGGGGGATATAAAGGGCTTCTATATATGTTACAGTCTAACGGTGGGCTGGCGGTGGGTGAAGGACTCTTGAAACGTCCTATCTGGTTACTTGAATCTGGGCCGGCCGGTGGTGTAATGGCCGCCATTTTCTTTGGTAAACTATCAGGTTACGGAAACTTGCTTGCCTTTGACATGGGCGGCACAACAGCCAAGGGTTGTACCGTGGTGGACTATAAGCCCAACACTAGGTCAGAAATTGAAGTGGATAGACATGCCATGAAACCAGCTAGCGGGTTAAGCCTCTCAATTCCATCGATTGATATGATTGAGGTCGGGGCTGGAGGTGGCAGCATCGCCGAGCCAAGGGTGGGGATTATTACGGTTGGGCCAAGGAGTGCCGGGGCCAATCCGGGGCCTATTTGCTACCGTCTGGGTGGTACCGAGGTTACCGTTACCGATGCCAATCTGCTCCTAGGCTATCTATCGGCTGACTATTTCCTGGGTGGTGAGATGAAACTGGATAGGGAAGCCGCCATTAAAGGTCTGGAGGAGAAGATAGCCAAACCATTGGGCATTGGTATCACTGAAGCCGCCTGGGGAATACACAATACGGTTAATACCAATATGGAGCTTGCGCTGCGAGTAGTATCCCTGCAGAGAGGATTCGATCCCGCCGATTTTACCTTCATCGCTACCGGCGGAGCTGGACCGGCTCACGGTGCTAGGTTAGCTAAAGCTCTGGGTATGCCACGAATCTTATTCCCTCCGGCGGCTGGCGTAGCTTCAGCGGTAGGCTTGCTAGCCTCGGAGGCGAGATTCGATCTTGGTCGTACTTGGGTGACCGTGTTCGACGGGAACTTACGCTCTGAGGTAGTGGACACTATAAACGGCATCTATGATGAGATGGAGGCAGAAGGGACCAAATTACTGCAAGAGTGTAAGGCTGGTACTGATTTCACCATGACCAGGTCGGCTGATATGAGGTATCGAATGCAAGGGTATGACGTGCCGGTTATGCTGCCGAGTAGAAGGCTGACCGTTGCTGACGGCCCAATGCTTAAGGATTTGTTTGAGGAGAGTTATTTCAAGATGTATGGCTATACCAACCCTGATGTGCCCTTTGAAGGGGTTACCTGGCGTGTTTCCTGTGGTGCCGGTATGCCCGAGGTCAAAATTGAAAAGCTGAAGAAGACCGTAGCTTCGGTTGCAGAAGCAATCAAGGGAAGGAGAAAGGTCTATTTCCCGGAGTATAATGGCTATGAAGATTGCCGCGTATATGACCGCTATTTGTTGTTCCCGGGAGCTACTATCGAGGGACCGGCGATAGTGGAAGAGAGAGAATCCACCGCCGTAATATTACCCGGTGATGTAGGGCAGGTGGATGATTGGGGAAACATTTTAGTCACCCTGACAAAGAAATAAGGGGGGATTATACAGGAGGATGAAAAACCAGACTGGTAGAGATATAGACATGAGTAAACTGGGAGATGTG
>JBHIDQ010000076.1:0-6937 GCA_046760155.1 Dehalococcoidales bacterium | reverse complement strand
CGGGATACTTCGATTCTTTTGCCCTCAACTTCCGCCCAGCCATGGACTACCGGGATAGTCATCCACCAGAGCCTGAATACTTGAGCCCTGACCAGACCAATGCAGGCAACAATCCTGACCGGTATCCCTAGTACGGCACACTCCCGCTTAAGTTTTCTAGCTTTAATAAAGCAGTCATTGGTTAGAAAATTATAGGGTTCGTGTCTCAGTCTCTCCGCTATCTCTTCTACCTTCTCCAACTGGCTCACTTATTGTCCTCACCATCTCCAGGCGCAGCACCTTTTTCGTGTTCTCGGTAACTTTTGCCCGCTCATCCATCCGCCAGCCGACAACCCACAGGATATGCTGAGGTGAACAGACAATTGGGATTCGGCGTCGCCAGGGACGAGGGATTTTGCTATCAATCATAAATTCGTTTAGCTTTTTGGGCTGGCTCATCCCCAGTGGCTGAAACCTATCGCCGAGTTGACGGGTGCGCACCATCAGTTTGCGGCCAACTTTATCCAGGTCGAAGTAGGCGGTAAGGTTATTATCAGGTAACCCACCCCCTTTATCCCCCTCCCTTAGAAAGGGAGGGACGAAGCCCCTCTCGGACTCCCCTTTTAGGTCAGTAATGGTGGCTACAACCTGCCATCCCGGGAGCGGTGTCTTTCCCGGTATCTTCAGGGCAACTTCAGTCTCCAGAACGGGGAAGGGAGATAGAGCCGCCGGGTCTGGGCCGAGGAGATATCTATCGTATTCTATGGAGAATATTAGGCCTTCAGGCAAACTAATTCTTTTTCCGGCCGGCTTGTTTAAAGCCGCCACTATTTCTTCAAGGTGGCGGGTCTCAATATCCTTCAGATTACCAAGCAACTTTTCGATAGCGCTTCGGAGCAGGTGTCGTTGCAGGGCGGGAGGTAACTCAAGAAATTTTGCCTTAGCTAAAATAATCGTATTTTCCTGTTCCTGGGCAATTTCAGTCCATAGTCGGGCGACTTCTTTATCGAGAAAGGTAAGGTCATCGGCGGCAATGCGGGCAGTACGGAGCAGGGCTTCCGCCACCTGTGGATTATAGCTCTGCAGCAGGGGCAGGAGCTGCTGGCGGATTCTGTTTCTTAATGGTGATAGCGACAAGTTAGAAGTATCAATCCGGGGCTCAAGCTGGTGCTGGAGGCAGTAGTCAGTAGTCTGCTGTCGGCTTATCGGGAGCAGTGGCCTGATTATGGTCAGGCTGCCGCCTGAGGACTGCCACTGACTGGATGGTTGCAGTCCCCGCAGTCCCCTAGTTCCAGTTCCCCGTATCAAGTGCATTAGTATAGTTTCGATATGGTCGTCAACCGTATGCCCGACGGCGACCCGGTCGGCACCGATGGAATCGGCAACTTGAGCCAGGAAGGTATAGCGCACTTCACGTGCCGCCTCTTCCAAGGAAAGACGCTGCTTGGCCTGATAGGCTTGGACATTACGTTGCTCGATGGTTGCTGGGAGGTCTAATTGTCGAGCTAAGTCGGCAACATATTGAGCATCAGCCTTGGACTCAGCCCCGCGCAATTGATGATTAAGGTGAGCCACATGCAATCTTATACCCAGTTTCTTCTGCAGCTTGAACAGAATATGGAGCAGGCAGACTGAATCTGGGCCACCGGATACGGCTACCACCAGCTTCTGTTGCCTTGGTACCAGGTGATGTTCCCGGATAAAGTGGAGTATTTGTTCGCTTACCCTGTTAAGGTCTGTTTTTTTACCTGTTGTCATCATTAGCCAGTTGAGGCTGCCTCTTTCCTTTTCCTTGTCAGTCGTATCATCTCGTATATTCCAGTTGCGGTAAGGACAGAGTTGATTACGATAATGGGTAACAGGTGTAGGATGATACCATAAACCAGAAAAGAAATCGCCGCCACCGCCAACAAAATTTTCACCGCATAAATATTTCTCAACAGCATCGAGGCTATCAGGCAGGCGCCAGCAAAAAATCCCAGTCCGTCTATCATTTCCCCTCCTTAATATATCAACTTGTCCCTAAAATAAGCTTGGTGCGGTGTACCGACTGTGGGAAACGGGTAAAGCCGAGGGCAGCGACGACCTGCTCTGGTCTTCCCGAACCACTGCTATCACAGCGTAGCCTCATCCCGAGAGTGCAGTGTCCATTCTGCCAGTGAATGAGCCACAGGTCATCAACTAGCGCCCTCAAATCGTAATTTCGCGGGCCGGTGTCTCTCTGGTGCTGCCATGGCAGGTGCTTTAGTGCCAGCAGGGAATTTAGTGCTGCCTCTACCTCTTTTGGTCCTTTTTCGGTTTCCAATTCAACTTTGTATTCGGCATAGCGAACCTGAGATTGCAGCGATGGCATAGTCAAAGCGACCGGGTACACCTGCAATATGGCAATGCCCGGTGGTAACTGCTGACTTAGCGCAGCGCTAAAAAAGTGGGGAGAGACTGGTTTGGTCAGGATGATATCCATTAACTCGGCTTCGCTGGTTACACCTACAGCCAGGGGTGACGCCAGTGACATTCGGGGGTGGGGATTGAAACCTTCGGAGTAGGCTAGTGGTATTTCGGCTCGATTGAGTGCTCTTTGCCAGAGGCGCATGATATCAAGATGAGAGATGAATTTCACTTCCTGTTCCCGGCTGAACCGGATACGCAAACGCTGCATATGCTTACCATTCCATATTTCTCAGGCCGTTTAATCTTGAGAAACTTTGTTTTCAAATTCACCCTTTACCCTCAACCGAACCTTTTCTGACGATGCCGCCGGTCTTTTCTTTGGTCAGCAGGATTTTCTCGATTTTCAATCCGCGCATTTCGGTAATCACCAGCTTCAAGCCCTTGTATCTCAGTTGTTCATTGGGCTTGGGTATATGGCCTAAAAGATGGAGGACAAAGCCAGCCACCGTCTCATAGTCGCCTTCCGGCAGCTCCAGTTCCATCTCTTCATTCACTTCCTCAATGCGCATACTACCGTCAATCTGGAAGGTATACTCATTGATTACCTCGAAATCTTTTTCCACCTCGGCTAACTCATCGCCGACCTCACCGACAATTTCCTCGACCAAGCGGCTGAGGCTGACGACACCGGCGGTGCCGCCGTACTCATCCACCACCACGCACATGCGGTAGTTTTTATCCCGCATCTCGACAAAGAGTTCGTTGACGCGCTTGGTCTCCGGGGCAAAGTAGGCGGGACGGACCAGGTCGTCAATAGTACTCTCGTCACTGATGGTACCTTTGGCCTGAGCCATGAGCACGTCCTTTACCGAAAGGATGCCGACGACATTGTCCATATTCTCCTGATAAACGGGGAAGCGGGAGAGAGGAGATTCAGTGTAGAGGGTAAGAAAATCAGTGATTTTAGAGCCTTGCTCGATAGCCACCACCTCAGGGCGTGGCACCATAACCTCACGCACCGGACGGTCGCCGAACTCAAAGACCTTGTGTAGCATTTCGGCCTCAGCCTCTTCCACGGTTCCCTCTTTGTGTCCCACTGATATCATGGTGCGGATTTCCTCTGGGCTGGCCAGGGACTTGGAGACTGGTGTTCCGCCAATCATCTTGGTAAAGCCTGAGGCTATCCAGCTCAGGGTGAAGACGAAGGGAGTAAATAGCCAGGAGATGAGCTCCAGAGGACGGACAAAGGCCAAGGACAGTTTTTCGGCGTGCTGGGCGGCGATGGTCTTGGGGGTAGTTTCGGCAAAGATGAGGAGAATGGCAGTCAGGCCGAAAGTGGCAATGAGGATGCCCTGTTCACCCCAGAAGGAGATTGCCAGGGCGGCGGCTAAGGCTGCGGCCGCGGTATTGACCAGGTTGGTGCCCAGTAAGACGGTGGAGAGAAATTTTTCCGGGTGCTCAATCATCCTGGCGACTCGTTCCGCTCCCTTTACTTTGGTGCTCATTAAATGCTCAAGTTTGATCCTCTGCAGGGAAAGGAAAGCCGTTTCCGAGCTGCAAAAGAAAGCGGAAAAGATGACGCAGGCAAGAACTAAAATTAAATATAAAATTTCAATGTTGAGCATATAGCCTCAACCTCTTTTTTACTGTCTAGGATTTTCTTTTCCAGCTTCTCCTTGTGGTTTTCGCCTGCCTTTTAATGACTCTACGGCTTGTTTTTCCTTGGTCAGCAGGATTTTCTCGATTTTCAATCCGCGCATTTCGGTAATCACCAGCTTCAAGCCCTTGTATCTCAGTTGTTCATTGGGCTTGGGTATATGGCCTAAAAGATGGAGGACAAAGCCAGCCACCGTCTCATAGTCGCCTTCCGGCAGCTCCAGTTCCATCTCTTCATTCACTTCCTCAATGCGCATACTACCGTCAATCTGGAAGGTATACTCATTGATTACCTCGAAATCTTTTTCCACCTCGGCTAACTCATCGCCGACCTCACCGACAATTTCCTCGACCAAGCGGCTGAGGCTGACGACACCGGCGGTGCCGCCGTACTCATCCACCACCACGCACATGCGGTAGTTTTTATCCCGCATCTCGACAAAGAGTTCGTTGACGCGCTTGGTCTCCGGGGCAAAGTAGGCGGGACGGACCAGGTCGTCAATAGTACTCTCGTCACTGATGGTACCTTTGGCCTGAGCCATGAGCACGTCCTTTACCGAAAGGATGCCGACGACATTGTCCATATTCTCCTGATAAACGGGGAAGCGGGAGAGAGGAGATTCAGTGTAGAGGGTAAGAAAATCAGTGATTTTAGAGCCTTGCTCGATAGCCACCACCTCAGGGCGTGGCACCATAACCTCACGCACCGGACGGTCGCCGAACTCAAAGACCTTGTGTAGCATTTCGGCCTCAGCCTCTTCCACGGTTCCCTCTTTGTGTCCCACTGATATCATGGTGCGGATTTCCTCTGGGCTGGCCAGGGACTTGGAGACTGGTGTTCCGCCAATCATCTTGGTAAAGCCTGAGGCTATCCAGCTCAGGGTGAAGACGAAGGGAGTAAATAGCCAGGAGATGAGCTCCAGAGGACGGACAAAGGCCAAGGACAGTTTTTCGGCGTGCTGGGCGGCGATGGTCTTGGGGGTAGTTTCGGCAAAGATGAGGAGAATGGCAGTCAGGCCGAAAGTGGCAATGAGGATGCCCTGTTCACCCCAGAAGGAGATTGCCAGGGCGGCGGCTAAGGCTGCGGCCGCGGTATTGACCAGGTTGGTGCCCAGTAAGACGGTGGAGAGAAATTTTTCCGGGTGCTCAATCATCCTGGCGACTCGCCTGGAACTGCTCACCTTATTGGCGATGAGGTGCTCGACCCTTACCTTCTGTAAAGAGATAAAGGCTGTTTCCGAGCCAGAAAAGAAGGCCGAAAAGAGTAAACAAATGATAAGAAGCACGAGATATAATTCAATTGCCGACATCAGGACTGCTCCCTTACCATAAATCATAACATCGGCCTATGGAGGTGTCAAAGGAAAAAGAGAGTCAAAGAGAGGCTTCGCCTCTCTTAAAAAATTCATTTCCCTCCCTTCCCAAGGGAGGGGGATAAGGGGGGTACAAAGAATTCTGTTTAACACTTGGTATAGCCGCAGGCGGGGCAGATGAAGCAGCCTTCCTGATAGACGAGCATATTGCTGCATTCTGGGCACTGCCCGGCCAAGTTCTTGGCCAAGCCGTAGTCCTCCGGCCTGGGCTTGCCGTTATAGCCACTGGTATGCTTTTCCAGCACACTGGCAATGGCATCGGCGCAGGAGAGGATGGACTTGCCCTCTTCCCAGGCAATAGATGGGCAGCGGATACCACGGAGCTGCCTGACTACGGAAGCTACCTCTACCCCAGACCGCAAAGCCAGAGAGATAAGTCGGCAGGTGGCTTCAAGCTGGGCAGAGGCACAGCCTCCGGCTTTACCTAAACTGGAGAATACCTCGCAGATACCGCTCTCATCAGAATTGACGGTAACATAGATATAGCCACAACCGGTGGTCACTCTTTCCGTTATTCCGGTGGTTATTTTGGCTCGCTTCCTCGGGGTACGCTTGGTGTCTTCAGTTTTTTCTTTTTGCCCAGTGGTCAGCACCTGAGCATCACGGCTTCGGTCGCGATAAATGGTTATGCCCTTGAGTCCTTCCTCGTAGGCGAGCATATACACCTTAGCAACATCTTCCCGGGTGGCCTTTTGGGGGAAATTGACCGTTTTGGAAACGGCGTTGTCGGTGGACTTCTGGAAGGCGGCCTGCATCCTGACATGCCATTCCGGGGTTATCTCATGGGCGGTAACAAATAGCCGTTTCATTTCATCGGATATACCCTCAATCTCGCTGAGATGAGTCCCGTCAGCTAACTTCTGCATGAGTTCCTCGGAGTAAAAATCTCCGTTGCGAGCCGCTTCCTCAAAATAGGGATTGACTTCGACGAGCCGGGCACCATCGAGGATATTCTTGGTGTAACTCAGGGCAAAAAGCGGCTCAATGCCGCTGGAGCAGCCAGCAATCATACTCAGGGTGCCGGTGGGTGCAATGGTGGTGCGTGAGGCGTTTCTGACTCTGGGGGCATCAGGAACATCGTAGATACTTCCCTCGAAGGCAGGGAAGACACCGCGCTCCTTGCCCAATTCCACTGAGGCTTTGGTTGCTTCTTCGTTGACAAATTGCATAATGTCAGTGGCAAGCTGAAGCGCCTCGGCTGAGTCATAGGGGATACCCAGCCTGATTAGCATATCGGCAAATCCCATAACGCCAAGCCCAATTTTCCTGGTCTTTTTCGTCATTTCCTCTATCTGGGGCAGCGGGAATTTATTGACATCAATAACATTATCTAAGAACCTGACCGCGGTCTTGATGGTCGCCGCCAACTTGGGGTAGTCAATCTCGGCAGTCCCGTTTGTCTGGCGCAGCATCTTGGCGAGATTGATTGAGCCCAGGTTGCAAGATTCGTAGGGGAGGAGGGGCTGCTCGCCGCAGGGATTGGTGCTCTCAATATTGCCCAAATGGGGGGTGGGGTTATCTTGATTGATGCGGTCAAT
>JBHIDQ010000075.1:0-6982 GCA_046760155.1 Dehalococcoidales bacterium | reverse complement strand
TGGTGAGGGGTGGTGGCAAAGGAATTCGGCCCGCCCTTACCCTGCTGGCGGGCAAGTTTTACCATTATAACCTTGAATATCTCCTGCCCATGGCGGTCTCCGTTGAGCTGATGCATACGGCAACCCTAGTTCATGATGACGCCATCGATAAGTCCGTAGTTCGCCGGGGTAGGCCCACGATTTATCAGGTATGGGGTGAGGAACCAGCTGTACTTCTGGGTGATTACCTGTTTGCCAAGGCCGGAGAGTTTGTCTCGGACACACAAAGCCCACGAGCAATCAAGCTCTTTTCGCAAACCCTGGCTACTATCTCCAGTGGAGAATTAAGTCAATTCCTCAGTGCTTTTAAGCTGGAGCAGACCCGGCAGCACTACTTTCAGAGGATTGCCCATAAAACCGCTTCACTATTTTCTCTGTCTACCGAATCGGGAGCCATTTTGAGTGAAGCTCCGGAAAAGTCAGTTAAAGCGCTAAAAGAATATGGTTACAACCTTGGCATCGCCTTTCAAATTGTCGATGACATTCTGGATTTCATTGGCACCGAGGATGAGCTGGGCAAGCCAGTAGGCTCAGACCTAGCTCAAGGCACTCTCACCTTACCGACAATGCTGCTCCTAGAACGCTATCCAGAGAACAATCCAGTTAAAAGCCTGTTTGCAAACAGGGACAAGCAGCAAAATATCGAACAGGCGATAGCGCTAATTCGCAATTCGTCAATCGTTGAGGAATGCTACGCAGTAGCCTCACAATATTGTGCCAAGGCTTACCAAAATCTCAGACTATTACCCAAAAATTCCAGTCGTCAGGCATTAACCGACCTAACCGACTACGTCGTAGAGCGAAAAAGATAGCCTGATAATTAATCATCTTCATCCCTCCACCCAGACGCTGCCTTCCTGAATGGCAAGAGAGGGGCAAAGCCCCTCTCTAAGGTCTCTTCGTTCTCAAGATATTTAGCCGGTTAGGTTCTAATCAGATGGCGCCGGGGTTTGTTTGGGGACAAGACGAGGCATAACTGGAGCCTTCTTGGGTTTGGCTTCGGGCTTAGCTTCAGCGGCGGGTTCTACCGGGACGGGAGTGGGGGTGGGAGCGACCTTCTTAGCTGGTCTGGGAGTAGTCTCACTGAAAACAGCTTCCAGTTCTTCACCCTCCAGTGTCTCTTGGGCAATGAGTTTCTCGGCCAGAAGCACTAGTTTGTCTTTATTTTGGGTTAAGGTCCGCTTCGCTACTCGATGAGCTTGCTGGATAATCTTGTTCACCTCTTCATCAATGGCATCGGCAACCTTATCACCGTAGTCCTTTTGCTCGGAGATTTCGCGACCGAGAAAGACCATCTCTTGCTTGTCCCCAAAGGTTCGCGGTCCCAGTCTATCGCTCATGCCGAAGTTGGTTACCATTGCTCGCGCTATCTCGGTAGCCCGCTTAATATCATCATAAGCCCCTGTCGCTACATCGTTAAAGATAAGTTTCTCCGCAGTATGCCCGCCAAGGAGTGTAGCCAACATATCCTTAATCTGTGCGCGTGTCGTAAGGTACCGGTCTTCAATGGGCAACTGACGGGTGTGACCAAGAGACATACCACGCGCCACGATTGAGATTTTATGCACCGGGTCAGCATTGGGCAGCATTTTGGCGACCAGAGCGTGCCCAGCTTCATGGTAGGCGGTAATTTCTTTTTCCTTAGGACTTATCTTGCGGCTCTTCCTCTCTGGCCCGGCAATCACCCGGTCGATAGACTCTTCAAATTCTTTCATACTAATCGTTTCTCGGTTCCGCCTGGCGGCGAGAATGGCCGCCTCATTAACCAAGTTAGCCAGGTCAGCGCCACTAAAACCAACCGTCGCCTTAGCCAGCACCTCCAGATTAACTTCTTTCTCCAGTGGCTTGCCATCGGTATGGACTTTAAGAATGGCAACTCGGCCGTTAATATCGGGTCGGTCTAGAATTACCCGCCGGTCAAAACGGCCAGGCCGAAGCAGCGCCGGGTCCAGGATATCAGGTCGGTTAGTTGCCGCCAGAACAATCACACTCGTACTGGTATCAAAGCCGTCCATCTCCGACAGAATCTGGTTAAGCGTTTGCTCCCGCTCATCATGGCTGCCGCCGAGCCCGGCGCCACGGTGACGCCCGACGGCATCAATCTCATCGATGAAGATAATGCAAGGAGCATTACGTTTCGCCTGGTCGAAGAGGTCACGCACTCTGGAGGCGCCAACACCAACAAACATCTCCACAAATTCACTACCACTGATGGAGAAGAAAGGTACATCAGCTTCACCAGCTATTGCTCGAGCCATCAGCGTCTTGCCGGTACCAGGTGGCCCGACCAGCAACACACCTTTCGGGATGCGCGCTCCCAGACTCTGGAACTTCTCACGCGATTTAAGGAAGTCTACTACTTCTCGCAAGTCTTGCTTGGCTTCCTCTACCCCAGCGACATCATCAAAGGTTACCGTAGGCCGATTTGCTGGGAAAAGTCGGGCTCGACTGCGACCAAAACTCATTGCTTGACTATTAGCCCCCCGAGCCTGACGAAAGAGGAAGAATAACAAGCCACCAAAGATGAGCAGAGGCAAAAAATTAAGCATCAGTCCGCCCCAGTTAATCCCCGATGACCCCTTTATCTTCACCACTATCCCCTCCAAGTTAAGTCCTTCGATCTCATAGATACTGGCGCTGCTTTCCTTAAAAGTCCTTAGCTTAATGTCATCAACCGTAGTAACGGTAAGCATATCCTCTTCTACCTCAATCTCGGCTATCCCCTTGTTCTGCGACATAGCGATCACTTCACTTAAGGGGACTTCCTCAGGTTTATTCGCCGAAGGTAGCAGATAGGAGAAAAGGGCTACCGCCGCCAGCAGAATGGCGATATAGATTAAACTGCTACGTTTCCAATTCGGTTTCACTCTTCACCTCAAATACTAACTACTAGATTAATTCATTTTATCATACTATTATACCATAAAATAGCCATAAATAAGAAAACAGCCATAATTCAGAAGCTATTATAGGTGGTTTGCAAAAGTAAAGCATCCTCTTCTAAATTGGGACTTTCACAGATAATCATCCCCTTAGCGCCATAGTCTTTCAGTGCGCTGAGAAGTTCCGTATAGTTGAAGTCTGATTCTGCCAGGTCTAGGTGGTTTAATTCTCCCTTTTTACCATAACTAATGCCGGAAACATGGATATGCATATTATCCAGGGCAGAGCTGCCCAAACGCTCCCGGATTTGGAGCAAAATGGCGGCAAACTCAGGATAAGTATTGAATTTTCCCGTCCGAGCATGCCAGTGGGCAAAATCAATACAGGGAGCCACGCCTTCAAGCTCAGCGCTAAGATTGAGCACTTCTTCGATAGTGCCAAACTGACTGCCTTTACCGGTAACCTCTAGTCTTATCCACACCCGATTATTTTCCCGCTTAAGCTGGTTCAGTACTTCTTCCAGGTGTTCCTTTACCGCATTGTAGACTTTTTCCGGTGGGTCACCAAGATAAAAAGCAGGATGGAAGGCCACGCTCTCAGCGGTACACAATGAGGCAATACGGGCTGTCTGCAGAATCCGGTCCTGGCTAGCTCTTATCTTTTCCAGTTCGTGGGCGTTAAGATTGATGAAGTATGGCGCATGGGCCGATAGTTTAACCCCTGTCCGTACCGCCACTTCAGCCACCAGACGAGCGCCCCCCGCCCCCATCCTTACTCCCTGCACGAATTCTATCTCCATACAGCCCAACCCAAGCTCAGCAATACGCTCAATACCATCGATAGTGGATGGCATCTTCGCACTATGGGGCGTGCCCCCGGTCCCAAAAAGCAAACCAGCCATTTATTCCCCCAAAGTTCCCAACTACGGAGCCAGCGGTCAGATTCGAACTGACGACCGGCGGTTTACGAAACCGCTGCTCTACCCCTGAGCTACGCTGGCCTCAATCCAAAGTATAGCACAAACGAAATGGCTGATAAAAAGCTAACCAACTTCGGAACGTAACGAAGCAATGCGCAGGTTTGACACACGAAGAGAAGCAATGCTATGATTGCCTGTTGGACAGTTAAGGATACGTGGCTAAAAAGGAGTCTAGCATGATTGGCGATTTAGTCTACGAGCTGGTGCAAATCCCGGGTCCCACCGGGTTTGAGGGCCGGGTAGCCAATCGACTTAAAGAACTGCTGAAAGAGCACGTTGACGAGGTCTATATTGATAAGATAGGTAATCTCATCGCCAAGAAGAAGGGGAGTGAGGGAAAACACTCGCTGGCGCTGGTAGCCCACACGGACCAGCTCAGTATGGTGGTGCAGAAGGTCGATGAATTTGTCTGGTTTGACAAACTGGGCTGGATTGACCTTGGCAATCTGCCCAGCATTCCGGTGCTCATCCTGGGTGCCGAGCGAGATGTTCCCGGCGTAGTCCGTGCCAGCACTGCCCATTTCGCCGCTGGCAGTGAAATGCCATTGTGGATTGACGTTGGTGACCGGCAAAAGTTCGTCTCGGTGGGTGACCCCATCATTTTTGCCACCCCACCCCAGTGGCTTAATGATGAGAAAACGATACTGGCGAGCCATTCCATTGATGACCGGGTCGGCTGTGCCATCATGGTTGAGGTAGCCCGCAAGCTGACCAAAAGACCGAAGCACGATATTTATTTCGTTGGCTCGGTTCAGGAGGAGATAGGCTCTCAAGGTGTCCGGCATTTCCTGCGGCAGATTACCCCGGATTGGTTTATCGCCCTGGACACCGGTTATGCTCAGGACGCAGTACCTGACATTAACAAGACCTTCCCGTTCCGCACTGGTCTGGGTGTGCGCCGGCTTTCCTTCGCTCAACCCATCAATAGAATCTATCCGGCAGTGGTCAATTTTGCCAGCCCACGACTAAATCAACTACTGCTGGACGCTGCCAAGAAACTGAACGTCCCATTTCATGTGGACGTGGCCACCAGGACATTTTCTGACCATAGCATTGCTTACGAAGCAAACCCGGAAATGGATTCCACGATCATGCTAGCGGCCAGAAGATACGGTCATTCACCCAATGAAGTGGCCGACTTGAGCAATGCCAAGCGTGCCGTGGATGTTCTCTGCCAGGCAATCGCCGATATGGATAACTGGGACGGATGAGCCACCACAGAGCCGCAATTTGACAAGGTTAATCAAGTGAGTAAGGTAGGAATTATCGCCAATCCAGCCTCGGGAAAGGACATCAGACGACTGGTAGCCTATGCCAGCATTATGGACAACAACGAAAAGACGAATCAACTAAGAAGGATAATCTTGGGCATCGAGGCCACCGGTGTCGATGAGATTTTGATTATGCCCGATTACTATTTTCTGGGGGAAAGGGCTTTGGATGGGATAGGGAGAGAGCGCCTTAGAACCAAGGTCTCGATAATGGATATGCCGGTAACTTATACTCATGAAGACTCTACTCTAGCCGCAGAACTGATGGGCAAACTTGGCGTAGGGTGTATCGTGACTCTGGGTGGGGACGGCACCAACCGGGACGTGGCTAAAAGCAACCGGGCCATCCCTATAGTTCCGGTATCCACCGGCACCAACAATGTCTTTCCGGTGATGGTTGAGGCCACTTCTGCTGGAATTGCCGCCGGGATTATCGCCCAAAAACTGGTCGACGGTAAAGATATTATCAGAACTCATAAGCGACTGGTTATCATCAAGAACGGCCTCGAAATTGACATGGCTTTGATTGATGCGGTAGTTTTAAACCAGCTTTTCGTTGGTGCCAGAGCCATCTGGGAATTGCCTGCGGTGAAGCAGATTATCTGCACCAGAGCCGAACCAACCAATATGGGCTTAACCTGTATCGGGGGGAATTTACATCCCCTGGGGCCTGATGATGAACGTGGTATGTACCTAAGGCTAGGGAACGGGAAGCTAAAGGTAAAAGCAGCGGTGCTGCCCGGTATCATCAGTGAAGTAGGCATTAAGGAATGGAAAATACTGGCACCCGGCGAAGAGGTTGATGTGGCTCACAAACCCTCAATCATTGCTCTGGATGGCGAAAGAGAAATCGGGGTAAAGAATTCTGACCGGATAAAGGTCAGACTGCAAAGCGATGGACCATCCGTGGTTAACATAGAGAGAACTATCAGAGAGGCGGTGAAAAAGGGCTTTTTCCGAAAATAGAGTTGAGAGGAGAAAAATGGCTACCGAAATAAAGATACCACGTGTTGGCATGGCCGTGGCCGACGCCACCATCATTGAATGGCAGGTTAAGGAAGGAGATTGGGTGGAAGAACACCAAGTAGTGGTAGTAATTGAGACGGAAAAGGTCAGGTCTGACGTAGAATCTCCAGCGGCCGGCTTTGTCCATATCCTGCTGAAGGAGGAAGATACGGCGCCAGCCGGCAAGGTCATCGGACTACTTGCGGAAACGAAGGAAGAACTGGAAGCGTTGCAGAAAGAGTCGCCTGAGGAAACACCGAGCAGAGCTGCCGAGATAGCAGAGGCTCCGAAGGTTGAGCCGGCACCAAAAGAGACCATTGCCGCCGAGAGAGGTGAGGAACGAATAAAAATCTCGCCAGTTGCCCGAAAGCTGGCTGAGGAACATGTCATTGATATTAGCCAGATAGTGGGCACTGGACCCGGCGGCAGGATTACCCGAGATGATATTGAAAAGGCAATTGCCACCAAAGAGGCGGCACCACCTCCAGTAGAGGTTCCCACAGACCGAAGAGTGAAAACGACGATACCGCTTAAGGGGATGAGGGGAGCTATTGCTGAGCATATGCAGCGAAGCCTCTCCGTAGCCGCCCAGCTCACCACCATGGGTGAGATAGATATGACCGAGATGGTGAAGCTGAGGAATGATTTCCTTAGTCAGGAGAATACTATCGGTGCCCGTATCACCTACACCGACATTCTCGTCTTCGTCATCGCCCGGGTACTCAGAGACCACCCGGTAATCAATTCCAGCATCATCGATAATGAAATCAAGGTCTGGGAAGATATCAATGTTGGTGTTGCCGTC
>JBHIDQ010000074.1:0-7066 GCA_046760155.1 Dehalococcoidales bacterium | reverse complement strand
TAAAACAACCGACGGTGGCAAAAGCTGGGGACCGATCAACAGCGGGCTCCGTTCACGCTTCGTGCGTTCGCTTGCCATTGACCCGCAAGACCCTGAGGTGATTTATCTGGGTACTGGGGACGGCGAGCTTTACCGCTCCGAGGATGGAGGTAAAAACTGGAAATGGTCTTCGGCTGGAATGAATCCCGGTGAATCAATCACGGCCATTGCTGTCGACCCGGCACAGCCCAGTGTTGTCTATGCTGGCAGCATCGCTAGCGGGGTATACCTCAGCCAAGATAGTGGTGAGACATGGCGGCAGATAAACGAAGGACTTGAAACGAGAGCGATACTGACACTGGGCGTATCGTCTGACGGCGGAGTGGTCTATGCTGGCACGCAAGGTGGAGGTGTCTTTCGCCTGGGCGAAATTCCACCGGAAGCGCTGGAAAGGGCAAAGACTTCCGCTGTCGCGCCATCCCCGGTACCCCAGCCGACACCACCTGAAACTGAACCGGAACCCGAACCAACGGTGGAATCACCACCAGTCGGGCCGCAACCCGGAAAGAATATACAGGAGTCTGAGCCGGAACAGGAAAAGAACATCTTACCTGCCGAAACAAGACCTGAGCCATTTCTTCAACCCGCACCCCCAGCAACGGAAAAGAAGAGTAACAATTTGTCCTGGCTCTACGGTGGTGTGGCGTTGTTGATTTGCCTGGCCGGTCTGGGAGTATGGCTCCTGCACTCTCGGAGAAAGACGACTGGATGAAACGTATCTGGATTCTGATACCGGTAGCAGTGGTGATTGTAGCCATTGCCGTCCCGCTTATCTGGCGGGTAGACAGCGTTTCCGGTTTTGTGAAAGATACTAATGGCCAGGCTATATCTGGCGCCATGGTACGTATAAAGGCTACCGCCACTTCTGCGATAACCGATGCTACCGGCTATTTCAGGCTCACTGGTTTTGCTCCGTCTTTTCGTCCACATATTACTGCCTGGAAGGATGGCTACTACGTTAGTGGAAGTGTGGCTTGGCCCTGGCGTAATGCCGTTGAGATTGAGCTGGCATCCCATGTGGGGCCGGACAACTCAGACTACACTTGGATTCCCCCGGCTATTGAAGACCGCTCGGAAGCCAGCGAATGGTTTATCCAGACCGGCCTGGCAGTTGTTCAAAATGTCCCAATAAAGAAACTGGCTGAAGCCGTAACCGGCAACCTTGAGCTTGGCTGCCGCGACTGCCACGGCCAGGGTGTCTACAAGCAGTGGGTTGGAGGAGCCCATGCTCTGGGAACGCAAAACACTCGTTTCATGACCATGTATAACGGTACCAATGTTGATGGAAACCGCTCGCCGCTTACGCAGTTCATCGTTCACAAGGATTATGGCCCGATTCCTCTCCGCCCGGACCCTGCTAAACCCTACTACGGTCCAGGGTTCAAACTGGACTTTCCTGACCGTGCCGGCAACTGTGCTACCTGTCACGTGCCGACACTGGCCATAGATAATCCATATGGCTCTGACCCCAATCAGGCTACCGGTATTAGTGAGCAGGGCTCTCACTGTGACTTCTGCCACAAAATTGCCTCGGTCAATCTCGACCCGAACACCGGCCTGCCTCATGAGAATATGCCGGGCATAATGTCGATTGAGCTAATGCGCCCCACTGCGGAACAACAGCTGTTCTTCGGGCCATATGACGATGTTGACGTCGGACCGGACACGTTTCTGCCTCTGGAGAAGCAAAGCGAGTTCTGCTCTCCTTGTCACCAGGCCAGTTTCTGGGGAGTACCTATTTACCAGTCATTCTCCGAATGGCTAGCCAGTCCCTATCCCGAAGAAGGTACTACCTGCCAGAGCTGCCATATGAAGCCGGATGAGATAACAACTAACTTTGCTCCTGGCCGTGGAGGTCTCGAACGTGACGCAAACACCATCCCCACGCACGATTTTCCTGGTGCTTCTGATGTCTCTCTATTGCAGAATACGGCTGATGTAATCCTTGTTGCTGAACGAGAGAGAGACGATATTCTGGTAGAAGTCAGCGTGACAAATACTGAAGGTGGCCATCATATCCCGACAGATTCACCACTTCGCCAGATTCTGCTGGTTGTCACTGCTACCGACCAACAGGGAAGGATGCTATCTCTTAGATCCGGGCCGGTATTGCCAGACTGGACCGGGGACCTAGCCGGGAAACCGGGGGTATACTTTGCCAAGGTTCTTGAGCAGTTGTGGACTGAAATATCTCCGACCGGAGCCTACTGGACACAAACCCGCGTCCTTGAAGACACCCGGCTGCCAGCACGGGAAACGCAAACATCACAATATATATTCTCTACACCACAACGTGGTGAAGTCAAAGTAGAGGCGCGTCTCATTTTCCGACGTGCCTTCTACGACCTGATGAAACAAAAGGGATGGGAAGTCCCTGATATCCTCATGGAGAAGGAAACGGTAACCATCCCTGCAGAATGATATTATCGAATATATGCTGGTCTTTTTATCAAAGTAACGTGCTAACGAGCCGGATTTTGTATGAGTCTGTTGTGTCAAGCATGTAGACAATCTAGTAGTCTGTATGATGAGTCCGGTTATCGTTACACACAAGACTGACGATTGTGCAAGCTCACGGTGATACAAGCAACGCCCATCCAGCGAATCAGGCAAAATTATAAATAGCACTTTCCAATTGAAATTGCTCTACGTTGTCCCAGGTTACGGGCTTTAGCTTTCTTGTTGCCTCTTCACTCACCTAGCCCCGGCCTACAGATACATAGCCTTCGGGGTAGAACATGTCAAGCTATCTTTGACTTTACGGTCTTAGTTCTTTGCCAAGATCTTGTGTGTTATTATCTCTTTTTACGTAGTTTTCTCCAAAGTATAGAAGTTAGCGGTCTTGTTACCTGTCCTAAGATGAACATGAATAGGGGCATGAACAGGACGAACTGCCAGGTTTGCCACCAACTTATTATTTTGGTATCGGTCAGAACGAATTCTCCGGAAAGCGTATAGATGTCTCCGTTAAAGGCCTCTGACTTAATTGTGTACTGCACAAAGGGGCAGTAGTTTACGTCTAAGTTATCTACTTGAACATGGTGAGAGCTTTTACGTAGTGGTCCTCTGACCTTGTTTGTGAAGGAGTAGCACTCAGCAGTATATTTTGGCTGGTTCCTGGTAACTGTGGATTATATAATTCGGGGAGCTTGGTGTATGCATACTCTACGCTTCCTTTAGTTTCAATTGAAGTACTCCAGTAAAAATCTGCACCATTTCTATTAATATTTTCTATTCTTAGTCCGTATATATCTTCACTGGCTAGAGTGGAACTAGACAAAGTTATTAATACTAGTATAGTAAGGGCGATTCCTGTGCTGAGTAGAATCTTTGTCATGCCTACCTCCTAAAGTTTTGGTAATTTCTATCTGTATAGTTTATTGCTCTTTTACGCGGTTGGCCCAGGTGGGAATACTATTGCACATAACTCACGGTTATTCCACGTAGCCTTGGGCCACAAACACTCATCTTGTTACGATATGATAAGATGATAAGATATTACAGGAGCATCCCTTCTGACGACGGTCCGCTTAACTTCTGTGTGCGTTCTTTTTTATCGCTGTTAGAGCTTGTGCAATCGTCCCCGGTGCTACCTTTGTGCTGGGCACGTGTTTAGAGAACCATTCATGAACAGGACGGTTCAGACCGATTCTGTGCTGGTAGCGTCGCTGTGCCCTCTCAAGACCTTGTCCGAGAATGGTGTGGTCGACACCTGCCCGGTCCTTGAAAGGGATAAAATATTGGCCGAATACCCGGTTAGGCTTGATCCGATTGGGGAGCAGTTCAATGCCAAACTGCTCCGGGTGTATGCCGATTGGGCTATGCTTGGTTACCTCCAGACGGTGCCAGTGTCCTGATTGAAGGCACTTTTCCTTAAACAGTTGTCTCACTATTTCCAGGCTGTCGACTGTCTCCTGGACTGTCTCGCTCGGGAAGCCGTACATCAGGTAAGCATGGACAAGGATGCCGTAGTTGGTAAAGTTCTTAGCAATCTGCGCAACCTGAGCCACCGAAACTCCCTTGTTCATCAGCTTTAGAAGCCGGTCGGAGGCAACCTCGAGTCCACCGGTGACGGCTACACAGCCGGCTTCGGACATTAGCCGGGCCATTTCGGGAGAAAAGGCTTGTTCGAAACGAATATTTCCCCACCAGGTTATCGGAATCTTCCGCTCAATGAGTTTCTCGCAAAGAGACCGCAGGAGGGAAGGCGGTATAGCCTCGTCTACCCAGTGGAAGCCAGTATGTCCAGTTTCAGTGATGATTGCCTGGATATGGTTAATTATACGTTCGACTTTCTGTGGCTCGAAACGCTGTACGTAATCCAAGGAGGTGTCACAGAAGTTACACTTGCCCCAGTAGCAACCATGCGCTAGAGTAAGCTTATTCCATCGTCTTGACCACAGCTGATCAATTTTTGTTGAGTCGTATCGTAATGCCATATAATCCTTAAGAGATAACCCGGCGTAACTCGGGGTTGTTGCCTCGGTAAAGGGGATGTCACTTTCGTCTGGTGTTGAGTGATAGGTCACCTGTTTCCCCTCACGCACGAAGGTTCTCAGGAGTCCACTTAACCTTTTTCTCCCTTTCAGATACTGTAATATACATTCCAAAGGACGTTCACCATCATCAAGGGTGAGAAAGTCCACATAATCGAAAAACCTCGGGTCGGTAATCTCCCTCAAGTAAGTGTTTGGGTAGGCTCCGCCCATGATAATCTTAATCTCCGGAGCAACCCGTCGGACATTCTCGGCTACACGAAGAGCCCCAATCAAGCTGCCCGGGAAAGGCACCGTCAATCCAAGGACATCAGGCTGTGATTGTTTCAGTGCTTCAGAGACAATCTCCTCGATGATATGGCTAATCAGTCCCTTTCGCTGCTGCTTAAGGAATTTAAGCACCTCATCGAAATCAGGTTTGGCGGCTGTTGCCCTAGCATAGGATGACAGGTCGAATTCAGGCTCAATATCTCTGATAGTATCCACCAAATCCCACAGGTAGAGACTGGCTAGATAACTGGCTTCATCACAAACTGCGAGGTTACCAAAGGGCTTTTCCCCATTTTGTGTTTGATAATCGAGAAACACCTTCAGACGTTTACCCTCCGGTAACCAGCCACGGGATATTATGTGAGCTTCCAGACCGGAATCTTTACCTTGTAGAAAAGCTACAACTTGATCTACGGTCTCCAAGTAACCGTCAAGGTTATCGAGGAACTGATTAATGGCGACAGTCCGCTGCTTTGGCTTGACCTTGAGTACGTAATCTTTCAGTCGTTGCAGGCCATTCTTGGATAACAGGCGACAGGCCAGCTCAATGGACCAGTCTGCTTGTTGGACATCAATGCCACGAGAACACAGGAACCCGGTAAGGTAGGGGGTAGCTGGGTAGGGGGTATTGAGGCTTGACATCGGTGGGGTGACAAGGAGTACCTTCATTGAAGCGGGCATACCAACATAATCATCCCGACAGGTTTATTATAGCACCAGCCACTGTCCAAGATTGTTTTTATAACGGGTACCTTCACAGCGAGTGTATTCAGTCTGATAGTCTTTGGGTCATATGTTCCCTTTTTCAAGACATTTAAAAGCTCCAAAATGGGTTCTGTCTCAAATTCTATAATCAGTCCTTGGGAGAACTGAAAGGAAAAATTTCTGAGGCTAAAGCCCTTGTAGCCAGCGGAAAGGCCGGTATTCATTTTGAGTGGATTGCCTACCATGATGCACTGGGCGTTGAATTGCACTTTGAGCTTCCTGACCTTGCAGTAAACAAAAGGCTGCTGAAAATATTTGAGCAAAAGAAGCTCGAAATTGAAGAGAGGGTGGGTGAGCCGATTCTATTCGACCATTATTTCCATAAACGCTGGACCAGACTGCTCATACGGAAGGCAACACTTGGAACTGAAACTCCTCCAAATCTCGGAGATGCCACAAGACAGTGGGGAATAGAAACCATGGCCAAGCTTTATACCGTGTGCAAACCACTCGTTGACGGTTTAAAACCGTAAAGGACTCAAGAGTGCGTCTGGGCTTCGTTATAGTTTGTGTGGGTCACTAAACTCGGGAATGTTCAACTTGGATGCGCCCCAGACATCAAACTGGGTTGCTTCAGAATTTCTGCTTGCTATATGTACTAAGCAAGCTGTCATTGCCTGCACACTGATTAACCTGCTTGACCCTTGGCCTGGGAGAATCAAAAGCGTATAATGCCACTGAGTGGTGTCCGGTCCGAATCTTATTTAAGGAATGTCAAACTCAAATGATTAGTCAATTAATGGACGGCCTGGCATCATTCTTCGCTGTAGACCTGAAGGGCAGGCAATAGGCCTGAGTCTGCTTACTGCACGAAAACTCAGAATGTTTGACTTAAGGAAGTAAGTCGCTAGAATAGAAAGCAAAGAAACGCTTCCGTGGACATTCCTGAATCTTTAGAGGGAAGCAAAAGAAATGAAAATCGCGGTATTGGGCTGGGGATCACTCATTTGGATTCCAAAAAGGAAATCAGGGGTGTTGAATCTCGCTGATGACAAATGGTTTTCAGATGGTCCCGGGTTGCCTATTGAATTTGCCCGAATATCCAGAGATAAAAGGCTAACGCTTGTTCTATTTCCTGCGGCAAAAAAGGTACCCGTGCTCTGGGCTATCATGGCTTTAAACAACCTAGACGAAGCAATCAACAATCTCAGGGAAGTAGAGGGAATCCCGGCTTTTTCAAAGGATAGAATAGGTTATGTGAATTTGCGGTCCAGAGAACAACGGTCTAGCGTAGTAGTAGACATAGCTGACGAAATCAGACGATGGGCATGTATGAAGAAAGTGGAGGCTGTCATCTGGACAGATCTGCCGCCAAAGTTTGAAGAGGAAACAGGGATTGAATTCACCGAGGAGAACGTCATTAGTTATCTTAACAATCTTCCGGATGATTCAAAGAAAAAGGCAGAAGAATACATCAGAAGGGCACCTCGGCAAATTAGAACGGGGCTCCGTTCAGCCATTGAGAAAAAACTAGGGTGGTTCCCGGTATAAATCTG
>JBHIDQ010000073.1:0-7077 GCA_046760155.1 Dehalococcoidales bacterium | reverse complement strand
AGGAAAAGATGAAAAAAAGAAGGATATTAGGGTTGGTTATGGTGGTGGTACTGGTTAGTGGGTTATTGGCGGCTGGCTGTGCGGCACCTGCCCCGGCGCCAGCGCCTGCCCCAGCGCCTGCCCCGGCCCCAGCTCCAGTGCCAGCCCCGGCACCAGCGCCTGCCCCTGCGCCAGCCCCGGCCCCAGCCCCAGCACCCGCACCCACTCCGGCTCCAGCCGCACCGGAAGAGGTGATTAAGTGGAGATTAGCCTGCTTCTTACCGGAGTCATTTCCCTGGTCTCAGTCAGCGATACGCGCCTCTAAGAACATTGAGACCATGACCGATGGGCGCTTAATCATTCAATTCTTCCCCGGTGGTGCTGTCTGCCCAGCGACCAAAGAGTTTGATGCCGTAGATGCGGGCATCGTCGAGCTTGCTCTTACCGGCTACCATTATAATATGGACAAGTTCGTCACCGGTGGTCTCTATAACATCATTGTGGCTGGCCCAACTCCTCTGGAGTACTTCACCTGGTATTATGAGGGAGGGGGTGAGGAACTACTTGCGGAGATGGTTAAAGACTATAATGTAGTCAACCCGTCTGTGTCTTCAATAACTCGTGGCGAGATGTTTGGCTTCAGCAATAAGCCCTTGAACAACCTTGAGGCCTTTAAGGGCTTGAAGTTCCGCACCGCAGGTGACTGGGGTGAAATACTGGAGAAGTATTTTGGTGCCTCGGTAATCTTCCTTCCCGGCCAGGAAATCTACGAATCCATGCAGCGGGGAGTGATCGACGCCTTCGAATATGGCTCGCCGGGACTGAACTGGGGTATGGGCTTCCATGAAATCGCCAAATATGGTGTCTTCCCGGGAATCCATGCGCCTTCGGTAATAAATTTCTATCTTGCTAACAAGGATGCCTGGAACAAGCTTCCCGATGACCTTAAACCGATAGTCAAGGAGGAATGGCTGGCTGAGGCATTTAGGTTGCTTAGTGAAGAGACGGCTCTTGATATGGAGATAATCGGGAAGTACAAAGACTATGGCCTCGAATTTCTATACGTCCCTGAGGAAGTACAAAAGGAGATAGAGGTCGCTGCCAGAGATTTCTATGGAAAGAAAGCCGCCGAGGACCCATTCTTTAATAAGGTCTGGACTTCCGTAACAGATTGGATGGATGCCTACCGAGAAACCGACAACCTTCAATTCCCGTACTATAAGTAGCACCAGGTTTACCCCCGCTTCGAGAGAATTCTCTCGAAGCGGGGGTGACTATAACTTATGAAAACCATGAGAAACAGGATTACCATGGTTCAGTGGGAATTTGGAGGACTTTAATTTCTGGGCTTAAATATGTATAATTTTCCTGATTCTTTAGTGCTTTGCCAGTGCCTATTTGAGTTATGAGAAAAACATTACGGGTCATTGACTCAATCAGTGATTGGACAGCCAAGACAATAAGTTGGTTCGCGGTAGCCCTGGTTTTTGTGCTCGTCTTTGATGTTGTCGAGAGATACGTATTTGGTGGCGCCACGGTATGGGCCTATGAAACTGCCGTCATGCTCGGTGCCAGTATCTATGTTATGGGCTGGTGTTACGTCCATCGGCTTCGCGAGCATATCCGAGTCGATGTCTTTTATGTGCACCTTTCGCCTAGAGGGCAGGTAATCATTGACATCATTGGTACTTTATTATTTTTTCTCCCGTTACTATATGTACTGCTAGATAGTTCAATTTTCTACGCGGTGCGCGCCTGGAAAATTGGCGAGGTATTGTCGGAGACTTTCTGGTATCCACCAGCCGGCCCCTTCCGAACCGTAGTGGTGATAGGATTATTTCTGTTCGCCCTTCAAGTTGTGGCTCACTTAATTCGTGACTTCTATCTACTAGTCAGGAACAAAGCTTATGATTGATTTAAGTCCGGAGACTATCACTATCATAATGTTCGCCGGTGTCCTAGTCGGGGTCTTGAGTGGTTTCCCCTTGGCTCCCGCTATCGCTGGCATCGCCTTAATCGTTGGCTACTTTACCTGGGGGGGAACGCAGGTGACCGGCTTATTCTACTCACGCATGTACGATTTGGCACGAAGCTATATTATTTTAGCCGGTCCTCTGTTTATTTTTATGGGGCTTATGCTGGAACGCTCGGGAATTGCCGAAAGATTGTATGACGCCTTATACCTGTGGTTGGGCGGATTCAGGGGTGGACTGGCGATAACCACCGTATTAATCGGCACTATCTTGGCTGCCTGCGTCGGCATTATTGGTGCCTCGGTCACCATGCTGGCACTTGTTGCCCTTCCCGCCATGATAAAACGAGGCTATGGCAAAGCTTTGGCCAGTGGTGCAGTTTGTGCCGGCGGCACTCTAGGTATCCTTATTCCACCCAGTATTATGCTGGTTCTTTATGGACCAATGGCCTGGATTTCGGTGGGAAAGCTGTTTATGGCCGCCTTTGTCCCCGGCCTAATCCTTTCTGGTCTGTACTGTAGCTATATTGCTATCCACTGTTTGCTTCAACCAGAGATAGCGCCGGCAGTGCCTCCCGAGGAAAGAGCTGTCCCCTTTCTTAAAAAAACAATTATGCTTTTTACCTCGCTGGTGCCGCCAGTGATACTTGTCCTGGCGGTGCTGGGCAGTATTTTTGCGGGGGTAGCACCTCCCACGGAAGCTGCCGCGGTGGGTGCCTTTGCCACCATACTTTTGGCTGCCGCTTACCGCAGGCTTAGCTTTACCGCCCTCAAGGATACCGCCTTCCAGACACTGAGAGTCATCAGTAAGGTAATGTTCGTTGCCGTATGTGGTTTCATGTTCACCGGTATCTTTCTCGGCTTGGGTGGTGGAGACGTAGTCAAGGACCTGGTTCTGGCTTCTCCCGGTGGGCGCTGGGGTGCCTTTGTCGTCATCATGTTTGTCATTTTCATCCTGGGAATGTTTATCGATTGGATAGGCATCATCTTCATCATGGTGCCCATAATTTCGCCCCTGGCTCCTGCCCTGGGATTTGACGAACTCTGGTTTGCCATGATGATTTGCGTTAATCTTCAGATGTCCTTTATGACGCCTCCTTTCGCTTACGCCATATTCTTTCTCCGTGGTGCGGCTGACCCAAAGCTAGGGGTGACTACGGCGGACATAATTCGGGGGGTAATTCCATTTGTTATCCTCATCATGGTTGGCCTTGGCCTGTTGGTGGCTTTTCCTGACTTAATCCTCTGGTTACCCCATCAGATGATAAAGTTTTAACGAAGCAGTTGCCCAGGTTGAAAAATCTAGTCAAGGAGGTTATTTGATGGAAAGGAAGGAGCCTTATGCTAGCCAGGAAGAATTCAACAAACGGGTTGTCCACTACCCTGATGTTCCCCCTGTAGAACTGTTTCCCAGTGCAACCAGCCACCTTGTTTCGGTTAAAAACATCACCGTCAGCTTCATCACCATGAGTCCAAATATTACCACTTCGCCTCACCGCCATGAATCGGAACAGCTCATGATAGTTGTAGATGGTGAATGCGACCAAATGATTGAGGGAAAGTTATATCACCTTAAGAAAGGTGATGTTATCCACATGCCCTCGAACGCAGAACACGGAGCATATATTTCTGATAAAGGTTGCCAGGCCATCGATGTTTTTTCACCGCCACGAGAGGACCTCGTAGCAAAACTAAATGAGGCCTTAGGAAGGAAAACCTAGACTAGAACAATGTAGTTAGCCTCAGGGATGTCGGGAAAAGAAACGAAATAGGAGCTTTTTAGGTTAACTCCAACCAGATACTAACTGGTGAAAACTCTGCGAAGCGTCCCCCTTTGCAATGCTGTAAAAGTTACTTGTAATGATTCTCGGGTAAAAGATTGAAGTATAGGCGTTATATTTAGGACGTAATTCATAATTGAGCAGTATGGTTAGTTAGAATTCTGAGAAAAGGAGTTACCTAAATGGTTAATTTTGCCAGTGAACAGGAAATGTTTGATATGATGCAGGACAAGTTGGGTGCCGCTGACCCGGGGTTGGGGGTAACTATGGCTGATATCATCCGCGGGGTAATTCCGTTCGTTGTGCTGATCGCCATTGGCCTTGGCCTGTTTGTAGCCTTTCCTGACCTGATCCTTTGGCTGCCCGGCATGATGGTTAAGTAATGACTCTATTTAAGTTCCGGGCTATGAAAACCGGCCGAGAAATTAAGGAGGGCAAGATGAGAAAACTGCTCTTGGAACCTTTTCGGATAGGGCAGATGGAGCTCAAAAACCGGATAGTGATGCCTGCTATGCTAACCCGGTATGGCAGCGAAGAAGGATACGTCACAGAGCGCACCAAGAACTACTATGAGGCCCGTGCTCGGGGTGGAGCAGGGCTGATCATCGTTGAAGCCCCCTATGTTCATCTACGCGGGAAGTCTTTCCCGAACCAGCTGAGCATCAGCGATGACACATGTATTTCGGGCCTAAGCCAACTGGTCCAGACTATTCATAAACACGGCAGCAAAGCAGCTATCCAACTATTCCATGGGGGCAGGACAGCCAAATCGGCACTGACTGGGATGCAACCTCTAGCTCCCTCACCACTGGCTAGCTCAGGAGGCGAGGTACCTAAAGAGTTGACGGTGGACGAGATAGCGGAAATCGTGGCCTATTTTGCCGAGGCAGCACTAAGAGCGGACAGGGCCGGGTTCGACGGCGTTGAAATCCACGGAGCGCATGGTTTCCTCGTTGATCAATTCCTGTCGCGGACCTCGAATAAGCGGCAGGATGACTACGGGGGCGACGTTCCAAGGCGAGCCAGGTTCCTCATTGAAATCATCAAGGCTGCCAGAGAAGCGGTAGGGAAGGACTATCCCATCTGGTGTCGCATCAACGGCAAGGAATACGGAATAGACGAAGGCACATCTCTGGAGGAGGCCAAGGAGATTGCCCGAATGGCTCAAGACGCTAGTGCTGATGCTATCCATGTAAGCGCTGGTGGCCCCGGAGCTCCCGTTGTCTTGACCTCTCCCACATTTACCCCGGCCATCATCGCGGACTTGGCAGAAGGGATCAAGAAAGTAGTCACCGTGCCTGTAATAGCCGTAGGTAGAATCACCCCCGAAGCGGCCGAAAGCATTCTGGCAAAGGGTAAAGCAGATCTTATCGCTATTGGCAAGGGGCTCCTGGCTGACCCAGAGCTTCCCAGTAAGGTGGCCTCTGGCAGACTAGACGACATTACTCCGTGCATAGTCTGCTTTAGATGTCGGGACGACGTGCACACCAACGTGGCAGGCATTCAATGTCATGTAAACGCCGCCCTGGGAAGGGAAGAGGAATACAAGATCCTCCCAGCTAAGAAGCCCCGCAAAGTGCTGGTAGTTGGCGGTGGTCCTGGGGGTATGGAAGCCGCCAGGGTGGCCGCGCTCAGAGGACACAAGGTAACACTCTGGGAAAAGAAACTGAGACTGGGAGGACAGTTAATCCAGGCAGCGATACCACCCCATAAGGACCGAATTGCCCGCTTAATCATATACCTTCAGACACAGTTGAAGAAGCTCAGCGTGGAGATCGAATTGGGCAAAGAGGCCACGACCACTATGATTGAGGAATTTAAACCTGAAGTGGTTGTATTGGCCACCGGGATAAAACCTTTGGTTCCCGAGATTCCTGGTATGAATTCAGCTCATGTCGTCCAAGCGGGAGAAGTTCTTGAAGGCAAGGTTGAGACAGGTGATAGGGTTGTTGTCATTGGAGGAGAAGTGGTGGGCTGCGAGACCGCGGAGTTTCTCGCCGAAAAGGGAAAGAAAGTCACTGTGACACGAAGGAGCTCTGAAATGGCTTCAGGGGTGGGACGTACCCTTAGAGCCTTCTTTTTGGGTAGACTTTTGGAAAAGGGCGTTACCTTGCTTCCGGAAGTTAGTTACAACGAAATTACATTTAACGGCGTTGTGGTAACTACCAAGGAAGGGGAGAAGAAAACAATTGAGGCTGACACCGTGGTTCTGGCGGCAGGGGCTATCCCAGAGACGAAACTTTACGAGAGCATCAAAGGCAAGGTACCAGAAGCTTATTGTATTGGAGATTGCGTAGCACCAAGATCAATACGCGATGCTATTGCCGAGGGCTATCGTGTTGGTTTGAAGATATAGTTCTGGATAGAATCTAAGTTATCCTGATATAATTTGGAAACAATTTGAAAGCGAGAACAAACAGGAAAGCTGCTGCAACATAGTTTATCCACGGGGCTTCAAAATTCAGCCACTCTCGGAGTAGAACGTAGGCGACAACAGCTATCGATGATGCAAGATGACCAATGCCAATAAAGGATGAACCAAGAGTTGCGCTAGCAACAACGTTTCTTTTCCTCAAGGAATACAGAACGGCCACTGGCCAACCGTGCCCAGGCTCAAAGCCATGTAAAAGTCCTATCATTGCTACGCCAACATATGCTGGATTAAACATCTCCCACTTCGTTAACAGAATTGGCACATTATCATACACCTCACGCTGAGAGTAAGAAACCAGCGATTACTGGAGGGCTGGAATCAGGCTCTTCTTCTCCACAAAAGTTCGGGAATTGTTCCGAAGGATCGAGTGACAGTGAATCTTAGCTGGTAAGCGGTACCAGGTACGTGCCTGAACGAACAGCGACATAAGAAATCAAGCTTTGTTTTATTAAGCGTATGCTAAACGTATAATATTCTTGCACAGCGCTTGGATGCAACAAAATTGCATTTTGTTCAGCTAAGATCACAAACGTCTGAATTGTATAATCCAGGTAACAATAGCTTGTTATGTGTGATTGGGCACAAAAAGAGGCTCTCCCCAGGGGGTCAGTCCATTGGGAGAGCCTTTAGCTGATAGCGGGAGACGCTCTAGAATCAAATTCTGGGCGGTTTATTGGGGCGGTGAATAATTATTCCTTCCTTTGGGGATGCCAGGGCAAGGGGGTGGTGCTGGAGAATAAAAAATAGGGGGTAGCGGAACCGCTACCCCCGAAAACGGACACAAAAAAGGCAAAAGCACCCCTTTCAATCAGGAGCACTTTTGCCTTGATTGTCTTGTGAGTTACAAGCGTTCTACACGGTTACAGGCTCTTTAGCTTTTCGGCTACGCTTTGCCTTTTTAGGCTCGGCTT
>JBHIDQ010000072.1:0-7216 GCA_046760155.1 Dehalococcoidales bacterium | reverse complement strand
CAACATACTTGCTCAAATTGGGCACTATATTTTTCTCTTTAGCATATTGACAAGAGGCTATTTTAGTGTATACTTTGACTAAACTATTAATCGGGGGTGAAAAAATGCCGCAAGTATTTAAGGCTCTGGCGTCAATAACGGTCTGGATTCTGTTTGTCTTTGGCTGTCTGTCACTAGCCGGGGGATTTGTCCGTACTTTTGGAGCCGGCGCTGGAATGGAGGCGCCGGAACTGTCACTAATCTCGGCTTATTTCGGGTACGGCATTATCAGTCTGGTGCTCTCGGCGGTGGTCATGAAAATAAGGAAAGGTCTGGAATAAAGCCGTAACCATTTGATTAACCAGTGGTCTAAGCTCATCCAGATAGTTTCCTTTGGTGACCAATACTGGCTTGTTGAGAAGGGTAAGCCGAGGTGCTGCTGTGTGCTCTTTTGCCTGAGGGCTCATATGCAGGAACACCTGACCCCCTACTTAAATACCACTTTAAGTTATTACTATTTAGCTATTTACAATCAACCCATTCCAGCTAGAATTATATTAGAAATTACTAGCTGAAAACCAAGCAGTTGAAATTTGACATCGGAATAAGATAATGATAAATGTTACCGAGCGTGCGCGCCAGGAGCTGAAAAGAATACTAACTGCCAGCGTGGATAACTGGTATGCAAGATTGCGACTGATTCCCAGGGGAGAGGGCCGCATCGGTTTAGGTATAGACATAGAGATGCCGGGTGATGAGGTGGTGGAATACGAAGGCTCAGGTTTGCTGGTGGTGGAACACGAACTTGCTGCCAGTCTTGAGGGAGTAATCCTCGACGTTGAAGATAATGGCGAGGGTGCTCAGCTAGTTATCTGCGAGAAAAGTCCGAGTTTTAGCCAGGCTTTTTAATAGCGAAACCTCAATCTTCAGGCCAGAAAGAAAAGGGCGCCAGACACCGCTTGTTTAGTGATGTCGGCGCCTTTTTCGCGTCCCAAAACTACTGATTTAGTATTTTCTGGTCAAGGCTATTCCGCAAGGGGAGAGTTTTAAGTCCCATCTGTGCATTTGTCAATACCACAAACGCTTTGTCCACCCATTTAGCTATGCTAAAATAGATTAGGTGGATGAAGTGACGAGCAGCCTGATAGAGGAACAGCTGAACCGATTGCCCAACGGTCCCGGTGTCTATCTGATGAGGGACGCCGAGGGTAATATCTTGTATGTTGGTAAGGCGGCTAATCTCCACCATCGGGTAAGGTCATATTTTGGGGCGGGGCAAAAGCTGTCACCCAAATTGCTCAAAATGGTCTCAAGGGTGGCGGACATCGATTTTTACGTTACCGCTTCGGAGCAGGAGGCGCTCATCCTTGAGTTGAACCTGATCAAGCGGCACCACCCGCGCTATAACGTCCGGCTGAAAGACGATAAGACCTTCCCCTATCTCAAGATAAATAGCAAAGAGGACTGGCCCAGAGTCTATATCACCCGGCGTGTGGAACAGGACGGGGCGCGCTACTTTGGCCCCTTTGCCAGCGCCAAGTCAGTGCGGCAGACGCTGAAGATGGTCAAAGGGATTTTTCCCTTCCGCTCCTGCACCAGGCTTATCACCGGTACTGATTCCCGGGCTTGTCTGGAGTATCATATCGGGCACTGCGTCGCCCCCTGCATCGGGGTGGTGGGTAAATCGGAGTACGCTGAGGTAATCAAAGAGGTAATTCTTTTCCTCGAAGGCAAGCAGGAAAAGGTGGTGCGGGAGCTTCAGGACAAGATGAATAAAGCGGCGGAAGGGCTGGATTTTGAAAAGGCAGCTTTGTATCGAGACCAAATCGAAGCGATAGACAAAGTGGTTGAAGGGCAAAGAATCGCCGCCACCGTCAGAGGTGAGCAGGATGTTATCGCCTTCTCTCAGGATAAAGGTCAGGCGTACGTTCAGGTTTTCTTCATTCGTAATAGTAAGTTGACCGGTCGGGAGAGCTTTGTTTTGCAGGGCACCGAGCATGAAGAGCCACATCAAATCATGACCAGTTTTGTTAAACAGTTTTACAGTTCCAGTCCCAATATTCCGCCGCTACTGCTGCTCCAGCACCCGGTAGAGGATATGAGCGTTCTGAAAGACTGGCTGGAAAGTAAGCGGGGGACAAAGGTTGAAATTCAGGTACCCCGACGCGGTAACAAAAAACAACTGGTGGACATTGTCGCTGAAAATGCTAGGCAGGGCCTGGAACAGCTTAAAATTAAGCAGCTCGCCACGCCCAAAGAACTGGAGACGGCGCTGGCGGAGATAGAAAAAGAGCTGCACCTGTCTCACCCGCCGCTTCGGATGGAAGCCTACGATATCTCCGATATCCAGGGAAGGGCGGCGGTGGGCAGCATGGTGGTCTTCGAGAGGGGGAGGTCGAAACCGGCCCACTACCGGCGCTTCAAGATTAAAACAGTGTCCGGGGCTAATGACTATGCCATGCTCAGCGAGGTGCTGAAGCGGCGCTTCAAGCATCTTGGCGATGAGACCCCTACTGCGGATACCTGGGCAATGATACCTGACCTTGTCCTGATTGATGGTGGCAAAGGACAGCTTAATGCGGCACTAGCCGCGATGGATGAAATCGGGGTTAGTTCGGTGCCGATGGCCAGTTTAGCCAAAGAAAATGAGGAGATTTTCATCCCGCAAAAGACAAAGCCGATTGTGCTGCCCCGCAGTTCTCCCGGGCTGCAATTATTGCAGCGTCTGCGGGATGAGGCACACCGTTTTGCGCTGGGTTACTACCAGAAGGTGCGCAAACGGGAGACCTTTAGCTCAGCTTTCGATAATGTGCCGGGCATTGGCGCCAAGCGAAAACGCGCCCTGCTGAAGCAGTTCGGTTCGGTGCCGGCCATCAGGGAGGCATCCATTGAAGAACTGGCGGCCACCAAAGGCATGACGGAGAGCCTGGCGAAGAAAGTCAAGGAGTATTTATAAGCATGCCAGCCAACCTGCCACCGCAATATTTTGAAGCGGAAAAGAATTTCCGGGCGGCGAAGACCCCGGCGGAGAAGATAGTCGCCCTGGAAGAGATGCTGGCGATTATGCCCAAGCATAAGGGAACGGACCACCTCCGTGCCGAGCTGAGAGGACGAATTGCCAAGCTGACGCAGCAAGCAGGCAAGAAGAGCGGCGCACAGCGGACATCGATGGTTATTGAGAAAGAAGGAGCTGCCCAAGTGGTGGTCATCGGGTTGCCCAATGCAGGCAAATCACAGCTGGTGGCCAGTATTACCAACGCCTCGCCAACGGTCGCTGACTACCCCTTTACCACCTATGCGGTCAGCCCGGGGATGATGGAATTTGAGAATATCCAGATACAACTGCTTGATACCCCGCCCCTGGTGCCCCAGTCTATCGAATGGTGGCTGCCACCCATGCTGCGGCGGGCCGAGGCACTACTGATTATGCTGGATTTAAGCGATGCACCTCTAGCCCAGATGGAAGCGGTTATGGAACAGCTGGAAAAGATGAGGATTGACATCGGTGCTGGAAAGATTGAAGAAGAGGTGCTGAGTCGACAGAAGGCGCTGGTGATTGGGAATAAGCTGGACTTGGCTGGTGCTGGCGAAAACCACAAAGCTTTGCAGAATAAGTATGGAGGGCAACTACCGGTTCTGGCAATCTCAGCTAAAGATAGAATTGGTTTAGAGGAGTTGAAGCGGAAAGTCTATCAGGTGCTTGATATTATCCGGGTCTATACCAAAGTACCGGGTCAGAAGCCGGATTTTGGCGACCCGATAATACTGGAGCGGGGAAGCACACTGGCGGATGCTGCCGAAGCGGTGCACAAGGATTTTCGTGCCAAACTGAAATACGCCCGGGTGTGGGGTTCTGGCAAGCACGATGGTATAATGGTGAAGAGAGACCATATTCTACAAGATGGCGATGTCATCGAGTTGCATATGTAATTTTAAAGAGGAGGTTTATCATGCCGACCCGGCCGGGGTGGCACGATGCCTACTGGAAGAGTCTGGATAAGGAGACGGCGAGGAAGATACGCACCACCTGTCCTCGCTGTGGCAGTGCCAAGACGTATTACAGTGAGCAGTATAAAACCTGGCGCTGTGGCAAGTGTGAATATATCTTTGTCATCAAGGGATTTGGTGATGAAGTACCCTGGTGGAAACGCCTATTAACCTTCTGGAGGAAGTAAACGATTACCAAAAGAAAAAACCGTAGTCGGATATGGAAAAGAGCTTGACATATTAAAGCGGTTGATGGAAAATGACGGGTATAGAGATAGAAGGGTAGTCAATCAAGGGAAGAAATAGCTGGTAGTCATTAGCTATTTATGAGTGAAAAGGGGTAGGGCATTGGAAAGGATTGAAGCTCTCAAGCAGGCTAACAAAGAACGCGAACAAAGTGCTATCCGGAGAGCCAGAGATAGAGCCAAAACTGCCAGATGGGATCTCAATATCGCCATATTCCTGTTCGCGGTCTTGATTATCATTATCATTCTACTCTTTCAAGGCGTTACCCTTGAGGTTGTGGCCCCAATTGCCGTCGCCGGATTAGGCCTGGTCTGGCTGGTGGGGTGGAGACAAGGGAGACAACTGTATGACCGTTTCCTCGAGGAAGAACTGGCCAGATTGGAGTTCGAAAAAAGTCGGAAAATAGAGGAAACGGTAGAAGAAGCGGTTCAGAAGGCGCTGCGCAGTAGATGGCGATAGCCAAAAAGAATGCCCCCGTCTCCGCTGATTTGAGAGTCTTTGATTAGCAAAGGTTTATTTTAATCCCCTTTTTGAAGGAGCATTATGGAAGTGTTTGATAATATTCCAATTGATTTGACTCTGGAAGCGGTCCTGAAACGAATGCATGTCCGTAATAAAAATGAGAGTATCGTGAAAAACGTCCAGGAAATGCTCGAGATGGCTCGTCCGGTAGCTAAACCGAAAGCAATTTACGATGTCGTCTACGTTGAAAATAAAAACGGGGACTCGGTGGAGATTGGTGGGGTAAAGTTCACCAGCCGTGTTCTCAGAGTTAATCTGGATAAAGTGGAGAGCGTTTTCCCCTATGTGGTAACGTGTGGCCGAGAAATAGATGAAATGGACATCCCACCCCAGGACCTGATGAAATGTTATTTCATGGACCAGATTAAGGAAACGGTCGTCGTCTTGGCCAGGGAGTATCTTGGAGAATACCTGAAGGAAAAATGTGATTGTTGACTGCTGTCAAGAATGTCTCCAGGTTCTGGAGCGGCGGATGTCTGGCCACTACAACAGCAGAAAGAACTGTTTTCGCTCTTTGGCGGTAGAGCTAAAGTTGAAGAGCTGATTGGCGTGAGGCTGACCGATAAGTACTTGATGATTCCGATAAAATCAGTGTCCGGGATATTTTTCCCGACGCAAACCGAATTTACCACTTGCCAGCTATGCCCGAGGGAAGCGTGTATTAGAAGAAGAGCGCCCCATGACCCAGAATTAGTCAAAAAATACCAAATGGATGTATCGTAGTTGGTCTAGGCTTTTCTTTTCAGTTCCAGACCGATGCGGAACGCTTTACCCAGGACCTCGCCAAGAGTTTGATACTGTCGGGCTGGCTCTCCCATGTAGACAAGGGGCTTGATTTTGTCAACGTCTAGCTTGCCGTCGGTAAGGTAATTCTCGGAGACGTGGGTTTCCTCAATTTTGCCGACGAAAAGGGAATGGCTGCCCAATTTCAGAGCGTGCACCACTTTACATTCCAGGTTGATGGGGCACTGCTCAATCAGGGGGGCGTTGCCCAGTTTACCGTAAAATACCTTGAACTGACAGGCCGCCACTTTATTAACTTTAGCACCTGAGGCGATGCCACAGTAGTCAACTTCCTTTACCAGGTCAACGGTGGCAATGTTAACCGAGAAAGTCAGGTTTTGGCTGATGCCTTTATGCGTGTAGCGGCTGGCGCGGATGGCTACGGCGGCCATCGGTGGTTCCGCGTTGGCGATGTTACCCCACGCCGCCGTCATAAAGTTTGGCTTGCCATCAACATTTGCCCCGACTAAGAGTGCCGGCATGGGATAAATTTTGGTGCTGGGGCCCATCAGAATTTTAGTCATTTGTCTCCTCCTCAAGATTTATATTACCTTAATTACAGTTATCCTCCGAGCATCCTGACCCAGTGCGCGATTAGGCGAAGAAAAAAATCGAAAATCTCGCCAGTACTCTCCTGATAAATCTGAAAAACTTTAATGCCTGTCGCACTGAATATTTCGCCCATCATTGCCGTAAGGATAACGATGGCGAATAGCTGGACTACGGTTAATACTTTCTGTTCCGTCATTTTCAGCGCAATTAGCACAAAAACCGGTTAAGCGCTACCGCCAGACCGCTATGGTCAACATCGAGGGTAACATAGTTGGCGATGGCTTTAACCTCATCCGGGGCATTACCCATGGCAATGGCCAGGCCGGCGGAAGTGAGCAGTGACATATCATTGGTGCCGTCTCCCACGGCAATAACTTCAGTCAGCGATACCCCCAGATGCGAAGCCAAGGCGGACAACGCTTTCCCTTTGGATACCCCGGGAGCGAGGATATTGATAAAGTCGACGCCGGGAAAAGCCGGTGTCCTTGCCCAGGAGAAGTGAAGGCGGTCACCAAAGGCACGGCAGAAATCCCTGGCTTTGGTTGCTTCCTGGGGGGTGGTGGTCACCAGCCCACCTTTAAGGATTCGCTCCTTATCCCAGATTTTGGAGAAATCGACTATGGTCGGATAAACGCCGAAGAACTGGCGGTGGGCATCGGTTGACCAGGTCTCGCGCTCGACAAAATAGTGCGTTACGGTAAAAAGCTCAAGGTCAAGGTTATGCTGTTGAGCAACCTCAATCATTTGCCTCACCGTTGCTTGGCTGATTGGTTGCACGTAAACTTCCTCACCGAGACCGGGACGGCTGACCAGAGCCCCATCAAAAGATATGTGGTAGCCATCCGGTGAGAGCTGATTGATAATGGTCAGGGAAGCCTGGAGACCCCGCCCGGTAGATAAAGAGACCGAAATCCCCAAATCGCGGACTCTAGCCAGTACCTCCGCATCAGCTTTAGAGATTTTTCCGTACCTATTGACCAGCGTGCCGTCAATGTCCACCACCAGAAGCTTGTAGGGATGATTCAACAACTTGATTTCCTTTCTAGGCTTGTAGATAGCTGCGGAGAGTATCGGCATTTCTCACCGCAAACCCTTCAACGTCATTATTGAAATAGATGTAAACGGCTTTTATATTTGCCGCCAAACT
>JBHIDQ010000071.1:0-7286 GCA_046760155.1 Dehalococcoidales bacterium | reverse complement strand
AATGCGGAGCGGATTAAAAAAGTGGCGCGGCGCATTGCCCGGACTAAGGATGAGGGCAATCAGGTGGTGGTGGTGGTATCGGCAATGGGGGATACCACCGATGAGCTAATTAAGCTGGCCTATCAGATTTCGGACAAACCGGATAACCGTGAACTTGATGTGCTGCTTTCTACCGGTGAGGTTGTCTCCAGCACCTTACTCGCCATGTCGCTGTACGAGATGGGTTATCCGGCAATTAGTCTTACTGGTGCCCAGGCGGGGATAAGGACTGATGCCGCCTATAGTCGAGCCCGCATTCTTGAGGTAGAGTCCAAGCGGGTGGTTCAGGAACTGGAGAAGGGAAATATCGTTATTGTCGCTGGCTTCCAGGGGATTACTGATGAGATGGATATAACCACTTTGGGGCGGGGTGGTTCTGATACTACCGCGGTGGCGCTGGCGGCCAGTCTTAAGGCTGAGGTGTGCCAGATATACACTGATGTTGACGGGGTTTATAGTGCTGACCCGCGCCTGGTTCCGGAAGCGCATCATTTGGCCGAGATTCACTACGAAGAAATGCTGGAACTGGCGACCTATGGGGCTAAAGTGATGCACCCACGGGCGGTGGAGCTGGGGGAGCTATTTAATATTCCCATCCTGATAGCTTCTAGCTTTACTGAAAAGCCCGGGACATTAATTTATGGAGGGGTGTCTATGGAAGTGCGCAATAAGGTAAGAAGTATCGCTCATGACCTTAACGTGGGCAAGATAACCGTGGTTGGTGTGCCTGACCGTCCCGGCATTGCGGCGACTATCTTTGAACCACTGGCTAAGGCAGGCATCAGTGTCGATACTATTGTGCAGAACGCCAGTATTCAAGGTATCACTGACCTGACTTTTACCGTAATTAAAGAGCAGTTGGCTAGGGCAATGGAGGTGGTTGAACCGATAAGCAAGTCTATTGGTGCTAGGGAGTGTGTCAGTGATGCCAAGTTAGGTATGGTTAGCATTATTGGCACCGGGATGCAGAATACCCCTGGTTATGCCGCCCGCATGTTTCGAGCGCTGAGTGAAAAAAATATCAATATTCAGCTAATCACGACCTCGGAGATAAGGATAACCTGTATTATTGATGAAGCCAAGGTTAAAGAGGCGGTGCGTGCCTTACACCGGGCGTTTGAAATAGAAGTCGAAAAATAATTGGCTGCCTTTGGGGCTAAACCGCCACCACTTCCTTGATTTCCGGGACCTCCTGTTTTAGGAGTTTTTCAATCCCCATTTTTAAGGTCATGGTGGACATAGGGCAGCCAGCACAGGCACCGGTTAGTTTTACTTTGACGGTGCCGTCATTAACCTCAATCAGTTCCACATCGCCCCCGTCTCTCATCAATTGGGGTCGTATTTTATTTAGTACTTCGACAACTTTATCCTGCATCATATCTCCTTTGCGGTTAATTAAACCATTTATTTAATTTTAGCCACATTTAACTAAATTTGTCAAAGCTAAAATTTTTATTTTACCCCCTTGTTTAGTTGTTTTGGTTAGAGTAGAATATATATTCAAAATTGGGTTTAACTTTAAGGTAGATAATGACTTATCAAGAAGAAAGACTGGCGAGACTAAAACGGCAGCGCAGTAAGCAAGCCATAGACCTGGCGATGCAGGGTCGCTGGCGGGAGGCGATTGCGGCCAATAAAGTCATCATCGAGAACTTTCCTCGAGATGTTGATGCCTATAATCGCTTAGGTAGGGCTTATATGGAGCTGGGGGAGTATTCACAGGCAAGGGAAGCTTACCGCCGAACTTTAGAGCTTGACTCGTTTAATACCATTGCCAAGAAAAATCTGCAACGTTTAAGTTACTTGGGTGAGGCGGCAGTTACTGCTGAGGCTGAGTCTCGTAAGGTTGAACCGCAACGCTTTATTGAGGAAATAGGCAAAGCCGGGGTGGTTAACCTCTATCACTTGGCACCAACGGAGGTACGGGCGAGGCTGGTAGCTGGCGATGAGGTATATTTGAAGATAGACGGCCCCAGTTTAATCGTGGAAGGTAGTCGTGGGGAGTATCTGGGGCAGATTGAGCCTAGGCATGGGCAGCGACTAATCAAATTAATGGAGGGAGGCAACAAGTATTCCGCGGCCGTGGTCAGCTCAACCGAAGAAGCGATGACGGTTATTATTCGAGAAGTGTATCAGGATCCGAGTCAGGTTGGACGTCTTTCTTTCCCTTCCAAGGGTGTGGAAGAGTTCCGACCTTACGTTGATGAGAAAGTGTTCAAGCTGGAGTCAGAGTATGAGGAGATAATGCCAGAAGAGTCCGGCTATACCATAATCGGTGGTGAGGAAATAGAGGTATTGCCTGAGGAGCCGGCCGACCTTGGTGATGAAACGGCGAGTGATGAAGAATAGGGGGTTAGAAGGAATATGGTCTTAGGAACAGTTAAGCCGACAAAAATAGAAGATGAAATGCGGAGCTCTTATCTTGACTATGCGATGAGTGTCATCGTTTCCCGGGCACTACCCGATGTGCGGGATGGACTAAAGCCAGTGCATCGGCGTATTCTCTATGCGATGAATGACATGGGGCTGACTCATGCCAGTGCTCATCGTAAGAGTGCCCGTATTGTTGGTGAGGTGTTAGGTAAGTACCATCCTCATGGTGATACCTCGGTTTATGACGCCATGGTGCGCATGGCACAGGACTTCTCAATGCGTTATCCACTGGTTGATGGGCAGGGCAACTTTGGTAGCGTGGATAATGACCCTCCGGCGGCGATGCGTTATACCGAGGCCCGTCTAGCTAGGATTGCCGGAGAGATGCTGGTTGATATTGAGAAAGATACCGTGGCCTTCATGCCCAACTTTGACGACAGTCTCCGAGAGCCTAGAGTTCTGCCCACCCAACTGCCGAACTTACTACTTAATGGCAGCTCTGGAATTGCCGTTGGCATGGCGACCAATATCCCTCCCCATAATCTCGGCGAGGTGTGTGATGCCATTTCTTATCTCATTGATAATCCTGGAGCGACCATTGACGAGCTTACCCAGTTTATCAAGGGGCCTGATTTTCCCACGGCGGGCATTATCCAGGGGCAGGAAGGAATTAAGAGTGCCTATGCTACCGGACACGGTAAAGTAGTCGTTCGGGCAAAAGCTCGCATCGAAAGTATCACCCGCACCGGACGTAATCAAATCGTGGTTACTGAGCTTCCTTATCAGACGAACAAGGCTGACCTGATCGAGACTATGGCTGAGCTGGTCAAGGATAAGAAGATTAGTGGTATCAGTGAACTGCGTGATGAGTCAGACCGCCATGGTATGCGCATTGTCATTGAGCTAAGGCGAGAGGCGCAACCGGAGCAGGTGCTCAACAACCTGTATAAATATACTGCCATGCAGTCTGCTTTCTTCGCCAACATGCTGGCTCTGGTTGATGGTCAACCCAGGGTAATTAGCCTGAAAGAAGCCCTGCAATATTATGTTGATTTCCGCCACGAGGTTATCACGCGGCGCTCGAGATTTGAACTGAAAGAGGCTAAGGCGAGAGCCCATATTCTGGAAGGTTTAAAGATTGCTCTGGACAATATCGATAAGGTAATTGCCACCATCCGAAAGTCGGAAACGGCGGAAGTTGCTCGCCAAAGCCTTATGACTGATTTTGGCTTGACCCAGATTCAGGCGCAGGCCATTCTTGATATGCAATTACGCCGCTTGGCTAACCTGGAGCGGCAAAAGATACTTGATGAGTACGCTGAGGTATTGAAAACAATTTCTTATCTTGAAGACCTGCTGGCTAACCCGAGGCGCATGCTTCTCTTGATTAAGGGAGAAGTGACCAACTTGAAAGCAAAATACGGTGACCCGCGGCGGACTGAGATCGCTGAGCAGGGAGAAATTCAATTTCGTGAGGAAGACCTGATTCCCCATCAGCGAATGGTGGTGACGCTCAGCAACCGGGGATATGTCAAAAGGGTACCCGCCCGTCTCTACACACCACAGCATCGTGGGGGTAAGGGTATTATTGGTATGGTGACCAGGGAAGGTGACCCGGTGAGGCTACTGACGGTGGCGGATACCCATGATATCCTGTTTTTCTTTTCTAACCGGGGTAAGGTCTTTAGCCTCAAGTGCCATGAAATCCCCGCCGATAGCTCCCGGGTGGCGAAAGGGACGGCGGTGGTTAATTTGTTCCCGGTCACTGAGGGAGAGAGGGTGACGGCTATGGTGGCGGTGACTGATTTTTCGTCGGACACCTGTCTGTTGATGGCGACTATTCAGGGAGAAATCAAGAAGACGGCGGTGGAGAACTTTGCTTCCGTACGGAGTAGCGGACTTATTGCCATGGATTTAGCCGAAGGCGATGAGCTTGTCGCCGCCTGTTTAGCTACTGACCGGAATGATGTCATCTTGGTCACTCAAAAAGGGCAGTCGATCAAGTTTGCTGTCGCTAGTCTAAGAGCTAGCTCCAGAACCAGTGGTGGGGTACGTGCTATTCGCTTGGCGTCTGGTGACCGTGTGGTTAGTATGGATAAAGCTGAGGCAGATGCTTACTTGTTAGTGGTAACTAGTGGTGGCTTCGGTAAGCTCACCCCAATTACACAGTACCCGCGGCAGCACCGCGCCGGTGGTGGGGTAAGGACTTTCAGAATTGAGACCAAGACCGGTGAGGTGGCCGCGTCCAGAGTGGTTTCTCTCTCTGACCAGGTGATGATCATATCGGCGGCTGGCATTGTTACCCGTACTCCGGTGAAGGAAAAAGACCCCAGGCAGGGTATTACCATTCAGGGAAGAAGCACCCAGGGGGTGAGGCTGATGAAGCTTGATGCTGGCGATGAGGTAGTGGCGGTGGCTTCCTTTGCCGGAGAAAAAGATAAGGGTGGTGACAAAAATAAGAAGGAGGCTAAATAATGAGCTTACCCAGTTTATCTTTAGCCGGTAAAGTTGCCATTGTCACCGGGGGCTCACGGGGGATAGGGAAAGCAATTGCCTTGACTTTTGCTGAGGCTGGGGCTGATGTGGTTGTTTGCAGTCGAGACACAGACGGCAAGCTGGAGCCGGCGGCTGAGGAAATTCGTGGGCTCGGGCGGCGTTCCGTAGCCGTTCTCGGCGATGTCACGCAGAAAGCAGCGGTGGATAATTTGGTGCAGCGGACGATGGACGAATTTGGCGTTATTGATATTCTGGTCAATAACGTTGGTACTGTCCTCCGGGCATCGGTAACTGAGCACAGTGAAGAGGATTGGGACAACGTTATGGATACCAACCTCAAGAGCTTTTTCCTTTGCTCTCGGGTAGTGAGTAAAATAATGATGGACCAGAAAAGGGGCAATATTATCAGCACTGCGTCAATGAGAGGTATCGTGGCGGCGCCAGGGAGAGTTAGTTACAGTGTTTCTAAGTCAGGCGTTATCATGCTTACCCGGGTACTGGCTTTAGAGTTAGCTAAATACAATATCCGAGTTAATGCCATCGCTCCGGGTTGGGTCAGAACAGAGCTAACCGAGCCCTTGTATAGTAACCCTAAGGCCCGTGAAGAGATTGACGCTACGATACCGATGGGGCGTTGGGCTACGGTAGAAGAGATGGCCAATGTAGCTTTATTTTTGGCCTCCGATGCTTCCAGTTATGTTACCGGACATACTCTGGTGGCTGATGGCGGCATCTCAACAGATTAGCCTTTGGCCTGGTGCTTTTGGCGGCAATCTGGATGCCAGCCCTGAAGTCCGCAAACATTACAGGAGTTATGGCGACAGTCAGGGGTTTCACCGCCTTTCATTGCCCGCTGGAATTCTCGTTTCAGGAAAGCTGGCGTTACACCCACATTAATATGAGCCCAAGGTAGCAGTTCATCCAGAGCACGTTGGCGCTGGGCATAAAAGCTGGGTTCAAGTCTGCTTTCAGCAAAGGCACGGCGCCAGTTTTCATAATTAAAGTGTTCATTCCAGGCGTCGAAGATTGAGCCCAGTTTCCAGGCGCGGTAAATCACTTTACCCAACCTTCTGTCTCCCCGCGACAGTGCTGCCTCCAGCAAGCTTAGCTTTGGGTCTGGCCAGGATAGTTTCGTTCCTCGCCGGCGTAACCCTTGCTTCAGAAGTTCATGCTTAGCGTTCAGCTGTGGCTCGTCTTCCTGGGCTACCCACTGAAAAGGAGTATGCGGTTTGGGCACAAAAGTTGAGGCACTGATTCTTAACTGAGGTGTTCGGTCACTAATCTTTCTGCCCAGTGAGCGGACCTTATTGACTAGTTGAATAATACCCTCGACATCGTCATCAGTTTCGGTGGGCAAGCCGAGCATGAAATATAGCTTGAGACTGGTCCAGCCCCGGTCAAAGGCAATGGCGGCCGTTTCCAGCAGTTCGTCTTCAGAGGTGTTCTTATTAATAATTTTTCGTAGTCTTTCACTGCCTGCCTCGGGAGCAAAGGTTAGTCCTGTCTTGCTGCGGGCGGGAAGGGAGCTCATCAATCGTACCGAAAAACTCCCGATGCGAAGGCTGGGTAGTGATAAGGCAAGATTAGGGTAATGTTGCGCTAGGCTGGTCACCAGCTCATCAATGCCAGCGTAGTCACTAGTATTTAGTGAGACCAGGGAGACTTCGTCATAGCCGCAGTGGCGAATAAGTTCTCCCGCTGTCGGCAACACTTCCTCCTTGGGGCGCTCACGTACCGGGCGATAGATAATACCTGCCTGGCAAAAGCGGCAGCCACGACTGCAGCCCCGCTGAATCTCGATGGCACCTCGGTCATGGACAACCTCAATATAGGGGACTACTGGTCTGGTCACCGGGGGTGGCAGCTTGGTTACTAGCCGCCGTCGAATGTTAGGTTTGGCTTCGGCTACAGTGGGGGTAAAACTTTTCGGTAAACCATCAGCCTGATATGCCACTTGATATAGGCTGGGCACATAGATGCCTGGGATAGCTGCCACTTGGCGGAATAGTTCTTTTTTGGAGGCTGCTTTGCCCGTCTCCTTCCATTTACGGAAACTTCCCAGAAAATCAAGTAATACCTCTTCTCCATCACCAATGACAAAGATGTCAATAAAGTCAGTCATTGGCTCTGGATTAAGGACGCAACTACCGCCAGCGATGATTACCGGGTAGGAGTCATCTCTCTCTGTGGCGAGGACGGGTATTTGCGCCAGTTGCAGCATGTTCAAGACATTGGTATAGGTCAGTTCGTAGCCCAATGAAAAACCAATAACATCAAAATCTTTCAGCGGGTGTCTGGATTCAAGGCTAAACAGGGGGATGTCTTTCGCCCGCATGGCGGCGGCCATATCTACCCAAGGCGCAAAAACCCGCTCGGCA
>JBHIDQ010000070.1:0-7372 GCA_046760155.1 Dehalococcoidales bacterium | reverse complement strand
GCCGCAGAACCAGAGGAGAAAGCTGAGGAACCAGCCGTCGCCGAAGCTGCCGAGGCAGCCGCTGAAGTAAAAGCCGAAGAAAAACCGGCCAAGCCAGTGACAAGAAGAAGAAAAGTGGCTGCTACCGCAGAACCAGAGGAGAAACCCGAAGAACCAGCCGTCGCCGAAGCTGCCGAGGAAGTTGCTGAAGTAAAAGCCGAAGAGAAACCAGAGAAACCAGCGAGAAAGAGAAGCAAAAAGGCGACAACAGCTACCAATACAACTACTGAGGCCGAAGCTGCCACCTTAACGGAAAAAGAGGAGAAGGATGCTGCAACCTAAGCGGGTAAAATATCGTAAAACCCATAAAGGGCACCGCCGGGGTAGTGCTCAGGCGGGTAATACCACCCTTTTTGGTGATTTTGGTTTGCAAGCCTTAGAATCCGCCTGGATTACCAGTGAGCAAATTGAAGCGGCACGCCGTGCCATTACGCGTCATATTCGCCGTGGTGGCAAAGTCTGGATACGGGTTTTCCCAGATAAACCGGTGACCAAAAAGCCAGCGGAGACCCGTATGGGCAGTGGCAAAGGTGCCCCAGACCACTGGGTAGCCGTGGTCAAATCAGGAAGAATCTTATTTGAACTGGCCGGTGTTGGCGAGAAAACAGCCAAAGAGGCAATCCGTTTAGCCTCGCAAAAGCTCCCCATACCCACCAGATTTGTGGTCAGGGAAACGGGCATCGCCCACTAGCCGTGATTCTTAAAAAGGAGATAGCTTAAGTTGAAGGTTGATGAATTTCGTGCTTTGAGTCCTGAGGAACTAGCCAAGCAACTGGAAGAGGCTCACCAGGAGCTGTTCAACCTCCGCTTTCGTCTGACTACCAGACAGCTGGTAAACCATCGTGAACTGCCGATGGTGAAAAAGAAGATTGCTCGACTCAAAACGATAATCAGAGAAAAAGAGCTGGGGATAGGGTAGCCTTATGGAAGAGAGACGTAAAACCAGATTTGGTCGAGTTATTAATAACCGAATGGATAAGACGGTGGTGGTAGCCGTAGATACGCCCAAGCGTTATCCATTGTATAAGAAGACAATTAAAAGAGCCGTCAAGTACAAAGCTCATGATGAAAAAAATGAATGTCGACTAGGAGATATGGTGAGAATTGTGGAAACTCGCCCGCTCTCCAGACACAAGCGGTGGCGAGTTGCCGAGATAATAACCAAGGGAAAGGTAGCTGAGGTTAAACCCCAGGAGATAAGCCAGGATTTAGGATAGAATGACATGATTCAGCCGTATACCAGACTTAAAGCTGCTGACAACACCGGAGCTCGAGAAATTATGTGCATTAACGTGCTGGGAGGCACCAGAAAAAGATATGCTCGAGTGGGTGACGTCATTGTGGCTTCCGTAAAAAAGGCCATCCCGGGAGCCGCCATGAAAAAAGGAGACGTGGTTAGGGCAGTTATCGTTCGTACTGCTCAGTCTTATCGGCGTCCCGATGGCTCCTATATCCGGTTTGATGAAAATGCCGCCGTGATTCTCACTGATAAGAATAATCCCAGGGGAACTCGAATTTTCGGTCCGGTAGCCAGAGAACTGAGAGATAAGGATTTTACCAAGATTATTTCCCTGGCACCGGAAGTTTTGTGAGGTTAGCCGACAGTGAAGATTAGAAAGAACGATACCGTGCTCGTTATCGCCGGTAAGGATAAAGGTAAAAAGGGTAAAGTGCGCTTTGCTTACCCGAAGAAGCAACGGGTGCTCGTCGAAGGTATTAACTTTATCAAGAAACACTCTAGGGCAAGGGGACGGGTGAGACAAGCTGGCATCATTGATTTGGAAGCGCCAATTCACGTCTCAAATGTGATGTTACTCTGCCAAAAGTGTAATCACCCTGCCCGTATTGGCTTTACTTTCTTAGAGGACGGTAGAAAGGTCAGAATTTGTCGCTCTTGTAAAGAGGTGATTGACTAGATGTCAATATTGAAGGAAAAGTATCGAAAAGAAGTTGTTCCCACGCTAATGGAACGTTACGGCTATAAAAACATCATGCAGGTACCACGCCTGGAAAAGGTGGTGCTTAATATCGGCTTGGGTGAGGCAATCCAGAACGCCAAGGCGCTAGAATCCGCTGAAGCTGACTTAGCCGCTATTTCCGGGCAACATCCGGTAATCACCCGAGCCAAGCGATCGATTGCTGCCTTCAGGTTAAGGGAAGACATGCCCATCGGGCTAAAGGTAACCATAAGAGGAGAACGCATGTATCACTTCCTGGACAAGCTGATAAACGCCGTCTTACCTCGGGTGCGCGAGTTTCAAGGGGTCTCCCCTAACTCCTTTGATGGTCGGGGCAACTATACCCTGGGACTCAAGGAACAAATTGCCTTCCCCGAAGTGGATTATGACAAGATAGATAAGATACGAGGACTAGAAATATCGATCGCTACTACGGCAAAGACAGATGAAGAAAGCAGACATTTACTGGAATTGCTCGGCATGCCTTTCGCCAAGGATGGAATGGAGTAGGAATGGCCAAGAAGTCAAAGATTGTCAAAGCGCAACGCCCGACCAAATATAAAGTACAGCAACATAACCGATGCTCCCTCTGTGGTCGACCTCGTGCTTATATTCGTAAATTTGGCTTATGCCGTATCTGTTTTCGCCGACTGGCGCTTGCTGGTCAACTTCCGGGAGTGAGAAAATCAAGTTGGTAAAAAGACTGAGGAAGAAAGAGAAATAAAGATGACTGTTTCTGACCCTATAGCTGATATGTTAAACCGGGTACGCAATGCCATTATGGCCAAGCATGATTTCGTGCTGGTACCCGCCTCAAGGATGAAACTCTCCATTGCTAGAATCCTGAAGGAAGAGGGTTTTATTAATGATTATGAAGTAGTGAGGGGTAAACCACACCGGGTAATCAAGATTCAGCTCAAATATAGCGACCATAATCAGCCAGTCATTTCGGGACTGGAAAGAGTAAGCAAGCCCGGTTTAAGAGTATATGTACAGCAGAAAGAGATACCTCGTGTTTACGGTGGCTTAGGTATTGCCATTGTTTCTACCTCTAAAGGAGTGAAAACGGGGCAACAAGCCTGGCGCCAGGGGATTGGCGGTGAACTTTTATGCTATGTATGGTAAACCAAGTCCGGAGTGGTAAATTATGTCTAGAGTAGGCAGAATGCCAATAACCGTACCATCAGGAGTAACGGTGAACATTAAAAAGGGACGGGTTACCGTAACCGGACCCAAAGGAGAGCTTAGCTGCGCCATCAGTAGGGATATAGCCATTGACCAGCAGGATAATACTTTAACCGTGTCACGACCTAGTGACAATAAGGAGCATCGTTCCTTACACGGGCTGACACGAAGTCTGGTGGCTAATATGGTAGAGGGAGTAAGTAGCGGTTTTGATAAGTATCTGGAAATAATCGGTGTCGGTTACCGGGCGGAAAAAACCGGGGATAAGCTCACCCTTCGCGTGGGCTACTCACATCCGGTGGAAGTATCCCCATTGCCCGGCATCTCCCTCGCCGTCGAGGGAAACCGAATCAAGGTTTCCGGCATTAATAAGGAAGTAGTTGGTGAGATGGCCGCCCGAATTCGGAAAGTTCGGCCCCCTGACCCCTATAAAGGCAAGGGGATTAGATACGCTGGGGAAGTAGTCCGCCTCAAGCCAGGTAAAGCCGGTAAGGTAGTTGGGAAGAAGTAATTATGGCCAAGATTGAACCAAGGTTAGCCCGTAACAAAAGACATGCCCGAGTTAGATTGAAGATGAAAGGCACGCCTTCTCGGCCTCGGTTGTGCGTTTTCCGCAGCTTGAACCATATCTACGCGCAGGTTATTGATGATACCAGCGGATATACCCTGGTCTCAGCCTCAACCCTTGACCCGGAAACAAAAAGCGAGACCAATGGCAAAGCCAAGACAGGTAAAGCGGAAATGGTCGGTACTATGATTGCCAAACGAGCCTTAAGCAAGGGAATAAAACAAGTAGCCTTTGACCGCGGTGGCTATAAATACCACGGCAGGATTAAAGCCCTCGCCGAAGCTGCCCGGCAAGGTGGTTTGCAATTCTAAAAAGATGGCTAATTTAATGAAGGAACCAATAAGCAAGATAGACACCACCGAACTGGTCCTGAACGATAGACTAATCTATATCAATCGGGTGGCCAAGGTAATGAAAGGAGGCAAACGCCTCAGATTCAGTGCCCTGGTGGTAACCGGGGATAGTAACGGGCACGTGGGTCTTGGCATTGGCAAAGCGAATGAAGTGCCAGCAGCAATTAGTAAAGGTGGCGCTGCGGCTAGAAAGAATTTGATTAAAGTGCCACTCGCCGGTACCACGATTCCCCATCAAATGACGGTTAGCCTTGGCGCCGCCAAAGTCATGCTCAGACCGGCAGCACCGGGCACCGGCGTTATTGCTGGTGGCAGTGTACGCGCGGTCCTTGAGGCATGCGGCATCAAGGACATCCTGACCAAATCGTTGGGTACCTCCAATCGTATCAATATCGCTAAGGCAACGATGCTCGCCCTCAGCCAGCTCAAAGACCCTAAAGAGGCGGTAGCCAAACGCAAGGCAATCATTAGTGACGAGGAGACTGTAACCAGTGGCTAAATTGCGCATCACCTGGGTGAAAAGTGGTATTGGCTATAAGAAAACCCAGAAGAAAACTTTAACCGCTCTCGGTTTTCACCGACTAAACCAGAGTGTCACCCAGGATGATTCAACGTCAATTCGAGGTATGATAAATAAAGTGAGACATCTAGTTAAGGTGGAGGAAGTAAGCTCGTGAGGCAGGATAATCTCTCCCCACCCTCCGGCGCCAAGCGCACCAGGAAACGAGTCGGGCGTGGGGATGGCAGCGGTCACGGCACCTACTCTGGGCGAGGCATAAAAGGACAGAAGTCCCGCAGTGGTAACAAGGTGCGCCCGGGCTTTGAAGGTGGGCAGTTGCCTTTAATCAAGCGCCTGCCCCAAAAGCGTGGCTTTGTCAACATTTTCCGCACCGAGTATAACATTGTCAATTTAGATAAACTTAATTTCTTTGAACCCGAGAGTGAAGTAACACCAGAAAAATTATTAGCTGCCGGGTTGGTAAAATCACTGCGTAAACCAATCAAGATTCTGGCTAATGGTGAGGTAAGTCAACCCATTGTCGTCAAGGCAAACAAGTTTTCCGCCGCCGCCAAAGCCAAAATAGAGGCAGCCGGGGGTAAAGCTGAGGAGGTGGAGTATGCGGCCCAGACCAAGTAGGCCACGATTGCTCCAGGCAATGTTCGATGCCTTCAGTTTGCCTGATTTAAGGCGCCGTATCCTCATCACCGTGGGTATTCTGGTAATCTTCCGCTTTGTCGCTCACGTGCCTCTTCCCGGGGTGGACCAGACTGCCTTGCAGGCTTTGTTCGAACGGAATGCACTACTGGGTATGCTCGACATGTTCAGTGGTGGCGCTATGAGGCGACTCAGTGTGGCGGCGATGGGAGTCTACCCTTATATCACGGCTTCAATCATTATGATGCTGCTGGTGCCGGTTATCCCGCGGCTGCAAGCCCTTTCCCGGGAGGGAGAGACCGGTAGAAACAAGATTAATCTGATTACTCACTGGCTGGTGGTGCCCCTTGCCTCCATTCAGGGCTACGGACAGTTGGTCTACCTCCAGCGCCAGACTCCACCTGTCATCGGTACTACTGAAACCTTACCAATGGCAGCCATGGTACTATCAATGGTGGCCGGTACCATCTTCTTGGTCTGGTTAGGTGAACTGATTACCGAATACGGCATCGGTAACGGTATATCGATTATAATTTTTGGCGGTATCGTGGCTCGTCTCCCGGAAATGATTGGCCAGGGTTTTCTCGCCCGGGAAAACTTTCTCGGCCTGACTTTTTATATCCTTATCGTGGTACTCACTATTTCGGTAATCGTTATCTTTACCGAGGCGCACCGCCGCATCCCGGTGCAATATGCCAAGAGCGTCTTCCGTAGTGGTCGAATGTATCGACAATCAGGCACTACTCATATTCCATTGCGGGTCAACAGTGCCGGAATGATACCGCTTATCTTCGCCATGTCACTGGTAATCTTCCCGGGCATTGTCGCCAGCTACTTCGCCAATCCCGCCGAGCCTAATTTTGCAGACTGGGTTATGCGTTTATTTAACCCCAGGGCCCCCTTGCCATTAGGCTTGTTCTACTGGGGTCTCTATTTCGCCATGGCGGTTGCTTTTACCTTCTTTTACACGATGGTGATTTATCAACAGCAGGATTTACCCGGTGTCTTACAGCGGCAGGGAGGATTTATCCCCGGTATCCGACCGGGGAGGAACACCGCCACTTACCTTAACGGCGTCATTAACCGCATTACCTGGGGAGGCGCTCTTTTCCTGGCCAGTGTGGCGGTAATGCCCTTTGTAGCGCGAGAGCTGACCAATATCGAAGTGATACAGCTATCCAGCCTGGGCTTAATCATTATGGTTGGCGTCGTTCTGGATACCATGAAGCAACTTGAGGCGCAACTGGTCATGCGGCGCTACGAAGGTTTCATAAGATAAACGGATTGGGGTGTTTGGATATTGGAAAATGCCCTGAAAGGACTCTAAAATAATACGTGGTGAGGATTTATAAAGAGGAGTAAAAGTTGTATCTTATATTTCTAGGCGCTCCCGGTGCCGGCAAAGGTACTCAGGCGGCGGCGGTCGCCCAGGAGCTGAACTTGGTCCATATTGCTTCTGGTGACCTGTTTCGCCAGGCACTGGAGCAGGGAACCGAATTAGGCAGACAGGCTAAATCTTATATGGAGAAAGGAGTGCTGGTTCCTGACGAAATAACGATACAAATGGTTCTGGCGCGGTTGTCCGCCCCAGACTGTGAAACCGGCGTAATTCTGGATGGCTTTCCCCGGAACCTGGCGCAGGCGGAGGCCTTGGATAAAGCTTTAGCTCGGCAGAATAAAGCTATCGATAAGGTAGTCTACATCAAAGTCTCTGAAGAGGAACTTATCAAGCGACTCAGCGGACGCTGGATTTGTCGCCATTGCCAGGCAGTTTATAATATAATAGATTCTGTCCCCGAGGTTTGGGGTAAGTGTGAGAAGTGCGGTGGTGAACTATACCAACGCCCCGATGATACTCCCCAAACGGTGAAAAAACGAATAAAGGTCTATTTTGCGGAGACGACACCACTTATTGACTACTATGCCCGAAGGGGCAAGTTGCTGGAAATTGACGGCGAGGGAAGTATCAATGAGGTGACCCGGAGAATTGTCGCCGTCCTCCGTAAGGAAGAGTTCGTCACTAGATGAGTATCATCATCAAAACTAATGAGGAGCTTGCCGCGATGCGGCAAGCCGGGAGAATTGTGGCCTCTATATTAGAAATACTGAGTAA
>JBHIDQ010000069.1:0-7510 GCA_046760155.1 Dehalococcoidales bacterium | reverse complement strand
TCGAGCATCTTTGGCCCAGGGCCAGGGCTGACAGGCTTTCCATCTTTATCAAAGAGGTCCCGGGTAATTCCAATTCTGACTTTCCTGCCCATACTGACTTTCCTCCTGATTGCTTAGTTTTAGGTATCTTTAACTTCCCACTGTCAAGCTTGAAATCTAGCCGATGAGAGCTCGTGCCTCTTCGATGGAGGGGCGCAGACTTTCTACGTCTCCGTCCAGGACAGAACCCAATAGGAACAGCTGATAGCCTTCCTTTGCCCACTTAGCGCAATCCTTGGGCAGAAAACCGCCGAGGCCGGCGATTTTGCCTGCACCCTGGCATATTTTGACAACTTGCTTTAACTTCTCGGTCACAATATCAGCATTGACCATCTCATTCCCGGTAGCTTTAGGGTCAATACCGCCAATATTAAGTGCCAGGTCATAGGGTCCCACAATGGTGCCGGTAACACCCTCAAGGCTTAGAATACGAGGTAAGTTACTGATATTTTCCAGGCTTTCCGTTTGTGGGAAGAGGACTGTGTTGTTATTAATGTATTCGGTTAGGGTAAGAAAGGGGACCTCAGTGAGGTTCTGAAAGTCAATCAAGTAAGGGCTCAAACCAATTCCAGTCCCTCTGTGTCCGATAGGTGGGAAATAGGACATATCAACGGCATGGGCAGCTTCCTCTACAGTGTGAACCAGGGGTAACATTAGTCCGTTAACACCAGCATCAAGGTAGCATCTGAAGTAGGCGGCTTTATCTTCCGTCCGCATCAAAAGTGGCATATCCAGTTCCCTGGAAACACGAATATACTCGAAAACGGTCTCTTTATTCACCAAGCTATGTTCAAGTTCCAGCATGATGAAATCGTCGCCTAAATCTTGCAAAGCCTTTACCGTTTTTGCTGGCTCACCTCCCGGTCCGATGAGCTGCCCGAATACCTTGTCACCCGCCTGTAATTTCAATTTCAGGTTATAAGTTGTGTTCAGTCCCAAAGAAGAAATCCTCCTTATGACTTATTTCGGGCAATATGATAGCTTTGGACTTCATCGAGCTAATCAGGGATTAAAAATGCCTTCATAGGATTGGTCATTTCCCATCTGCAAGGTTAGCGCACTCCCCCGGCTATGTCAAGGGGATGCCACCGTAAGGATATTATGGTTGCAGCCAGTAGGTGTTGCTGGTATAATTGGTTGCACCCTGCTCGGAAGGAATAGCGGCAAAGACCTTAAGATGAGAGCTGAGATTATTTCCATCGGAACGGAACTACTCCTTGGTGAAATAGTTGATACGAATACCCAATTTCTGGCAACTCAGTTGTCTTCGCTCGGGATTGACCTTTATTTTGCTTCGGCAGTTGGGGATAACTCGGCAAGGTTGGCAGGGGTCTTCAGGCAGGCGTGGCAGAGGTCAGACCTTATCATCACCACCGGAGGTCTGGGACCAACACAGGACGATATCACCCGTGACGCTATCGCGGGACTTTTGGGCGAAAAACTGGAAGTAAGCGAGGAACTGAAACAGCATATCGTCAACTTTTTTGCCCGCCGCGGCTTGGAAATGCCGGCGAGTAATATCAGGCAGGCGATGCTGATTCCTTCCGCAGTAGCTCTCCCCAATCCCCAAGGCACGGCTCCTGGTTGGTGGGTGGGAAAAGAGGGACGGATAATCGTTGCCATGCCTGGCCCTCCGGGTGAGATGCAATTCATGTGGCAAAACGAAGTGCTTCCCCGTTTGCAAAAGAAGACTGGAGCGGTCATCCTATCCCGGATGGTGAAGACTTTTGGTGTTTCTGAAGCCAAGGTTGACGAGTTAATTGCTGACTTGACGTCTTCTTCCAATCCTACCCTGGCTACTTATGCCAAGCTGGATGGCATCTATATACGTATTGCGGCTAAGGCAGAGCGACCTGAAGAAGCGCAGGCAATGATTTCAAGACGAGAGGCTGAGGTTAGAGCCATTATGGGTGATGCCGTATGGGGGGTGGACGATGAAACGCAGGAAGGTATCGCCGGGCAATTACTGGCGGCGAAAGGGCTAACGCTAGCGGTGGCTGAATCTTTTACGGGTGGTTTTATGACCCATACTCTGGCTAGTGTTCCGGGAAGTGAACGTTACTTTAAGGGCGGATTGATCGCGACTTCTAATGAAGGTAAAGTAGCTCTGGGTCTCGAACCTCACCTAGTTACCGGTAAGGCGAGCGCCGAAGTAGCGGCGGCGATGGCGGTTTTGGCACGTCAGAAATTAGATGCCAGTATTGGTATTGGCATCGAGGGGGAAAGCAACCCCGAGGCAGCAAGCGGCATGGTGCCCGGTACTGTTTTTATCGCCATTGACAGCGAACAAATTAAGCAGCACCAGGTACAAAGCTACTCCGGCAGACTTTACCAGATGAGGAGGCGGGCTGCCTATTACGCCCTTTTTGACTTGATGAAACTCCTCAGGTCGAGGTGAGAGAATGGTTAAAGATACTCCGGTCTTATTTGCTTGTTGGCAAAGAACGGTCAGTATATAATTGGAACATCCTTGGAAAGGAGGAAGCTAAGCAATATGAAAGCAGTGGTCAAAACGGAGGCAGCTCCGGGAGCCAAATTTATGGATGTTGAGGTGCCCGAACCCGGCCCGAGGGACGTGTTAATCAAGGTGAAGGCGGTAGCGATATGTGGCACTGACATTCACATCATGGACTGGACTCCTTATGCTCAGGCCAGAATTAAACCGCCAATGATTTTTGGTCACGAGTGTTCTGGCGAGGTAGTGAAGGTGGGCAATCAGGTGAGCAACTTTGCGGTGGGTGACCTGGTGGCGGTGGAAACCCATATCCCGGATGAGACTTGCTATATGTGCCGAACTGGATTGCAGCACATTTGTGAGAAGATGGTCATCATCGGTGTGCATACTAATGGCACCTTTGCCGAATACGCTAAAATTCCCGCCGTCTGCTGCTGGAAACTGGCCAAAGATACCAGCACTGACCTAGGTGCCATCCTGGAGCCGTGGGGGGTGGCGGTTAACGGCATTCTCAAGGGAGAAATCAATAACCGAAGTGTCGCTGTTTTTGGTTGTGGGCCCATCGGACTAATGGGTCTAGGCTCTATAACTGCCTGGGGCGCCAGCAAGATATTCGCCGTAGAGCCAGTGGACACCCGGTTGAAAATGGTTCCCCAGTTCGCCCCCGATGCCATCTTGATCAATCCGACCAAGGAGGACGCGGTCAAGACCATCCTTGAGGCTACCGGTGGACGTGGCGTCGATGTTTCCATAGATATCAGTGGTAGTACTAAGGGAATTCAGGCTACTTTCCGGGTGGTGCGTCGGGGAGGTAGAGTCAGTCTGATTGGTTTGCCCGGTGCACCAGTGGAACTGGACCTTACCGCTGACATCATCTACAAAGAGGCTAAGGTATTTGGCAGCACCGGTCGAACCATGTGGCAGACCTGGTACGATATGCAAAACCTGATGGAATCAGGGCAATTCGACCCGATGCCGGTAATAACCCATCGTATGCCCTTGGCTGATTTTGCCAAAGGAATAGAACTGGCGAAAAGTGGTGAAGCAGGCAAGATTTTGCTTTATCCTTGACCCTGGAGGGGAAGAGTGACGGCACAGACACTGGGCATCGTTGCTGATGACCTGACGGGGGCCATGGACAGTAGTGGCTACTTTGCCAGCATGGGCTTCAGTACTGTGGTCATTTTGGACCCAGCTTTCCCCTCGACCGCCGATGTGGTAGTTATCACGACCAATAGTCGGGCGGAAGGCCCGGATATCGCGGGCAAAAGAGTGAGGCAGGCGGTCAGAAGTCTGGCGGGGAGGGTGGTTTATAAGAAAATAGACTCGACGTTGCGGGGTAACATCGGCGTTGAACTGGAAGCAGCCATGGAAGAACTGGCTGGTGAGAAAGTGGTAGTAGCACCGGCTTTCCCAGCAGTGGGTAGAACCACGGTAGACGGTATGCTTCTGGTGAATGGAGTGCCGGTAGCCGAAACCCAGTTTGCCAACGATCCAATACTACCGGTAAAAGAATCGCATATTCCTAGTCTCCTCGAGAGGGCGACCAAGCGTCAGGTAGGCTGCATCGCCGTTGAGGATATTGAGGCTGGGGCAGAATCCCTTTATCGGAAGATAAGCGAAAGGCGACAAGATATCGTGGTTTGTGATGTTACCGAACAATCTCATCTCACTGGTATTGCTCAGGCGGCTGCTTTGGCCAAGGGACAGTGGTTGCTTTGCGGTTCCGGTGGCTTGGCTAGGGAGTTGCATCTTCTCATCACCAAGGTGCCCAAGGCCAGCAAGGTAACACCCTCAAGCCAGCTATCCGGGCCGGCACTGGTAGTCGTGGGCACCCGTAACCAGGTGGCGGCGAATCAATTATTAAAAGCAAGAGATGAACTGGGTCTTCCCATCTTAAATCTAGCGGTGGAGCGTCTAAGTCAGGAGGATGTCCTTTCGGGAAAAGTGGAGAGCATCTTAGCAGAGGCTGACCGCCTCCTTGACCAAGGGAAAGGGGTGGCGCTTTCTTCCACCTTTTCTCAGTACATACCGGCGCTAAGACATACCATACCGGCTCTTATGGCTGAGGTAGTGGCGGGTATTCTGGCCGCTCGAAAATTTGCTGGTTTGTTCCTTTCCGGGGGAGATATTGCCGTCGAAGTCTGCCGCCGTCTCTCAATAGCGGCGATACGAGTTCATGGTGAGGTGGAACCGGGCGTCCCGGCCGGAGAACTTACTGGCGGTCAGGGTCAGGGGATGAGAGTGGTTACCAAGGCGGGTGGCTTCGGTACTGAGGAGGCGCTGGTAAAGTCCGTAGCCTACCTGGAGAAAGGGTATTTATCATGAATGAGGAATACAAACCGCTGCTTGCCATCACCATGGGCGATGCTGCCGGCTCCGGACCTGAAATTATTACCAAAGCGCTGGCCGACCCAGAAGTGAGGGCAATATGCCGGCCGGTGGTAGTTGGGGATGCGGCGGCAATGCAGGCGGCGCTGGAGATTACCGGTGTTCCTGGTAAGGTAAAAGCGATAGAGAAGGTATCGGAAGCCTCATTTGGGAATGGTGTCATTGAGGTTATCGACTTGCATAACATTCAACTCGACCAACTCACCAGAGGGCGAGTTGACCCTATGGCGGGGAAGGCGGCCTATGAGTATATCAGACTGGCCACGAATATGACTTTAATGGGAGAGTGTGACGCCATCGTTACCTCGGCGATAAACAAAGAGGCTTTGAATAAAGCCGGGTATCACTATGATGGTCATACCCAGCTGCTGGCGGAGCTTTGTGGAGCCTCCAATGTGGCCATGATGCTGGTCTCCGGGAAACTGCGGGTTAGTCATGTGACCACCCATGTTTCACTCCTGCGAGCCATTGAAGGAGTACGTCCGGAGCGAATACTTACCGTGCTCAGGCTTACTGATGAGACGGTACGGCAGATGGGTATCGCTGAGCCCCGCCTGGCAGTGGCTGGCCTTAATCCTCACTCTGGTGAGGGAGGGCTATTTGGGGATGAGGAAATAGAATACATTGCGCCGGCCATTGAGGAGGCGCGCCGTCAGGGAATGAATGTAACCGGGCCATTACCGCCTGATTCGGTATTCCTGCGCACTTCAGAGGGACAGTTTGATGCTGCCGTTGCTATGTATCATGACCAGGGGCACATCGCGGTCAAAATGCTGGGCATTACCCACGGGGTCAATGTCACCCTGGGCTTACCCATCATCAGGACTTCCGTGGACCATGGCACTAACTTCGGCAAGGCAGGTAAAGGCACAGCCGACCCTACCAGCCTGATTGAGGCGATTAAACTGGCCGGTGTGATGTGCCGTAACCGCAGGCGTCTCTCCGCCTCAGACTAGCTTATATTGAGAAAGGGGATTTCAACTATGAAAAACAGGACAAAACCATTGCTTGCAGTCACTCCAGGTGACATTACTGGAATAGGCCCGGAAATCTTGGCCAAAGTGGTGAATGAAGGACCACCGGGAAACTACCGTCTGCTCCTAGTAGATGATGAGCAAGTCCTGCGCGCCAGTTTTGATGCTTTGGGTGCTCGCTTTAACTTCCCGGTATTCCGTAATATTGAGGAAGCAGTTAAAAGTGAGGCTCCAGTTGTGGTGCTTGACTTGGCTCAGGGTGGTAAGGAACTGTTGGCTCTGGCACGCCCTCATCCTGAAGCTGGAGAGCGGGCATTAAAGGCTCTAATCAAGGCTTCTGAACTTGCGATGGATGGTTGGGTAGATGGAGTTGTCTTTGGACCTCTGGTTAAAGAAGCCATGTATCTGGATGGTAAAAAACGCAATGATGAAACGGAAATCCTGCGGGAGCGACTAGCAGCACCAAAGTTGAAAGCGGTGGCTAAGATTGGCAAGGTCTTTCGGGTTACCATTGCGGAACATGTACCCCTGATGAAAGTGGCTGAATTCATCACTCCACAAAGTATTATGGACGCAATCGAAGTTTTGCGTGAGGCTCTACTGTTTTACGGGCTAAAATCTCCGCGTATTGCCGTGGCTGCCTTGAATCCTCATGCTGGGGAAGGGGGCACCGTGGGGCGAGAGGAAATTGACAAAATTAACCCGGCCATTCAGGAAGCCAAGGCAAAGGGATATGATATTTCAGGGCCTATACCCGCCGATACTGTTTATGTTCGAGCTTTTAAGGGGCAGTTTGATGGTGTGGTCAGCATGTATCATGACCAGGCTAATATTGCCTTGAAGATGGCTGGCTTCGGTGAGATTGTCATTATCTTTGTTTACTCTCCAATCATTATCACCACGCCCAGCCATGGGCCGGCTTATGGCAAGGCAGGGAAGGGTACCGCTGACCCTAATAACATGAGGGAATCCATAGAGGTGGCAGCGTCTTTAGCCCAGCAGAAGATGTAGCACGGTGATTAAAGTCTGTCTTCTGGTTAACTCTCTTTTTGTTCAATAATCTCAAAGAGTACGTTGTCGGGGGCTTTAATGAAGGCGAGCTTGACTCCAGGTCGAGCCTGGAATGGCTCAACGACGAATTCCACCCCTTTGGACTTCATCTCAGCGGCGAATTCTTCCATATTGTCTACGAGGAGTCCAAGGTGGTGTAACCCAAACCGAAGTCCCTTCCAGGCATTATCCGCCCCGGTGCCGTTGGAGATTCGTACTGGTATCCCCCCGAGGTCCAGGTCGATCATTCTCCTGCCGGAACTCTCTTGCTCCTTGATAACTCTGGCTCCCATAACCTGGGTGTAGAACTCGACCGCTTTATCAGGGTCAGGACTGGTTATATGAGTATGTTCGTGCTTGCATGATGCCATCGCTTCTTCTCCTTTCCGCTTGCCTGTATTGTAGGCACAGCCTAACTGAATGTCAAGGATTACCCGGCATCTCCTTTAAGGCTGAAATAAAGAGTTCCCAGGATTCCGGTGTTTGAATTCCAAGCTGGATAATAGTATATTAATTAACGATATCAAAGGAGAGCAGGTTTAGTAGGTATGGTAAACTGGCAGATAACCGCAGCCACGATTTATTGTGATGCGGTTGATGA
>JBHIDQ010000068.1:0-7679 GCA_046760155.1 Dehalococcoidales bacterium | reverse complement strand
AGGGGTTATCTTTTTGCGCTCCATTTCACTCCTCCTTTGCAGCCAGAAGATTAACGAAATTTTAGTTAAGGTATAGCACATACTGGTAAGCTCAGGTTGATCCTAATAAGCACACGACCACTCTGGTTAATAAACTTTCTCTATTTGCACAAGACAGCTATTACCAGTGAATGCCCCTCCCGGGGATGCTTTGTCTTTGGTGAGCACATTGACACAGCCCCCGCGGTCAAGCCCATGAACGTCCGGTTCAAACCAAGAACCTTCGTCCAGGCTGGCGACTCCGGGTAGGATGTGCTCGGTTACCTTGGCTGTCGTCAGGAGCTGTCCACGGTCATTGTAGATTTTCACCTTGTCGCCATTGGCGATGCCTCGGGGATGTGCGTCACTGGGATTCAACCAGACGGCATCATCAGCCAAAGTCTTTAGGCGGAGGACATTGTGTAACATAGAGTTGACCCTAGCTCTCGAATGGGGGGTCACCAGCTGAATGGGGTACTTGTCTATGATGGAGTCAGCAGGGCCTTCCCAAGCTTCGATATACTTGGGTACAGGAGGAATAAGGGGATCTTGCCTTTCCGCTATCTTCTGGCTGTATATCTCAATCTGGCCAGAAGGTGTCGGGAAGGGATGGTGGGCGGGGTCCTCAATCTGCTCTCTGAAGGCTACCCAGGGTTGGGCAAGAGGAATACAATGAACTCTTTGGCGCTTAAAAACTTCATATTCGGGAAGGTCTGGAGTGGCGGCGGCAAATTCCCTGAGCCAAGCCTCATCAGACTTATCATTATAATCAGTCATACCTAAGCGGGAAGCCAACTCGGTGAAGATAGCCAAATCTGACTTAGTTTGAGGTAATGGTTCTATCGCCTTGTCCATGTGAATGAAGTAGGGTCCTCCACCCCAAGGTTGCCCGATATCTACACGTTCCAGGACGCTGGTGACGGGGAGAATAATATCGGCGAAACGGGCAGTGGGGGTAAGAAAAAGCTCATGAACCACGATAAACTCCGGCACCTGGAAAGCCGCTACGCCTCTGTTCGTATTTAAAAATTGGTTTAACATATTGCTGCCCAGGATGTAGAGCAGCTTGATATCACTGGGATAACCACCAGACTTCCCGTTAAGCAGTGCATCGTAAATATTGGCTATATGAACAATCGAGTTCGGGCTCTCTGGTACTGGGAGGGTTTTCCCGAGGATACCCAAAGGGATGTGGCCAGTGCCACCACCCACATAGCCGCCTGTAATCCCGATGTTGCCTGTCATTGCTGCCAGGGTACTCGCCGCCCGGTGGTATTGCTCTCCAAAGGCCGTCCGCCCTGGAGCCCAACTGGCATAAAGCGCCGCCGGCTTGATAGCGGCGTAGTCCCTGGCCAATTGCTTTGTGGTTTCAGCAGGCACACCGGTAATATCCTCCGCCCACTGGGGCGTTTTTGGTATTCCGTCCTCCGTGCCGACTACATAATCCTTGAATTTCTCGAATCCCACCGTGTAAGTCTCTATGAACTGACGGTCGTAAAGACTCTCGTCAATCATGACGTATGCCATAGCAATGAGCAGGGCGGCATCTGTCCCCGGCTTTATAGGCACCCACTGCTCCGCCAGAGCTTTTGCCGAAATGGTATACCTCGGGTCAACGCAGATAATCTTGGCTCCGCTTTTCTTCGCTTTAGATAAATAGCGGATGGTGTCAGAGCCGAATCGAGTAACCACCGGGTTCCAGCTCCACATGATAATTAATTTGGAATGGAGAAAATTATCGGCAGTGCTGCCGGTAAAGATAGTCCCAAAAGTAGCCAGGGAAGAAAAATGGGCGGCTTCATCTGAGGCAAGACCCCACCAAGTCGTGCAACCTCCAAAGAGGGCGAAAAAGCGTCGACCAGCTTTTTGAGTACCGTACAGAGGGCTCATCGAGCCAGCGTAATCCATAAGAAAAATGGACGTGGCACCGTACTTGTCTTTAACTCTCCGCAGTTCCCGAGCCACCGTATCCAGTGCCTCTTCCCATGAGATTGGCTCAAATTTCCCGCTACCGCGCTCACCCACCCTTTTTAAAGGTTGTGTCAGGCGGTCCTTGGCGTATACGGTCTCCTTCTGGGCCAGCCCTCTGGGACATGGCTTTAAGTCAGGGTACCGTTTATCCGTCCCAATTCGGGTGATCTTACCCTTGTCAACGTAGACCTTCAGGAGACAGCGGCCACCACAGTCGTAATAACAACTGGTGGTCACCACTTTACTTTTAGAACTTGAACCGACTCTCTTCTTCATGGCGCACCCGATTCTAGTCTGGAGTAGACTAGCCTCACTACATAAGAAACATTCGTCGTCATATTCCCTGCCGCCCCTTTGTAAGCATTATACCCTAAAAATTCCAGGTAAAAAGTCTTGACATTGTTTATATTATGTTCAATAATTGTATCACTTTGTACAGCTATTATAAATAATTAGCCAAATTAGGCAAAAGGAACCTCCCATTTCTGACAATCGAATTAAAATTCTGCTAATATCTAAACTCATAAAAAGGGGGTGATAGCTTTCAAGAAATAGGCTCAACTACAGTTTGCTTCTGATATTATTAAGGGAGGTGAATAAGTGAACAAGAAAATAATGCTAGTCTCACTGGCACTGGTGTTAGCCATAGGCTTGATTGTTCCCAGCTGTGCCAAGCCTGCCCCGGCTCCAGGCGTAGCACCAACCGCCGCTCCGCCAGGAACTGAGTACCAGTACAAATGGCGAAACAGCACCAACTACCCGAGCGACTCTGAAGGTGCTCAAGCTATGTTTCGTTTCGGCGATCTGGTAAGGGAGAGGACCAAGGGCCGTGTTGACATTACCGGCTATGCCGATGGGGCACTGGGAGGCTGGGACGCCATCCAGGAGATGGTCATCCGCGGTGACGTTGAGATGATGTTTGAGGCCCTGGATGACGCCTTTGACCCCAGAATTGCCATCGGCTATTATATCCCGTACGTCTTCATTGACTACGATGCAGCCCAGCGTCTGTGGGCGCCGGGTGGCTACGTCTATGAGGTTCTGAACAACAGAATCATGATCCCCCTGGGCTACCGGGCTCTCGGCGCGTGGTGTGCCGGCATCAGCGGGATAACCACCGACGAAGTTCCCCCCGAACCCTTTAACCCTGATGTACCCAAGAACATGAAAATCAGGGTCATGGCACTGACCGCCTGCCAGCTCATGGCTGAGCGCCTGGGCTACATGGTGGTGGGTATGCCCTTTGCTGATGTCTATACCTCCATCCAGACCGGAATCGTTGATGGGCAGCAGGGCGGCGGCGCCATGCAGGCCTGGATCTTCAAGGATATTCAGAACACCTACATGCACACCAAGGACTACATCGAGCCCATCTGGTTCGTCGTCAACAATGATGCCTGGGCCTCGCTAACCGAGGAGGACCAGCAGATTCTCACCGAAACTGCCCAGGAAATACAGAATGAGCAGGCGGCATATGCCAAACAGATGGACGAGAAGTACATGCAAATGCTACGAGACTACGGCTGGACGGTACTGGTACCCACCGATGAAGAGTGGAAGTACATCCAAAAAGTCATGTTCGAGGATGTCTGGCCAGAGCTGACGCCCGTCATCGGCAGTGACCTCATCAACGGCTTATACGACGCGCTGGGAATGCCGCGTCCCGGATAATCGCTGAATAATCGCTGTGATATTTGCAAGTCTAGATCCCGTGAGGGAGCTTAAAGCTGGCTCCCTCACGGGAAGAATGTGAAGAAATATGGCGACGGTGATAAGCTCTTTAGCCAATAAGCTAGCTTTCCGCTGGATACCATCGCTCATGTGGTGGGTGATACTGGTATCCTGCATCCCTCTGGTGGTGCTGGTTTTTATTCAGGTGTGGCTGCGTTACGTCTTCCATGTTCCCATGCTCTGGGTGGAAGAAATCGCCGTTACCCCCGCCTTCTGGTTCTATATGATGGGGGCGGCTTACGCTGTTTACGAGCGGTCTCACATTACAGTGGATATAGTAGCGGTTATGGTTCGTCGCCCGAAGAGGCGGCTGACAATTAGATTTATCTCGGCGCTGATTACGCTTGGATTAGCCATGCTTTTTGTCTACTGGGGCTATTACTTCTTTGTTTGGGACCTGCAAATGAATATGGAGACGGCGACCTTAAGATACCCCATGATCTATGGACGCTGTTCTATCTTCTTCGCGGCTGGCATACTGGGGGGCTTTTACTTCTGGGTAGAAACCATAGACCTGGCGCGCCAGCTATTCTGGGGTAAGGCTCCGCTATTTGAGAGGAAGGTGGAATAGAATTGGAGACTGCCTTATTTGGTATACCAAACCTGGGGATATTTGTTGACCTGGCTATCCTGATTGGTCTGCTCCTGCTGGGTGTGCCCGCCCCCTTTGCCTTCATGGCGGCGCTGGTATTTCTGGTTTATGTCTATGGGTTTGAGCCCCAGGCACAACTGCCCATGGCTTTTTATAAGCTGAAAGCATTTACCCTCCTTTCCGTTCCCTTCTTTATTATGTTGGGCGGGTTCATGAGTTTGGGAGGTATGGCCGACAAGCTAGTCGCTCTGGCCGATGCCCTGGTGGGCCGGATTAAGGGGGGGCTGGGGATGGTTGCCATTGTAGCCTGCGCCATGGTTGGTGCTATCGCCGGCACCTGCTCGGCGGCGGTGGCATCGTTAGGTCCACTAGTAGTTCCAGAAATGGAAAAACAGGGCTATTCCAGAGGCTATGCCACCGGGATGCTGGCGGTCGCGTCGGTGCTGGGGCAGTTAATTCCCCCCAGCGTACCGATGATACTCTATGGCTTTGTTACCTGGGTGCCAGTCACCGCCTGTTTTCTAGCTGGGGTTGGGCCCGGCATCCTCACCGTTGTCATTTACTGCATTGTCAATTACTTCATGGTACGGAATGATACCAGAATAAGGGTATTACCGCCTATCGGCATTCGGGCACAGACCAAGCAGGTGGGATTGGCTGTTTACAAAGGATTTTTTACTCTGTTAATGCCCATTATCCTCCTGGGGGGTATCTACGGTGGTATCTTCACCACCACCGAAGCCGCCGTGGTCGCTCTGGTCTATGCCATAATCATTGGGCTGTTTGTCTATCGTTACCTTACTCTCAGGATCATCGGCCGAACCTTTGTCTCACAGTGCGTTACCACCGGAGTGGTCATTCTGATGATTGTCTTTGTCATCATTTTGAGCCGGGTCATGACCATGCAGCAGATTCCGCAGAGCTTAATCGCCATGATAAGTGGGGTTACCGAGAACTACTACCTAACGCTGCTGCTGGTAAATGTTTTCCTCATTCTTCTCGGCATGATTGTGGACGATTTCACCGGCACCCTGCTGGCGGCACCTCTTTTGTTTCCACTGATGACCCATATCGGCGTTCATCCGGTTCACTTTGCGGCTATCCTGGGCACTAACCTCGGATTGGGCAATGTCACCCCACCCACCGCCCCTATCCTTTACCTAGCGGCACGCATCGGCAATGTTAGTGTTGATAAGATGATAAAGCCGGCACTGGTTTTCATGGTTTTTGGCGCCCTGCCGGTGGTGCTAATCACTACTTACTGGCCTGACCTATCATTATTTCTGCCTCGGTTAATACTGCCCAAGGTTATGGCCGGGCTGGGAGGATAAAACAAAAAAACAAAGGCATTACCGAGAAGTAAAGGCTTGAAAGCAAAATCAATATCTAGTCCAAGACTTGAAATTTCATAAGCGGTGTGAAATAATTACTTAAAAATAGGTCTATGGCGGCGGGCTCGCGGAGGAAAAGAGAAAGCAGAGGCGAGAACGCTATCAGTCTAATGCTGATGTGTTTTCGTCTTAATTTTTATGGGGACTTGTCTATCTGCGATAGGAGGTTAACTAATGGGGCGATGGGTTAAACTGTGGGTTAATGAGTCACTTCAAGGCACGATACGTTTTGACCTTGAACCAGATGAGCGTGGGGTATGGTACGACTTGCTGGTGTTGGCGGGACAATGTCAACTCGACGGCATTATTGCGGCTGGTCTAGGCCGGCCCTACCCTCCCAACTGGCTAGCCGGGACGCTTAATATTTCACTGGAGCTACTCGAAAGAACTCTGCGAAAGTGTGAACAATCAGGAAAGATTGAAGTCGATAGTTATGGTATCCACATATTGAATTGGTCGAAATATCAATCAGAGTACGACCGACAGAGACCATATCGCCAGAAGAAAAAAGAGGAAACACACGAGGCCAAGATAAGTAAGTGGAGAGGAAACGGCACCTGATCTAACACCAGACGCCTAATATTGAACTTAGCTGAATTAAAATCGGGATATATTGCTTTTTTAAACGCGGAGACGGGTCTCCTTGGTTTTACTTTTTGACGTTTTGTTTAGCAGGTGTCTTGATTCCTCTAGCAGCAAGCCAACATCTCCAAGGCACCTGCAGTTGGGCACTAACCTAACTCACAACTTGCGAATCTGTCCCCTAGCTTGTCTCTGGCTTCAAGAAACAGATCTCTAATGTGATCGTCCATCGTGAAATAGAAGACTTGCCAACAACTTCCTGCGATGGACACTATACGGTCGACCAAGTTTGACCTGCGGGGCCAGTCGGAGTGCTGAAATGCATCATCCAAGATAAGGAAGGCGCTCTTCGCATCCACTGATAAAGTCTGTCGGTCCACCCGGCTAGCCTGATATGACGCAGAAACAGTAGGTCAATATGCCGTTGCACAAATACTCAGAATGTGTAGCCCTTTCTGATGGCGCCAAACAACTGGTATATTCCCCATATCAACAAATCCGGTATGCAAGTGCGGAAGCGAACGTATATCTCATTTTATCTGCGGTGTTTACTAAGGTCTGATGCTCCTATCCATGCTGCCAGTTCGATATTTGCCCTTAAGTTCCTTCCTAGCAATCTTGCCACTAGCAGTTTTAGGTAGGCTATCGACGAAATCCACGGATTTAGGTGCCTTAAAGCGGGCTAGATTCCGCTTGCAGAAGGCGATTATTTCCTCCTCGGTAGCCGTTCTACCTTCTTTAAGTGCCACAACCGCCTTGACTGCCTCAATCCAGTTCTCATCAGGGACACCGATTACGGCTGCCTCAAAAACTGAGGGATGCTGGTAAATGACCTCTTCGACCTCACGGGGAGAAATGTTCTCGCCACCACTAAAAATAAGCTCTTTCTTCCTATCAATTATGTAAATGTAGCCCTCATTGTCAATGGTAGCCAAGTCGCCGGTGTATAACCAGCCTCCTTTTATTGTTTTTGCCGTTTCCTCAGGTAATTTCCAGTAGCCTTGTGTAACGCTGTCCCCCTTAACTATTATCTCGCCGACTTCACCGGTCACTACATTTTTACCTTGCTCGTTAACGACGCGTACTTTAAGTCCGGCAAGCGGTTTACTACACGAGTGAAGCCTCTTCACTCTATCTTTGGGTCCTTCAAGGATATGGTCTTCCTTGGGGAGAAGCGTCACGATATAGGTTTCGGTTAAGCCATATACCTGGGCAAAGATATCGCCGATAAGCCGGAGCGCCTTTCTTAATGCTTCGGCAGGCATGGGAGACGCTCCATAGCCTATCCAGCGCAGGCTGCTGAGATCATATTGGGCAAGGTCAGGGTATTCAATTATGTGAAGAATCATGGTCGGCACTGAGTTCCATGTGGTGACCCTATTCCCCTCGATTGT
>JBHIDQ010000067.1:0-7737 GCA_046760155.1 Dehalococcoidales bacterium | reverse complement strand
AAAGAGGTAGAAGCCGCACCAGAAGCTACTGCTGAAACTGCCGAGGTAGCTGAAGAATCGCCAGTGGAAGAAGCAGAGGCAGCCCAAGCTCCGGCTGAGGAAGCCGCCGAGGTGAAAGAACCGCCACCAGCCAAAGAAGAAGAGAAACCCGAGGCAGCGAAGGAAGTCGTTAGTGAGCCACCGGCTCCGCCAAAAAAGGAAAAAGTAAAAGTTTCTCCTGCCATTGAGGAGATAATGACCACAATCAAAAAAATGACGGTGCTTGAGCTGGCCGAATTGGTTAAGGCTTTAGAGGCTGAATTTGGCGTTAGTGCTGCGGCCCCAGTAGTAGCGGCTCCAGCAGCTGGAGTGCCTGCTGAAGCAGCCGCAGCAGCTCCGGCGGGTGAGGAGCAGACCGAGTTCAGCGTGATTCTTACCGAGGTAGGGGCTAACAAGATTAACGTGATTAAAGCGGTGCGTGAGGTAACTACTTTAGGTCTGAAAGAGTCCAAGGACTTGGTGGAAAGTGCTCCCAAACCGGTCAGAGAGGGAATCAATAAGGAAGAGGCGGCGACGATAAAAGAGAAGCTGGAAGCAGCTGGAGCTAAGGCTGAGGTCAAGTAATTATCTTTCCCTTGCTTGGAAGAGATTTTAGAGAGGGAGCTTTGCCCCCTCTCTTACTGCCCATCCGCTCTTTAATCTTAGGAAGGTAGATTAATCTCGCTAACAATCTAACCTGCCTATTGAAAATGAGGTTAAAATAGCTTATAGTTACCACCAGTAGAACTCCCTTTTTAAGGAGAGGGCGGGGTATGCTTTATCGGGATTTTTTGGCACTAATGGGCGTGGGCGGCTTATTCATCATTATTGGCTTGGCGACAATTATCTGGGGGAAGAGGGAAGAAAAGGGCTACTATAATGCTTTGGCCAAGCGCCCGGGTGATACTAGGGAGTTTATGGAGCATTGGCCACCACGCCTACAGCCTGGTGCCCTAAAGGCAGGGGGGTGGATCGCCCTTGCTATTGGTGTGGTTATGCTCATTACTGGTGGCACTCTTTATCTTTTTGCTAAGACCTAAACCAGAGGGGCAGCCTATGGCACAGGCTGGAGACTCAACTCCTGCAGATCAGCCTCAATCCTGAGGGCATTAGCTTGAAGGCGATTTGATGGTATCACTCTGCCGTCTTGATACACGAACCAACCGGCTTGCTGCCAGTAAGGTTTTTCTTCCCATACCGCAACACCAGTCATATCAACCTGGACATACCAGATACTGGTGCCATCTTTGAAAAGTTCTGATTTAGCACTCCAGTTATCACTGGCGGCAGAGAATTCAGCCAGATATGTTTTTGCCTCATGGCTTTCTGCCAGACTCAGCAGATGCTCATAAACGGCCAGGACAGCTCTATCCTCAGAGTTGATAAAAGTAGTCGGCGCTGGCTTCTCCGGTTCCTCTTTTGGTGTCTCAGGGGGTGGGAATTGCCCAAAGTCTTCACATCCAATGGCAATTAAGACTAGTACAACAAGTAAAGTGACGATAAGTCCGAATTTTAAGTATCTCCTCCACTTAATCATTTTTCTCCTCCCCAAATCTGCGTCTCTGGTTACTCTATTCTTCTCGGCCGGTACTGGACGGCTTCCGCCACATGGTGAGCTTTAATTATAGCAGAATTTTCCAGGTCAGCGATAGTGCGTGCTAGCTTCAGAATACGATGGAAAGCCCGGGCGGAAAGGTAAAGTTGCTTCATGGCCGCTTTGAGCAGGCTCTGGGCTGATTCTTCTACCTGACAGAACTCCCTGACCTCGGTTGGTGTCATTTCGGCATTGCAGGTCAGCCTTGAGCCTTTGAAGCGCTCAAGTTGTCGGTAACGGGCAGCTTTAACCCGAGTTTGAACCTTAGCTGATGGTTCACCTAATCTGTCGTCAGCCAGCTTCTCGTAGTCGATGTGGGGTACCTCAATAAATATGTCAACACGGTCAATGAATGGCCCACTGATACGCCGCTGATAGCGGGAAACCAAGCCAGGGGAGCAGGTGCATTGCCTGAAGGGGTCGCCATAATAGCCACAGGGGCAGGGATTCATGGCACCTACCAGCATAAAGTTGGCCGGGAAAGTTACCCTACCCTGAGCCCGGCTGATAGTTACCATCTTATCCTCCAGAGGCTGACGCAATACCTCAAGCAATGAGTGTCCAAACTCAAGAAGCTCGTCAAGAAAGAGAACCCCACGATGACTAAGACTTATTTCACCCGGTTTTGGCCAGTGTCCGCCACCAACCAGACCAGCATTTGAAATGGTGTAATGAGGGGCGCGGAATGGTCTTTGCCTAATCAGTGGAGTATCGGGTGGAAGCAGACCACTGACACTATAGATTTTGGTAACCTCTAGGGCTTCCTCGTTGGTCATTGGGGGCAGGATGAAAGGAAGAGAACGCGCCAGCAGTGTTTTACCACTCCCTGGAGGACCACACATGATGATATTATGTCCGCCGGATGCGGCGACTTCTAAAGCTCGCTTGACATGTTCTTGGCCTTTGATGTCAGCCAAGTCAGTAGCTAAAGCGAAAGGCGAAAGATGCTCATGGGCTTCCTCAGGTTGATATACCGGGGTGGGTATTTCTCCCCTGAGGTAGCTAACTAACTGGGGTAGCGAGGCAATAGGAATGATTTTAGCCTCTTCAATTAAAGACGCCTCTCTGGCATTAACTTCCGGCACAATAACATTAACTATTTTTTCTTCTTTGGCCAGGGCAACCATGGGCAAGATGCCGTGAGTATGACGTAAGCTGCCATCCAGAGATAGCTCACCAAGGAAGATAGTCTGAGAATCATTAAGAGTGACTTGCTCAGAACTGAGCAAGATACCAACCGCAATCGGTAAGTCATAAGATGGACCAGCCTTCTTGAGGTCAGCCGGGGCAAGGTTAACCACGATACGTTTCATCGGGAAGGTGTAACCTGAGTTTCGTATTGCGGCGCGGACTCGCTCTCTGGCTTCCTGAACGGCGGCATCGGGCAAGCCAACAATGGTCATTGCCGGTAAACCGCTGGAAATATCCACTTCAACATCAACCAGATGACCTTCCAGCCCGACCACAGCGGCCGTTTTTACTTTGGCTAACATGGCTCCCCTGCTCACTATGTTACTGCGGAGCTTTATCTGTGTCAAAGTTACTTGGCTAGAGAGGAGTGGTGGAGCCAATTAGACCGAAAAAATGAAACACTACCACTACAATTAGTGCTGCCACCAGTGCGCCAGCTACTGTCTGAGCTAGCGAATGATGTTCCAGCTCGATTCGTGCCCAAGCAATTGGCGGAACGAGCATTACAGTTAAGGCCCCAATTGAGCCGTATAAGATAGTCAATACGGTCACTGAACCAGCAGCAAAAGCAGTGTGCAGGCTTATCTTCCACAAGAGATTTATGCCCATAAACACTATTATTGCCGAAAGTGCGGACACAAATGTCGCCGTCAGCACGAGAGGTGCTTCCCCAAAAAGAAGAATAAGGCAGCCAGCTACCGCACAAATAAAAGCCAGTAGGTAAAACTTATTTCTTTGTTGGCGGGCAACGATGAAGATACCTTCAATCTTTTCTTGGTGAGACAGATACACGATGAAGGAAAAGACGGGCATAATGGTAACGGCGATTAAAATAAGTGACCACTTAATGGCGTCGGACAGGCTGGATGTTGAATCCAGAGAAAGCAAAATAATGACAAAAAGACTGACCAAATAGGGGTTCAGAATATTGGATGTCAACTTGGCTAACTGTTTTCTCATCAGTATTTGCTTAGAGTTATTTCCGCTAGCATTATACTATACTAACCGATGGCCTGTCTTATTGGGAGTAATTTGAGGTCAATCTTTGAGCACTATCTAGTGCTATGATATAATACGAGTGAGGTTAAATCAGTTATGCTAGACCGATTAGCAAGAATAGAAAAGCGCTATCAAGAGCTAGGTGAGCAAATGTCGTTGCCTGAGGTGGCCTCTAACCTGAAGCAATTGCAAGCCTTAGCTCAGGAAAAGGCTAGCATTGAGGACTTGGTAACCAAATATCGGGAGTATAAGACAACGGCAAAGTCGCTGGCAGAAACTAAGGAGATGCTGGGCGATGGGCTGGATGAGGAGATGGCCGCTCTGGTCAAGCAAGAGATAGAAAGCCTACAGTTGCGACAAGATCGTCTCTTTCAGGAACTCAAAATCGCTCTCTTACCTGAGGACCCTGATGAGGGAAAAGACATCATTATGGAAATACGGGCTGGGGCGGGTGGTGATGAAGCCGGACTATTTGCCGCTGACCTCTTCCGCATGTACAGTCGTTATGCTCAGGCTAAAGGTTGGGGAATAGATATTATCAGTCTTAATGAAAGTGGCATTGGCGGCTTTAAGGAAATCATATTTGAAGTAAAAGGCAGGGGTGCTTTTAGCCGACTGAAGTACGAAAGCGGCGTGCATCGGGTGCAGCGAGTGCCGACGACTGAGTCTTCCGGTAGAATCCATACCTCAACGGCTACAGTCGCCGTTTTACCCAAGGCTGAGGAGGTGGATATTTCGATTAATCCTGATGACCTGAAAGTTGATATCTTCCACAGTGGTGGTGCTGGGGGACAAAATGTCAATAAGGTAGCCACCGCGGTTCGCATCACCCACTTGCCGACCGGTATGGTGGTTACCTGTCAGGATGAGCGCTCACAACTTCAGAATAAGTTAAGGGCAATGTTAGTGTTGCGAACCCGACTGCTAGATATAGAGCGACGCCAGCAGGAAGAGAAAATAACTTCGGAGCGGCGCTCCCAGGTAGGCAGTGGTGACCGTGCCGAAAAGATCCGAACTTATAATTTTCCCCAAGACCGTGTTTCTGACCATCGCATCAATCTAAACCTCCATAACCTACCACGAATCCTAGAAGGAGAGCTTGACGAACTTGTTGATGCTCTGGCCACCAGTTACCAGGCAAAGCAACTAGAGGAACAGTTAGCGTGACCTTGAAACAGGCTCTGAGTCAGGCTCGACAGATTCTGGCTGCCAATAGCATTGAAGATGCTTCTATTGAGAGTGAGCTTCTGTTAAGGCATACGCTGAAGATAAACCGGGTTCAGCTCTATCTGGATCTTAATCGTGAACTAACTCCAGAAGAAGAAGCAACCTTCTGGCATCTAGTTGAGCGCCGCCAAAACGGTGAACCTACTGCCTACATCACCGGACACCGTGAGTTCTACGGACTTGATTTCTCCGTCGATTCCCGGGTTCTCATTCCCCGACCTGAAAGCGAACTACTGGTGGAAAAGGCGCTGCAGTTGGCACACAATCGCCATATAGCGGCTGTAGCTGATATTGGCACTGGTTGTGGTGCTATCGCCATCAGTCTGGCACTCAACCTACCACAGGCCAAAATCTACGCCACTGATATCTCAGCTTCCGCTCTCGAAGTTGCTCAAATTAACTGTGGTAAACACGGAGTGGCGAACAGAATTTGTCTCTTACATGGGGATATGCTTGACCCTATACCCGAGCCCGTTGACCTTATCATTGCTAATCTCCCTTACGTCAGGGAATTAGAAGTCGCACAGACCGGACTAGCCAATTTCGAACCGCCACTGGCGCTAAATGGAGGTTTGGACGGACTGGAAAAGATTCGTCAGCTATGCCATCAGGCGAATATGAAACTTCGGCCCCAAGGCTGCTTGCTGCTGGAGATAGGTCAGGGGCAGGGGAAAGCCGTAATTACCCTCTTGCGTCGCCTGTTTCCTTCAGCTTCGGTAGCAGTCACCCCAGACCTGCGCGGTATCGAGCGGGTGGTAAGCCTATGCTTGACACCTAATCGGCCCGATGCTAAATTAGTCAATTGGGTTTTGCCTAGGACTAAAGACTAGGCAATAACTATGTAAAGAGGAAGATTAGTATGAATATGATCGTCTGTGTCAAGCAGGTGATTGATCCAGAGGCACCGCCGGCCAGTTTTAAGGTTGACACTGCCAGCAATAAGGTGGTGCCCCCGCCCGGAGTACCACCAGTCATCAGTCCCTTTGATGAGAATGCAGTGGAAGCAGCACTGAGAATCAAAGATGCTCAAGGGGGGAAAATCACGGTTATCAGTCTGGGCATCAACTTGTTGCGAGAAGTGGTGAAAAAGCCACTATCTATGGGTGCTGATGAGCTTATCCTGCTTGAGGATGAGGCTTTTGTTGATGGGGATAGTTGGTCTACTGCCTATGCCTTGGCGATGGCGATTAAGAAGATAGGCGACTATGACCTTGTCTTTTGCGGTCGGCAGGCGGCGGACTGGGATGCCGGGCAGGTCGGTTCGGGTATCGCGGAGATACTGGGGTTGCCCAGCATTACCGTAGCCAGAAAGATAGACGTCGCTGATGATAAGGCGATGGTAGAGCGGGTAACGGCCGATGGCTACGAGGTGGTTGAGGTATCCCTACCGGCTTTGATTACGGTAAGCAATGAGCTTGGTGAAGCGCGCTACCCAACGATGAGGGGGATTATGGCGGCGAGGAAGGTAGAACCCATCATCTGGAAGCCGGCGGATATAGGGGTGGAGGAGTCTCAGGTTGGTGGCGCTGGTCGGAAGGCCAAGCTACTTAAACTGTTCCAGCCGGTTCATGAGGGCAGGTGCGAGGTGATTGAGGGGGAGGGGCCGGAGGAGGCGGGGATTAACCTAGCTTTGAAACTAAGGGAAGCAAAGCTAATATAAAAAGTTGGGGAAACAAATCGAAGCTGGTTAGCTAGGAATTGTTTCAAAGGTTATGTAAAGTAAGGAGGTAAGTCTTGGTGGGTGAGTACAAAGGGGTGATGGTCTATGGAGAGGTGGTCGGGGGGAAGGTGGCGGGAATTACTGGCGAACTGCTCGGCGGCGGGCGAAAGCTGGCCGATGACCTCGGGGAGGAATTATGCGCCATACTGGTCGGCAGTGAAGTCGGCGGTCTGGCACAGGAAGCCATCGCCCTTGGTGCCGACAAAGTATACATCGTCGAGGACGCGCTGCTGAAAGATTACCAGACGGATGCCTACGTGGCAGTGATGGAAAAAGCGGTCAGGCAGGTGAAGCCCAAAGTGCTCCTCCTCGGGCAGAGCGAAATCGGGCGTGACCTGGCGCCACGACTCGCCTTCAGATTGGAGACAACGGTCACCATGGACTGCATCGAGCTCGCCATCGACGGGGAATCGAAGCGACTGTTGCAGACGAAACCGGTCTACGGAGGCAACGCGCGGGCAGTTTTTGTTGGCGAGTCGGAGCCGCAGATAGCCACGGTTCGAGCCAAAGCCATGTCGCCACTGGAGCCAGATGAGGCAAGGCAGGGGGAAGTCATCACGCTCGAGGCGGGACTGGACCGGTCAGCGATAAGAAGCAAAGTGCTGGAAAAGGTGACGCAGGAGGTCGAGGGGGTAAGGCTGGAGGCGGCGGAGGTGGTGGTCAGCGGCGGCAGAGGCATCGGCAGCGCCGAGGGTTTTAAGCAGCTAGAGGAACTGGCGAAGTTGCTGAAAGGGGCGGTGGGGGCGAGCCGACCCGCCTGTGACAACGGCTGGGTGCCCGACGTGTTGCAGGTGGGGCTCACCGGCAAGATTGTCGCCCCCGACCTCTACATTGCGGTGGCGATTTCGGGCTCGAGCCAGCACATGGCGGGCTGTTCCGGGTGCAAGAATATAATCGCCATCAACAAAGACGCGGAGGCGAACATCTTCCGCGAAGCGCGCTTTGGCGTGGTGGGGGACTGGAAAAAGGTACTCCCCGCCTTCACCGA
>JBHIDQ010000066.1:0-7853 GCA_046760155.1 Dehalococcoidales bacterium | reverse complement strand
TACCGAAAAAACGCAGGGGAGGTGGTGATTACCGATGGACAATGTCGTGGCTATTATCTTGGCCGGAGGTCAAGGCGAGCGGTTGGGCATTTTGGCGATAGAGCGAACCAAGCCAGCGGTTCCTTTTGCGGGTAAGTACCGTATCATAGATTTTACTCTGAGTAACTGCGTCAATTCCGGGATTTACAATGCAGCTCTCCTGACCCAGTACCAGCCCCGCTCTCTTATTGACCATATTGGCATTGGCATGGCATGGGGCTTTGCCCGTACCGATGGTAAAATTCAGTTATTGCACCCTTATCTGGCGCGTGAAGAAGGCCGTGATTGGTATAAGGGTACTGCTGATGCGGTATATCAAAACCTCCAGTATATTGAGGAGCAGGACGTTGGGCTGGTGCTCATCCTCAGTGGGGACCATGTCTACAAAATGGATTACTCTGATATGGTCAAATCTCATGAAAAGAACCAAGCGGATGTTACCATAGCGGTTACTCACCTGCCCAGAGAGCTATTACCGGAGTTTGGCACGGTAAGCGTGGATGAAGACGGACAAGTGACTGGCTTCCAGGAAAAAGTGAAAGAGCCAAAGAGTGACCTTGTCTCCATGGGTGTTTATCTTTTCCAAAAAGATATCCTTATCCGATTGTTAGAGGAAGATGCTCAGCGCAGGTCCTCGAAACATGATTTTGGCCGGAATATCTTTCCCCAACTGGTGGGTAATTGCCGGCTTTTCGCTTATAATTTTGAGGGATATTGGCGCGATGTCGGCACGGTGCGAAGCTATTGGCAGGCGAATATGAAATTACTTGATACGCCTCCGTCCATCACCTTCAGTTCTGATTGGCCTATCCGTACCAATGAGGACGAACCAAGACCACCAGCTTTCATTTCTCAGCGCGGGGATGTTCTCAATAGTATCATATCGAATGGATGTATCATTGAGGGACGTGTTGAGAACTCGGTTCTCTCTCCTGGAGTAAGGGTAGCCGGCAACGCTGTGGTTAAGTATTCAGTTATCATGGATGATACTGTTATTGGTCGGGAAAGTATCGTTGATTACTCCATCTTGGACAAGGAAGTGGTCGTTGAAACTGGCTGTTGCATTGGTTTCAGTGATGATTTCCAGGTTAATCGTGAAGAGCCAAAAGTGTTGAACTCGGGCCTAACCGTTATCGGCAAAGGAGCTAAGATTCCAGAAGGAGTTAAGATAGGTCGTAATTGTGCCATCGCCGCTAACGCTGCGGAGAGAGATTTCCGAGGCTTCATCGTCCCGAGTGGTGAAACAATTAAGGCAAAGCGGCATCGCCCGGCCCGGAAGGAATAGCCGCTTTACCAAGAGTCGGTTTTTGCTTTATGACAAGCTGAAGGACAAAAACGAAATGTCAGAACTGAGACAAGATCCCACCACCAAAGCCTGGGTGATATTAGCCCCAGAGAGAGCGAAGCGTCCTCAACAAAAGCAGAAAATGAGGCGTGCCGAAGAGCTACCCAGTTGGGACTCAACCTGTCCCTTCTGTGTGGGTAACGAGGGCCAAACACCAGACGAAGTTTTCCGGCTTCCCGTAGCGGACAAAGGCTCAGCCTGGGAAGTAAGGGTAGTGCCCAATCGGTACGCAGCACTAGAGCCTGGCGAAGATGGCATGATGGTGGAAGAAGAGCGCCTTTTCCGTAAAAGGGCTGGTATTGGGGCGCATGAAGTAATCGTGGAAACCCCGTCCCATAATACCCCTATGGCATTGATGAGTTATGAGCAGGTACAAAAGGTGCTGATTGCTTACCAGGAAAGGTACAACGCTTTGAAGAGAAATGGGCAAATCAAGTTCATTACCATTTTTAAGAACCACGGTTGGGCGTCAGGGACATCTTTGGTACACCCTCACTCCCAAATAGTGGCTACGCCTATTGTGGCTACTTACTACCGCCAAGAGTTTGACATCGCCCACGGGTACTATGTCGATATGGGTAGCTGTCTTTACTGCGATTTGCTTACGCAAGAGTTGGAGAAAGAAGAGAGAATCGTGGCTCATACCGAGCAGTTCGCTGTCCTTCATCCTTACGCTTCGCGCGCACCCTATGAGACTTGGATTATGCCTAAGGGTCACTGTGCTTCCTTTGGTCTGTTCCCAGATATGTATCTTGCCGAACTGGCCAGGGTGCTTAAAGATACTCTCCTTTGCTTGTATCAGCGGCTGGATAATCCTGCCTTCAACCTGGTGGTTGATAGTACGATTACGGAAGATGAAGACGACCCGTATTACCACTGGCACATCAGGATAATACCGAGGCAAACCACCATTGCTGGATTTGAAATGGGTTCTGGCATCTATATAAATACGGCACTGCCAGAAGAGACAGCTGTTCTGATGAGAGAGTGTGTTGGCTCACTCTGTAAAGTCGGAGAAGTTTCTATTGAGCCAGAAACTTAGTTGACCTGATAGCTCTTCCGGCAGGATTTCATCGACAATCTTTAGACTAGAGTGACTTAGGGGGTATAATTTTGTCCAGCCACCCGAGAAAAGCCTCTACCTCACTTACTCCCCTGAGGACTAAATTGACGTGTTCGGCGACTTCAGGCGGTGTTTCTTCTCCCACTACTCCAAGTGCCAAACCTTGGAATTCGCCACTGCGCGCTAGCGTGCGTATGGTATCAAAGGCATCAATATCAGCCACGTCATCTCCCATATAGACCGCAGACTTAAGATGATAACTCTCGATAAGTTCTCTCACTACTGACCCTTTAGTTATTTCAAGCGGAGGGCGGAGCTCAATAACGGTTCTGGCCTTATCAATATTAAATAGTTGCGCCGCTGGGGAACGACCTATTTCTCTCAAGATGGTTTCCCTCACCTCGTCCCGATTAGGCAATGTTCGGTAGTGGAAAACAAGACCGGCACCTTTGTCCTCAAATTTAACTCCTAAAGGTTGCAGAATTGGGCCCAATTGCTTGATGACTTCAGCAATTTTCGCCACATAGGTTTGCACTTCCGGCCTAACTTCGACTTTTCCCTTAACCCACCGCTCAAGACCATGATTGCCATTATAGACCACCCCATCTACCCCCACCAGCTGTCTCAATACCTTGATTAACCTCCCTGAGATGGCAGACACCAGAGGCAGACGATTGACTAAAGACCGCAGGTGCTTCTTGACACCGGGAGAGACCTTCACTGCCTCGGCAGTGGGAGCAATTTCGGCAATGGTACCATCAACGTCGAAAATTAGACCAAAAGGCTGGGTCAAGACCACTTTTTTCACTTGCGCCAGATTGGAAAATAAATAATTCATTTTTATTTCACCTCATCTTTTCTATCCATAAAGGATAACTTGACCTTGGAAGCAGTGTCAATCAGTTAAAGTTCCGGCCAGACTTTTCCATATTGAATCGTGAACTTTCCCTTGCTAAAGTGGTACCTATCTGTTATAATCACCCCTCAAAAGAGCTTTTTATGGAGGATAGTGTCCATGAAGAATACCCGACAGCAGAAACGGAATGAAAAAGCAGGTCCGGCGCCTGACCTAATCTCCAAGAGAAACACAATGTATTTAATCATCTTGGCAGTTTGGCTCGTTTCCCTGGTCCTGCTGGCGCTAAACGCTGCTTCTACCTACGGTCTGCCGGAATCTGTTGGCCTTTGGATTTTGGTGGTGCTGGCGGTAATCTGCCTTGCCATCTTTTGGTTCTATGCCCTCTACCATTACGGATTAGTATTCTTCCGGTGGAGAAGTAAGATAAAGCCTGGAATGGTGAAAGGGGAGGAGAGCCAAGAAAGTTTTCCTCGTATTGTTCTCCTTTATACCACGGTAGATGATTTCAGGTATGAGGCGGCCTTAAGTTGCGTTAACCAAGATTACCCCAACTTTCACGTCGTTCTTATCGATGTGAGCCAAGGGCAACAGGGAAGAGACCAGGTGGAAGCGTTCCACAAAAAATTCCCCCAAAAGACCACGATTTTCCGACGGGAAAAACTGGAGGGGTTTAAGGCACGCAGCCTCAACATGGCTTTAGCTGGTCCGGCTAAGGGATATGAATTCTTTGCTCTTTGTGACGCTGATGGGATACTGGCCAAGAACTTTCTAAGGAAGACGTCTTTTTACATCCAGCAGGATGAACGGATTGGATTTGTCCAGGCCAACCACGATAGTGGTTCTAGTACCAGAAACGCCTTTACCGAGTATTTCCTCGCCGAAACTTTAATTCGCTGGGAGCACAACAATGTCCCCCGCAATCACTACGGATTCCCGCTCATGTTGGGACACGGGGTGCTGGTTCGAACTGAAGCTTACTCCAAGGCAAAAGGCTTCCCCGAAGTTGTGGCTGAGGATGTTGCTTTTACGATTGCCATGCGCCATGCTGGCTATACCGGCTTTTTCGCCGAAGATATTGTCTGTAGTGAAGGCGTTCCGGAGAACCTGGGGCAACTGAGGAAGCGCACCTACCGTATGACGATGGCTGATACCGAGACCTTTGCCCAGCATACGGTGCCCTTTATTAAGTCTGCTTCAGCTTCTTTTGCCGAAAAGTGGGATATTATCGCTCATACTCTGAGGAGGACGGCCACCTCCCTATTTCTGCCTTATTTATTGCTTTTGCTGGCCGTCTCCTTTGTTTCTGTTAGTGCCATGACGACCACTGCCTGGGGGATGGTAGTCTTCGGCTGGCTGGCGGCAGTGAGCTCACTAGCCCGAGTAATAGTTAGCCGGTACCGTACCCCCATCAAATTATTCCGACACCTGAGTCAGGTAACCTGTGCCTATGTTTCGTTTTACCTGCACACTACTATTGCCATCCTGGCCTTTATCCTGGCTCGGAGAGCTCATTTTATTGTTACTGGGGCAAAAGCCAAAGAGAAGGGTAGACAGAGGTTGGGATTCAGACAAAGAATTGCCCGCTTGAACCCGAACAGCAAGGCGATGATGTCAATCTCGATTATCCTTGCCCTGCTCTTAATGGCGGTAGCTATCTACACCCTTAACCTGGCGCTTATCGGACTTAGCCTGGCCATGGTCTCCCCGATGATTCAAGGTAGCTTCGGCTGGAAGCAGAAACCGGCCGAGGCTACTGCCTGGTTGGCGTTGCTGCTTATTGGCACTGGAGCGATTCTGGGACCGCTGGGTGTGATTGGCCCGCAGTGGCAATTTCTGGTTCCGGTAGGGTTCTCGGTAATGATTCGTACCTAAACTCAGCTCAATACCGCCCTGACCTTATCGGTGCTAATAATTTTATTTCATGTGTTGGTTTCTCTTAACGGTTTCCACTTGCCGAAACGGAAAAGTCGGGGAAAGAAGACTTTGCGCGTTTCCTCGATAACAAACAGAGTACCACCGGCGAGGAGAGCGATACCCCACTTATCGATACCTATGGGCACGGTGCTGAAAGCTACCTGAAGGAAGGGCACATAGACAACGGCTAGCTGCAACATAATGGCTACCGAGATAGACATGACCAGCCAGTGGTTACGCAAAAAGCCTAACCTGAAGACAGTGTATTCATCAGAGCGAGCGTTAAAGGCGCGGAACCATTCAAAAGCAACCATAGAACAAAAGGCAATGGTACGTGCTTCTTCTAGACTCATCCTTAGCTGTGCCCAGTTGAAGATTGAAAACACGCCGACACCCATAAGTGTTGCCAGAAAGCAAATGCGAAGGAGCAGCCCGGGGAAGACGAGGCCCACTTGGGGATGGCGCGGCGGCTGTTTCAGTTCATCACCAACTTTGGGCTCTAACCCTAAGGGGACGGCGGCCGCCGTATCAGTAACCAGATTAACCCAGATAATCTGCACTGCCAAGAGCGGTGCCTTACCCACGAAAAGAATGGTCAGGGCTAAGGCTAATAGCTCCCCCAGGTTGGTGCTCAATAGGAAAAAAATGACATTGCGTAACCGATTAAAAATTACCCGGCCTTCCTCAACGGCGGCTACCACCGAGGAAAAATTGTCATCCACCAGTATCATATCAGAGCCTTCCTTGGCGACATCCGTCCCGGTGATACCCATGGCAATGCCAATATCAGCTGCTTTGAGTGCCGGGGCATCGTTAACGCCATCTCCGGTCATGGCGACCACGTGCCCGTGAGTCTTGAGGGCATTTACGATTCTCAGCTTGTGTAATGGCTCAATCCGGGCAAAAACTGAGATATTCTCTATTTGCCTTAGTAACTCATCATCGCTCATCTGTTGGAGCTCAACACCGGTTACCGTTTTCCCTGATGACAAGTCTAGCTGATGGGCGATAGACTCCGCGGTCAACTTATGGTCGCCGGTAATCATCACTACTTTGATACCAGCTTGCTGGCACAGTCTTACTGCCTCTTTCGTCTCCTCACGGGGTGGGTCAGCCATTCCCGCCAGACCGACAAAAACCAGATTCCCTCTGATATCCTCGTCTTTCAAATCTTCTAACTCACTCGGCAGTTCAACATAGGCAGTGGCGATAACCCTCAGCGCCTGCTTGGCTAGGGAGGTGTTGGCTTCCATAATCGACTTGGCATCGGCTTCGGCTAAGGGTGCGACTCCATTCTCCTTCACGATATACTTACTCAGCGATAGGAGTTTTTCCACCGCCCCCTTGATGTAGGCTACCCTGCCCCCATCTCGAGGGTGAAGGGTAGCCATATACTGTTTTTCACTCTGAAACGGGATTTCATCCAGACGGGGAAAGGTTTTCTCCAGTTTTTCTTTGTTCATCCCGGCTTTAGTCGCCGCAACCAGTAACGCACCTTCTGTTGGATCGCCAAAGATGTCACAACACTCATCGTCCTCTCGCCTGGTCAGCAGTGCGTTATTACATAGGGCGCCTATCCGTAAAAGCAAAGTCAGCGTTCGTTCGTTCTCTAGGCTTACTCTTTGCCCATTGCGCCGAAATTCCCCCCGCGGCACGTAGCCTTCACCAGTTACCTCAAGCCACTGACCATCAACATAGAGACGTTGCACCGTCATCTCGTTTAAGGTCAAAGTTCCGGTTTTATCGGAGCAAATGACTGTAGCCGACCCCAGAGTTTCCACCGCGACCAACTTGCGAATGATAGCATTACGGCGTGCCATTATCCGCATGCCTATCGCCAGAACCACCGTGACCACTGCGGGTAGTCCTTCCGGTATGGCAGAAACGGCCGCGGCGACGGCCAGTAAGAATACCTCCAGCCACTCTATCCCCTTGAGTAACCCGACAACCACCAGAAGGGCACAAATCCCCAGGAAAAGGATAACAATATACCGGCTCAATTTACTGATACTTTTCTGGAGAGGTGTCTTTTCTGGCTTTATTTCCTGAATGGCAGTAGCAATTTTACCGATATCGGTGGCCATGCCAGTTCTTACTGCCATTGCGATAGCTCGACCGTAGGTAACAATGGTACCCATATGCACCATGTTCTTTCTTTCGGCCATGGGTACTTCTTCGCGCAGGGCTTCAGTACGCTTATCTACCGGCATTGATTCGCCAGTTAACATGGCTTCATTAACCTTGAGATTGGAAATCTCGATGAGTCTGGCATCAGCCGGCACTCTGTCCCCGGTTTCAAGGAGTAATATGTCACCGGGCACAATTTCTCTGGCTGGGATTAGCTTCACTCTGCCGTCGCGTCTTATCCTCGCTTTGGGCGCCGCCATCTGAATGAGTGCCTCCATCGCTCTCTCGGCTCGCGTTTCCTGGATATAGCCAATAGCGGCATTGAGTAAGAGCACCCCCATGATTACACCGGCATCAATGAAATGCTCGACAATGATGGAAATTATGGCCGCAACGAGGAGGACATAGATTAGTGGGCTGAGGAATTGTCTCAGGAAAACCAGTATTGGTGGGGTCTTTTTCTTGGCCTGTAACTCGTTGTGGCCGTACTGGAGTAATCGCGACTT
>JBHIDQ010000065.1:0-7923 GCA_046760155.1 Dehalococcoidales bacterium | reverse complement strand
GAAAGGAGAAGATAAATCATGTCCCGGGAACAGTTGCTGGCTGAGGTAACCCAAAAATACGAAGATATCTATCGCAAAAGAACCCAAAAATCACGAGCCACTTTAGAAGCTGCCCGGAAATATATGCCCGGCGGAGATACCCGCACCTCCATCTGGTTCCAGCCCTATCCCATCTGGATTGATAAGGCCGAAGGCTGCCGCTTTACCGATGTCGATGGACACGAATATATCGATTTTCACAATTGCTACACGACCATGATTCTGGGCCACGCCAATCCCAGGGTGGTAGCCGCAGTGAGAGAGCAGGCAGCTAAAGGAACTGCTTTCGGTGCCCTCATTCCCACGGTGGTGCGCTGGTCGGAACTTATCTGTAATATGGTGGATTCCGTGGACAAGGTCAGGTTCGGCAACTCAGGCTCAGAAGCGGTAATGATTGCCCTGCGTGTAGCCCGAGGCCTCACCGGTAAGGACATGATTTTGAAAACGGATGGTTGCTACCACGGAAGCTACGACCCGGTAGTCTATCCATCCGACGCTACCGGCATATCCAAGAGTGCCCAAAAGGACTCCATTGTCGTTCCCTATAATGATAAAGAGGCCGCCGAAAAGGCCATCGTGGAGAACAAAGACAAATTGGCAGCGGTTATTGTTGAGGGAGCAATGGGCGCGGCCGGTATGATTCCACCCCGGGACGGTTATCTTGAGTTTCTGCGCCGGGTTACTGCGGAAAACGGTGTGCTTTTAATCTTGGATGAAGTAATCAGTCTCAGACTGGCTTGGGGCGGAGTTCAGAGTATCTACGGAATTAAGCCTGACCTTACCACCATGGCCAAGATTATCGGTGGCGGCTATCCGGTGGGTGCCTGTGGTGGGCGTGAAGATGTCATGCGGCTTTTCTCCCCCGAGGTGGGCAAGGTTTACCATGCCGGGACCTTGAACGCTAACCCGATGACTGCCACCGCCGGCGTGGCTACTATGGAACAGCTTAATGCCGAGGTCATCGACAGAATCAATAAACTGGGTGAATCTTTTGCCGATGGGGTACGCACCATCTTCAAGAGACTAAACATCAAAGGCCAGGTGACCGGAATGGGCTCGCTGCAAAACATTCACTTCAGCGACCAGCCGGTGGTGAATGGAAAGTCGGCACGTGAGGCGAATAAGGACCTTCAGCACCTGTTCTACCTTGCCATGCAGGAGAGGGGCATGTTTTCAGCGGCTAGAGGACTTTACGTTATGTCAACTCCAATGACGCCGAAAGAAATCGATGCCGCCGTCAAGGCGGTTGATGACGTCGTGACGGAGCTCAAGCCCACCATCGAAGACCTGTGGCCTGAGTTAATTGGGCTGGCGCCCTCAGTTTAGCCAAGCTATAACTCCCTCCTCTTGAAATAATCCTCTGCCGAACGAATGACTCGGATAAGGCATTATGAGGCACTCACTAGGTTGTGAAGGCTAACCTGCCAGATTTGCTTGTTGTGCCTCTTCGCCCCACAATTGACCCCTGCCCCACTAAGCACCCCTCATCAGAGTTGACTTGACACCGAATCTTTGGTAAAAAGGTATGGCCTTTTCGAATGGTGACCATCAAATCTCTAATAAAATTTTGGGAGGTTTTTAGTCGGCCTAGTCTTTCTGGAAACTAGCGCCAAATCTTTTCCCCTCATCTCTGTTCCACTCTTTCCATTCCTGAAAAACTTTATCATCTGAATCGTATGCTAAAACCGAAGAGTAAGAACTTATGAGTGAAAAAGAAAACCCCCCGCTGAAAATTTCCTGCCAGAATGTCTGGAAGATTTTCGGCCCTGACCCGCAACACGCCATTAGCCTTATTAAAGATGGCATGACCAAGGAAGAAGTACTGGAACAGACCGGGCATGTTATCGCCGTGAGAGATGTCTCCTTCGAGGTCCACGAGGGTGAAGTGTTTGTCATTATGGGATTATCGGGCAGTGGTAAGTCTACCATCGTCCGCTGCCTCAACCGGATCATCGAGCCCACCATGGGGCGAATCCTCATCGATGGTGCTGACCTTGCCGCCATGGACGAAAGAGAACTCAGGCAGGCTCGGCGTCACAAAGTGTCCATGGTATTCCAGCACTTTGCTCTCTTCCCCCACCGTTCAATTGTCGACAATGTCGCCTACGGGCTGGAGGTACAGGGTATAAATAAAGCCCAGCGACGGGAACGGGCGCGTGAAATAATCAATATGGTCGGACTCAAAGGCTGGGAGAACAGCTACCCGCACGAACTCAGTGGCGGTATGCAGCAGCGAGTTGGCCTGGCGCGGGCGCTCACCGTAGACCCTGAGATACTGCTTATGGACGAGCCGTTTAGCGCCCTCGACCCCCTGATTCGCCGCCAAATGCAGGACGAATTCCTCAATTTGATAACTGAAGTCCATAAGACCATCGTCTTCATCACCCACGACCTTGGCGAAGCACTCAAGATGGGGGAACGCATTGTCATTATGAAGGACGGAGAGATAGTCCAGATTGGCAGCCCGGAAGAGATTGTTATTGGCCCGGCCGATGAGTACGTCACCGAGTTTGTCCGTGATGTCCCCCGCAGTAAGGTCGTCCCGGTGAGAAACATCATGAAGGAGCCGGAGGTTACCCTGTACAGCTGGCAGGGGCCCAAGGTAGCTATACACGAAATGAGGGAAAAAGACGTCCAATACGCCTTTATCATGGACCCGGGGAGACGGCTTAGGGGGGTCATCACCCTCGACGAAGCCAGGCAAGCCATCAGAGACGGTGTTACCAGGCTGAGCAAGATGGTGAAAGGGAATGCCCTTCAAATCGGCCCTGACCAGCCGATTGAAGAAGTGATTCCGCTGGCAGCAGCTACTGACAACCCGGTGGCGGTAATTGATGAAGATGAAAGGCTCATCGGGGAGGTGCCACGCACCGAACTATTGCTGGGCATGACCGGAAAAGAGAACAGTAATGAAACGAAACAGTAAGTCTCCAAGTGCGTTTGCCCAGGGGCTTAACCGGCGCCCGCTTATCCGTTGGCTGTTCTGGTTCGGGGTAGGCGGGCTTATTTTGCTGCTTGGCTGGCTTTTCAATGACTACAGGGGAGACTTTTACCCACCGTTGGACACCAAATCGCCGTGGAGCTTGGCTTTTTGGGTCGGTGAGGGGGTGGATTGGCTTGTATTTCAGCTCGACCCATTGTTTGATGCCATAAAATGGTTTACCCAAACGGTGCTGAACGGCCTAGAGAGGTTTTTGCTCTGGTTGCCCTGGTGGTCAGTGCTGGTATTGATTGCGTTGCCGGCTTGGCGACTGGCCAGTGTCCGCGTGGGCATATTTACTGGCGCTGCCATATACTTCATCGGCATGCTTGGCCTGTGGGAGCTGTGCATGGAGACCCTGGCGCTCATTGCCACCGCCGTGCTTATCTCAGTGGCACTGGGGATTCCCATCGGCATACTGGCGGCCCGCAGCGACCGTATCGATAATATGGTGCGTCCGGTGCTGGATGTTATGCAGACCATGCCCGCCTTTGTCTATCTCATTCCCGCCCTGATGTTCTTTGGTATCGGCACTGTGCCCGGGGTCATCGCCACCGTAATCTTTGCACTACCCCCGGCAGTACGGTTGACCAACCTCGGCATCAGGCAGGTACCCAAAGACCTAGTTGAGGCCGCCCATACCTTTGGCTCGACAAACTTCCAGCTCTTATTCAAGGTGCAGTTGCCTTTAGCCCTGCCCTCTATCATGGCCGGCATCAACCAGACCATCATGCTCTCTTTATCCATGGTGGTGCTGGCAGCGATGATTGCCGCCGGTGGGCTGGGCCGAGAAGTGATTATGGCACTGGGACAGGTGGACATCGGGCGTGGCTTCGTGGCTGGAGTCGCCATTGTCCTCGTGGCTATGATTCTGGACAGGGTTACCCAGAGCCTGGGCAGGAAGAGAAGAGGAGCCAGGGCTCTCTAGCTCTATCACTGACTTAAAAAGAAACCCCGGCGCTTTTACCGGGGTTTCTTTCTTCTTGAACTTGACTGGTCTGATTAGTTACTTGACTGCTGCCACCCAGGAATCTACCTCAGCCTGGTGTGCTGCCATCCACTCCCGGGCAATCGCCGTCAGTGTCTCGACATCATCACCTCTCTCCTCTATCTCCGCCATTGACCAAGCGATGTCGTCTTGAGTCATCTTCACCTGGCGGATAAGTTCCGCCGCCTCGGGGTTGGCCTCGACCCATTCCTTATTGCCAAACTTGCGGATGGTGGCTAACTCTCCCCAGGAGCCCAGCGGGTCTTCTAGTATCGTCACGCTCTCCCCAATGGGAAACTTGACGAAGATTGGGTGCGGCGTATAGAAGTAAAAGAGAACCGGCTCATTCTTCTTCATGTGCCCCTCGATAGCCACGGTCATCATCGCCTCCGCCCCGTATTTCTGCTCGTACATGCCTTCCAATCCGTAATCTTTTATCATCTGGTCATTTATTTCGGCACACTTCCAGGCAGCGTCACAACCAAGGACATCGCCGACGCCGTCACCATCAAGATCAAACAGCTCGACAAACTCTGGATTTTCCAGGTCGGTGACGCTGGTGATGCCATATTGCTCGGACACCCAGGTGGGTACCGCCCAAAACTGCAGGCAGGGGTCTTCTGGACCGCCGCCATAGATTACGCCCAAGTCTACCACCGCGTCAGCATACTCTGCCCACATATCCTCCTGATTGGGCATCCAGGAATCTGTCCACAGGTGAGCCGAACCGGTGCCGATAGCCGTCCAGGCCATCGGAACAGAGGTATCCGCAATCTCTGTAGTATAACCGAGCTCTTCCTCCAGCAGTATCTTGATCGGATAGATGGTCAGCCAGTCGCCTGACCAGGCACCAGTGGCGAAGATGACATGCTTCTTCTCTGGAGCTGCACACCCGGGCACTATCAGTGATAGGACAAGCACCAATATCAATAAAGAAAATATTAATTTGTGTTTCACAATTATGAAACCTCCTTAGTTTTAATCCCGTATCTGCTCTGGGACTTCACCATTTATGCTTCACACTGATAAAACCTCCTTACTTATTAAGTCTTGTAGATGTTAAAGGATTTCATCATTTATGTTTCCAGTAATAAACCCCCTTAAAAAATTAATCCCGTATATGTTACGGGATTACGTTGCATTTTAGAGGACTTTACCCCATTTGTCAACCCCCTCCCGCTCCTAAATAACCAAAAAATAATTAAAATTCATTATGACACTTGGCACAGATATTGACAAATGACCATATTACATGCTATAATCTCACGTGCTACATAAGGTAAAACCTTCCTTTCTGTAGCGCGAACAGGCGATATATGGAAAAACTCCAAGAAAAGCTAAGAGACCTACGAACCAAGAAGAGATGGACACAGGAGGATCTGGCACGGGAGATAAACGTCAGCCTTTCCACAGTCCAGCGTTGGGAGAAAAAGGGGGGTGAGCCCACTCGGCTTGCCCGTCGTGAGCTAAAGAAACTCTTCCGGAGAGCCGGAATTGACCTAGAGAGCTAATATACTGATAAGAGCTTCAATATCACCAATCTACAGACCAGACGGTAGCTTAACGCCAAACCTCTCTGCGATACTCCGTAAGTTTCGGACGGTACCTTCAGGAAGAGGAATACCCTTCCGAGAACGCTCGTCGAAAGTTTTTTCTTCAGGCTCACCGGGAACGAATATCTCACTGAAACCTTCCGCCTTGGGCAGGGCTTTTATCCCGTCAATAAGATTATCAATATGTTCCTTGTAACCCTCGACATCGGTGAACGTGCCAATATCAATCGCGGCGACAACGCTGTTCTGAATATGGCGGGGAACGTAACTCAGGCGCTCCCCGATGGCTTCCGTCTTCTTTTCCCCTGCTGGAGGACCTATTTCCTTACCCAACAGCACCGGCTCTACCACCGGGTTGCCCGCCATAACACTGGACAGACACTCAAACATAAGGGCCAGCCCAGAGCCCTTGGGCCCACCAAAGGGTAGCAGAGCGCCCACATTTCTGGGGTCAGTGGTCGGTTTCCCCTCCTTGTCTAGAGCCCAGCCCTCTGGGATGGGAACTCCCTTATCAACCGCCAGCCAAAGTTTGCCACCCGCCACCACACTGGTGGCCATGTCCAGATTCAGCGGATGGTGGCGCTTCGCCGGTACCGAAATGGCTATCGGGCTATTATGTACCCCGGGAACCCGAGCCCCATAAGGTGCCATATTGGGTGGATTGCATACCAGAACGATTCCCGCCATGTCCTTCTTGGCTATCATTTGCGAGTAATAACCCAGAGCCCCCTGGTGGGTGAGGTTACGGATCAACGCCCAGCATATGCCCATCTTTTTTGCCTTCTCCGTCACCAGATTCACAACGAAAATGGTGACCACTGGACCCAAGGCACGGTCAGCTTCAACGAAAAGAGTTGCCGGCGTCTCCTTGATAACCTGAATGTTGGGCTTCGGGTTCATTACGCCCTTGTCTATGTTTTCCAGGTACCACGGAATCCGCAGTACACCGTGGGAATCCACCCCCCGCAGGTTAGCCCATAACAGCGCCCCAGCCTCAGCTTCAGCATCCTCAGGGGATGCACCCACCCGGACAAATACTTCCTTGGTGAACTTATGCAGCGGTTCCCAAGCTACTCTAACTTCGCTCTGTGCCATCATACCTCCTTAAACTTTCCTGCCAATTAACAATTGATTTTAGTGCGCTAGGTCTCAGGAAGTCAAGCGGACCAGTTTTACCTAGCTACACGCGCCAACTTGCCACCAACAATGATTATCGCTAAAATAGTGATGCCTAATTGGAAGATGTTAGCCAGAACCAGCTAACTGGCGAGAAAGGAAGTAATTATGCAGTATAAAAAATTGGGCAGAACCGGGCTTATGGTTTCTGAAATCTGCCTTGGCACCATGAATTTTGGCCAGCAGGTAGGTGAGACAGAGGCAATAAATTTAATGAAAAGCGCCGTGGAGGCTGGAGTTAACTTCATTGATACCGCCGACCAGTATATTAACGGAAGAGCTGAGGAAATTGTCGGCAAGGCGCTGAAAGAAGACCGCCACGCGGTGGTGCTGGCAACTAAAGTAGGCGCCTGGCGGTCAGGCCCAGGAGTCAACGATATTGGGCTATCGCGCAAGCATATTATGAAGGAGATAGAGGGCAGCCTGCGCCGACTGGGAACAGACTATATTGACCTCTATTATGCGCACACGCCCGACTATAACACTCCCATTGATGAGACAGTACGTGCTATGGATGAACTGGTTCATCAGGGAAAGGTGCGCTATATCGCCTGCTCCAATTTCCGTGCCTTCCAGCTCTGCGATGCGCTGTGGGTGAGTGACCTACACAACTTAGCACGATTTGACTGCATCCAATCACCATATAATTTGATTACCCGTGATATTGAATACGAACTACTGCCCCTCTGTACTGATAAAGGAGTAGGGGTAACCGTATATAATCCTCTGGCAGGTGGATTACTCACTGGTAAATATGACCCGAAGAAGCCCCCATCTAAAGGCAGGTTCACTTTGGAACGACTTGGACCAATTTATACCGAACGCTACTGGTCAGCCCCAAACTTTGAGGCCGTAGCCAGTCTCAAGAAGATTGCCCAAGCTCATGGGCGGAGTTTACCCCAGTTCGCCTTAGCCTGGATACTGAATAATGAAGCAATCACCTCGATTGTTTTGGGCACCAGTTCAATCAAACAATTAGAGGAGAATTTAGGAGCTACGGAAATAAAACTATCCGAAGAAGAGATTACCGCTTGTAATGACGTATGGCAGCAGCTCAGGCCGATTAGATTCTCCTACGGAAGATAACCATCAATAGCCTTTTTGAGGAAAACCGTTGCTCTTTTTCTCTATCCTCAGGTATAATTAGCCTTGAAGTGTGCCCCTGTAGCTCAGGTGGATAGAGCAGC
>JBHIDQ010000064.1:0-7963 GCA_046760155.1 Dehalococcoidales bacterium | reverse complement strand
CAAGGGGAAGGGGGATTAAGGGGGATAGGGTTATAACACAGATAATTAAAGGGGGTGAGGTAGATAAAGAACCAGTTAAAGTTCAATGAACAAGGACTTATCCCGGCCATCGCCCAGGACGCTGATACCGGCGAGGTGCTCATGCTGGGCTATATGAATGAAGAAGCCCTGCGCCGCACTCTGTCCAGTGGCGAAGTCTGGTTTTACAGTCGCAGCCGGCAGGCACTCTGGCACAAAGGAGAAACTTCGGGCAACCGCATACTGGTACGCTCGGTATGGATGGATTGTGACCGCGATACTATCCTGGTTAAAGCCAAGCCTACCGGTCCGGTATGTCACACCGGCCATCAGACCTGCTTCTTTCAGGAGCTATCCGAGTCGGATTTGGAGTCTTCAACTTGACATAACCCTAAAAACAATTCGAAGCTAATCAGCTAGGAATTGTTTCCCCAGAAAACAGAATCTATGTTGTCTCCTCACTCTGGTCAATCTCCACCGCTTTCCTTAACGCCGATAAGGCAACCTCTATCTGACTATCATCGGGTTCTTTTGTCGTCAGTTCTTGTAGCCACAATCCCGGAGCTAGAACTGTCCTGACCAGTGCATTTTTGGGGTGCTTGGCGCCAAAGTGGATGACTTCATAACCGAGGGCAGCAATGACCGGAATGAGGAGAACTCGCGATAGTATCATTAGCCAGAGTGCTGGTCGCCCGACGAGAGCAAAGACCACAATGGCGATAACTAATACCGCAAATAGAAAGCTGGTGCCACAGCGCACATGAGCCGTGTCGTATTTTCTGACTGATTCCACCTCCATCGGTACTCCGCTTTCGAAAGCATTTACTGCTTTGTGCTCGGCACCATGATAGGTGAACATGCGTTTGATGTCAGCTAGTAGCCCGACTAACTTGAGGTAAGCGACAAAAATTACCAGCCGTATCAATCCCTCAATGAGATGAAATACCAGCGAGGAATTGATATAGGGATTGATTAGTCTGGTGAGGAAAAGCGGGACGATAAGAAACAGGACAATAGCTAGTACCAGGGCGAGAGTAATCATGACCCAGACCGCCTTCCCCGAAATTTCTTCCTCCTCTTCTTCCAGGGACACGTTGGCTGAGTAGAGCAGACTTTTCACACCGAGTACCATCGCCTCAATTAAGACAATGATGCCTCGTATTAATGGGGCTCTTCGCATCCAGCCAGTGTAGATAGCTGACAACGACCGGATATTCATTACCAGTCCCCCGCTGGGACGACGCACCGTGGTGACCGCTGCCTTCCGTCCCCGTATCATCACTCCCTCAATTACTGCCTGGCCGCCGTAATGAAATTTATTGGCCATCAAAACCTCTCGATAAAGAAAAAGGAGCGGTTTTAACACCCCGCTCCTGCCCTCTTGCCAGTATCTTTGCTTAATCTTTTACCTTGTAGCGCTTCTTAAACCGCTCCACTCGTCCGGTGGTATCCAGTACCCGCCGCTCCCCGGTAAAGAAGGGGTGGCATTGGCTGCACAGCTCAACCCTTAATTCCTTCTTGGTGGAGCCGGTAGTAAAGGTGTTGCCGCAGGAACAAATAACCCTGGCGTCATTGTAGTATTGAGGATGAATCTTGTCCTTCATAGCATTCAGCTAGCGTTAACGCTAACCTTCCTCCGGTTTTTGTTCGCTGGCTCAAACTTAACAATGCCGTCAATCAGTGCAAATAGAGTATAGTCTCTACCCACACCTACGTTGTCGCCGGGGTAAATGCGGGTACCCCGCTGCCGGACTAAAATCGTCCCCGCCGTCACCTTTTCCCCACCGTATCTTTTTACGCCCAGCCGCTTCGCTTGACTATCCCGACCATACCGAGTAGAGCCGCCTCCCTTTTTATGTGCCATCGGTTGTCACCTCTTTTTTGCCCTGTCGCGTTCTCTTTGGCTTTCTTGGCTCAACCTCTGCCATCCCTGGCCCGACTATCCGGTCAATGACCAGTCTGGTATGAAACTGGCGGTGCCCGGTCTTCCGGCGGTAACGCACCTTGGGCTTATACTTAAAGACGATAATCTTCTTGCCTCTGCCTTCTCCTTGCGAGGTAGCGATTACCTTCGCCCCTTCAACCGTGGGCTTACCCACGGTCACCTTATCCCCATCGGCAATAAACAAAACTCTGTCCAGCTCGACAGTGTTACCTTTAACTGCGTCCAGACGTTCTACTTCTATCGTCTGGCCCGGCGTTACTTTATATTGTTTGCCTCCAGTTTCAATAATTGCGTAAATCTTAGACCTCCAAAGCATCTATTATACCAATTGCTACGATGAAGTGTCAAATACTGGCCGTAGTCCCCGCCACAGTTCCTTTACCCTCACCTTCAGCTCGTCAAGGGCACAATCGGTATCAATGACCACATCAGCGTGCTTCAGTCTTTCTTCCTCAGGTAGCTGGGCACGAATCCGTGCTCTGGATTCCGCTGCCGACAATCCAGTTCGTTCTCTGAGCCGTTTGAGTACGGTATCTTCCGGGGCGGTGGTAACCCACAGCTCATCGACTAGTGAAGCCCAGCCCGCTTCTATCAATAGCGGCGCTTCCAGCACCACCCCGTTCACTCCCTGTCTCCGGTATTCTTCAAGCTGAGCCTTCACCACCTCGTAGATTCGGGGGTGCATTATCTCATTTAGCCGGGCTCGAGCCTCAGGATTGGCAAACACTATCGTACCGAGCTTCTGGCGATTGATAGTCCCGTCTGGGTTAATAATCTGCTTGCCAAAAGTGGCCACTACTTCACGCCAGGCTTCAGTCTCGGGTTTGAACACTTCATGACCTATCGCGTCCGCGTCAATAATAGTAGCGCCCAGTTCAGCTAGGAACTGCGACACGGTACTTTTGCCACTGCCAATCCCACCAGTAAGACCGATAACTTTCATTTTTCACAGTTCTAAAGTTTGACGATAGTCTACTTCCTCCCTCAGTATTCGTCAAGCGGTAACGTGGGGGACAATTCACAGTTTGTCTATTTGAAGGGAGAACCCGTGCCCGACTGTGTTAATTGCCACCTGCTGGGTAAAAAATGAGGCGTTACTCTATAGTAACGTTAAAAATTTTTCTCTCTACACTGGATTTTGGGTCCGGTATTCCACCCAAGTCAATACGTATTTGTGTCGTACCCTTCTTTAGCGCCTTGAAGTGGAAGTGTTGTTCCAGGCCAGTTTCCGCTTCGCCCCGCTTAACTGCTTCACTGAGCTCAATTTTACTCACCGTTAGCTCCACCATGTTTTCATCGAAGGTTTCCCGCCACATATAGCCGGTTGGTGGGTCGGTGCTTGTAGCGATAATGAACTCTTGATTGACTTTAACGCTTATCGTCTGCTCTGGGTCATAATAGATGTTAACCTCTTCCTCACAGCCAGCTACCAGGCAGACCATCAGTATAGGCACGATTAGTAGAATCAAAAACCATTTCATGGCGGGCACGCAGTCGGAAATCAAGTATTTTGGTTCTCACTGATTTTGTTGCTTCAAAATGGGCGGTGCTGGACTTGAACCAGCGACCTCTTGCGTGTGAAGCAAGCGCTCTAACCACTGAGCTAACCGCCCCAAACCATATGGAAATTATATCGCCACGAACTGTAATAGTCAATATTGGGTTACCTCTTGACTTATTCTGGCTTTAACACTATAATATTACTACAATTGGAGTGTCATGGAAAATAAGGTTACTATCAAAATACCGCGAGAGCTTCACCAGAGGCTGAGTCAGATGATAGCGGGCACCGGTTTTTCCAGTGTTACCGAATTTATTGTTTTCGTCATGCGGAGTCTGGCTTTAGGCGGTGAAATAAAGGGTGAAGATAGCTTAACCGCAGAAGAAGTAAAAGCGATAAGGGAGCGCTTAAGAAGACTTGGTTACCTGCAGGAGGGAGAATGAAAAAGGGCAGAGAGTTATCTTTTAAGGAGGTAGGCTTGTGCTGGATTTAAAAGACCTTGAGAATCGGAGTATCTATATCGTCAGAGAAACTTACGCCGAGTTTAAGAAACCGGCCGTTCTTTGGAGTACGGGAAAGGATAGCACCACCATGCTCTGGCTTTGCCGCAAGGCCTTCTTCGGTAAAATCCCTTTCCCGGTGATTCACATTGATACTGACCACAAATTCAAGATGATGTACCAATTCCGGGACAATCTTGCTCAAGAATGGGGATTTGAGTTAGTCATCGCCAAGAATGAAGAAGCACTCTGTGAGGGAGTTGGTCCCCAGGAGGGTAAATTTGAGTGCTGCACCAAATTGAAAACGGAAGCCCTGCGGAAATGCCTGGATGAGCGTGGTTTCGATGCTTTGATTCTGGCGATAAGGAGAGATGAGCATGGCATTCGAGCTAAGGAGAGATATTTCTCCCCTCGGGATGAAGATTTTAAATGGGATTATAAAGACCAGCCACTGGAGATGTGGGACCAGTTTCAGGGGCTTTTGGGAGAGAGAACTCATATGAGAGTCCATCCCATCTTGCACTGGCGGGAACTCGATGTCTGGGAGTATGTCAAAAGGGAAGGAATGCCGGTGAACCCAATGTATTTTGCCAAGAATGCCAAGAGATACCGCAGCCTGGGATGTGAGCCCTGTACCTTGCCCATCGAATCCAGTGCCGCCAGTATCGATGAGATAGTTGAGGAATTAAGAACCACCAAAATTGCCGAGCGGTCGGGTAGAGCTCAGGACAAGGAAAAAACTTTCACCATGCAGAAGCTCCGGGCTCTGGGATACATGTGATATTGTTTAACAACCTTGATATATGTGACATCGGAAAAGCTAATTTAGAATATAACACCTTCTGGAGGACAAAGTGAACTTAAACGCAGTTATCGTCGGGCATGTTGACCACGGCAAGTCAACCCTTATCGGTCGGCTTCTTTACGATTCAGAGGTGCTCCCTGAAGACAGGATGGCCGAGATACAGAAGCTCCTTGAGGAGTACAAGAAAAGATTCGAATTCGCCTATTTCCTTGATTCTTTTGAGGAGGAACTGAAAGAAGAACGCACCATAGATACCACCAGAGTTCTCTTCAAGGGCAGGAATTACTATACCATTGTTGACGTTCCGGGTCATAAAGAATTTATCAAGAATATGCTCACCGGGGCTTGCCATGCCCAGGTTGCCATTTTGGTGGTCTCCGCTCCCGATGGCGTTCAGGAGCAGACAAGGAGACACGCTTTCCTTGTCCACATGCTCGGCATAAAAGAGATTATCGTCGCCATCAACAAAATGGACCTTGAGGACTACCAGCCGGATAAGTTTGACCGAGTAAGAGAGGAAGTAATTCAGCTTCTTTCTTCGCTGGGCTACGCTAAGACACAGTTTATTCCCATTTCCGCCATGGAAGGTGATAATGTCTACAAGCCCTCGCCAAGGATGGCATGGTACCAGGGGCCTACCTTAATTCAGGCTCTTGATGCCATAGAGCCGGCGAAAGTAGTCGTAAAGTCTCTCAGATTTGTCGTCCAGGATATTTATCAGGTTGATTCGGAAAAGATAACCGTGGGTAGGGTGGAGTCGGGGAGCCTGAAGAAGGGAGATGAACTCGTTTTTCAGCCTTCTGGTGCCAAAGGAAGGGTGACGAAAATAAAGGTGTTTCCTGAGGAAGTGGCCGAAGCAGCGTCGGGAGACAGCGTCGGTATTGTGGTGGAGTGCGAGACTAAACGAGGTGATGTTGCCGGGCATGCCACGAATCAACCAACCGCTGTCGCTAGTTTTTTGGGTGAAGTTGCCCTTCTGGAAGGAACGCTGAGTCGGGGAGAGGAGCTTGAGATGAAATGCGGGACGAAGCGGACGCGATGCCTTGTGGAGGAAATCAGAGAAAGGATAAATTCAGAGACCGGAGAGGTAATTGGCAAAGGTATCGCCCAGATCGAAGAGAATGAAGCCGCCACCATTATCTTCAAGACCGAACCCATGGTAGTCGAGAAGTTTTCCGAGATACCGGAGCTGGGTAGGTTTATCATCGCCCGGGGAAAAAAGAATATCGGTGCCGGTGTTGTCCTGAGTAGAGAGGTATAAGGTGATTTTTGTTTTGGGTATTGATGCCGCCACTTGGGCGGTAGTGAAGCCCAATTTGGCAGTATTGCCCAGCTTTAAGCGGCTCACTGAGCTTGGCCAGGCAAAGGAACTCGTTTTGCAGGAGAAGCCGGTATCACCCTCTATCTGGTGTGGCATGTTCTCCGGGAAAACCCGCCAGGAGCATGGACACGAAGATTTTGTCAGTGGAGGTAGGCTGGTAAAGAGGGAAGATATCAAGGTCGACTTTATCTGGGACATTCTGGAACGAGAGGGAAAGAAGGTAAAAGCGCTGAACGTTCCCTTTATCGTCCCACCTTACTCTTTCCGGGTTGATTTTAAGCCGGTCGGCTTTGGACTGCCCACCAGCGAAAAGGAATGGCAGGAAGAGCTGGAGAGAGTGAGTCAGCAAGCAAAGGAACTTTTAGCCGAGAAACTCGACTTGCTCATTGTGGTTTACACTCTCCTCGACCGCGTGCAACACTTTCACTGGGGTGAGGACTGTGTCCTCGAGTGGTATCAAAAATTGGACCGCAAAATTGGGGAGCTCCTCTTGGATAGCGGCTTTCTCAATGATAGGCAAAATAGACTCATCGTTATCTCTGACCATGGCTTCTGCTCCTTCGGCGAGGCCAAAGTGCAGACTCTCCCCTTAAAATCGGAGTGGGGGGAACTCAAAGGTGACCATTGTGAGAATGCTCTCCTGCTCACCGTTAATATTAACTACCCGATTGAGAAGCCTCAGGATGTATTTTTTGCTTTAGAAAAGAATTTGAAGGAGGTTGGTTATGACTAATTCAAACGTGCCAATGCCCAATAGAGAGCGCTTTCTGGCTATCTGTCATGGCGAGCGACCCGGTGATGTTGCCATAATGGATTGGTTTAATCGGTACTGGACGGACACACCCAAAGAATGGGTGAAACAGGGCGCTCCCAAAGAGATTCTGAAACCAGCCGGTTTTAACCGCTATTTTGGCTTTGAACACATTCATAATTTACAGGAGATTGTTTCCGAACATAACCGTATCGACTTGCCTGAAGCTGAAGCCGGAGAGGGTTTTTATATTACCCCGCCGATTCTCCCTGTTTTTGAGAAAAAGGTTATCCGTGAGGATGAACGCCATCGTGTGGAAATGACTTACGGTGGCTCAATAGTTGAGGTCTCCAAAGAATTTCCCTTTAGAATGCCCAGGTATCTTGAACGCCCGGTCAAGGATAGGGCTACCTGGAATGAATACCGGAAGAGACTTGACCCGCATACTCCCGAACGATGGCCCTCGGACTGGCAGGGCTTTGTCGAAAAGACAAATAATGAAGATTCACCCACCCTTTTAATGATGGAAGGATTCTTTGGCATTCTGCGGGAGTGGACCGGACTAGAAAATTTACTCTACATGTTCTACGATGACCCTAACTTGGTCGAAGATATGATGGACCATATGCTCTATTTTATGATGGAAATTGCGCAGCGGGTGTTCAAGGACATCAGAGTCGACTTCATTCGTTTCTGGGAGGATATGGCCTATAAGTCCGGGCCTCTGATTTCTCCGGATATGTTTCGAAAATTTATGGTACCCCGTTATAAACAGGTTACTGACTTCCTCCATCGCCAGGGCATAGACGTAATCCATGTCGATTGTGATGGCAACATTAATGAATTGTTACCCCTCTGGTTGGAGTGTGGCATCAATTTTCACTGGCCGCTGGAGGTTGCTGCCGGGGTGGATGCCATTGCCCTGCGCCAAAAATATGGCAAGGACATAATCCTGTCCGGCAACATTGACAAACGGGTATTTGCCAGGGGTAAGGAAGCAATCCGTGAGGAAGTAATGTCCAAGGTGCCCTTTCTCTTGGAGACCGGTGGTTATTTCCCTAGCTTCGACCACGCCATTCCGCCCGACATCTCACTGGAAGACTTCCGTTACTATATAAATCT
>JBHIDQ010000063.1:0-8488 GCA_046760155.1 Dehalococcoidales bacterium | reverse complement strand
CACAATCGTGATGGCGGGGCGGAGGCAAAGTTCAAGGAAATAAACGAAGCCTACGAGGTACTTTCAGATGCCAGTAAACGGGCTGCCTATGACCAATTTGGGCATAGTGGTGCCGAAGGTTTCTTTACTCGTGGCTTTGAGGGATTTGATTTCGGCGGCTTTGGTGATATTTTCGATGCCTTCTTTGGTGGTATGACTTATGCCACCCGCCATGCCCCACAGCGTGGTGCCGACCTACACTATGAGCTTACTATCTCCTTTGAAGAGGCCGCCTTCGGCTGCGAAAAAGAAATAAAGATAAAACGTACCGAAGTTTGTTCACTTTGCTACGGTACGGGCGCCAAGCCGGGTAGCCAGCCTAGTCGATGTCCCAATTGCAACGGTAGCGGGCGGGTACGCCGGGTGCAGCGCAGCCTCTTTGGCAGTTTCATTAACACGACCATCTGCAATCAGTGCCGAGGTGAGGGTAAGATTATTACCGAGCGCTGTCCGCAATGTCGAGGCACCGGTCGAGAAAAGCAACCACGCCGTATCTCAATCAAGGTCCCGGCGGGAGTGGCCGATGGTTCCCAAATACGCCTTGGCGGTGAAGGTGATGCCGGCATGAGAGGCGGCTCTTCAGGCAACCTTTATGTTACCCTGTCAGTACAGAAACACGAGTTCTTTATTCGAGACGGTGACGATATTCTCTACGAGCTACCGATTAACTTTGCTCAGGCCGCTCTCGGTACGGAGATAGAAATACCTACCCTTTATGGCAAAACCAAACTCAATATCCCGGCCGGTAGCCAAACCGGTAAAGAATTCCGCCTCAAGGATAAAGGTATCGCTCACCTGCAGAGGAACGGACGCGGCGACCAGATAGTTAGACTAGTGGTGGTTACCCCCGAGAAGCTGACGAAACAGCAGCGCCAGTTATTCCAGGAGCTGGCCAGCACCCTAAATCCAGCGAAAAAAGAGTCCGGAGAGTCCGGTTCTTGAGGTCAAGTATGCCGTTACCGGGAAGTGAGCAGGACTGGTTAGACCACTGAAGAGCGCTTACGCCGCCTGAAGAAAGAGAACAATCGCCATTTCCGCCCGGCTAATTCGTGCCTAACGTTACCCCCCATCATCTCAACCGCTACCTGGCGAGGGTCGGCATTTTCATAGAGTACCCGGTAGACTCTTTCCGTAATTGGCATTTCCAGTCCGAGATTATGGGCTAGATTGCGGGCAACCAGAGTAGTGGTAACTCCCTCAGCGACACCAGTCATGGTGCTGACTATCTCCGTCACCGAGCGCCCTTTGGTCAGCTCTACGCCGACATAGTGGTTACGGCTCAACGGGCTGGCACAGGTAGTGATGACATCACCCAAGCCAGCCAAACCAGAAAAGGTAAGCGGATTAGCTCCCAAGGCAACGCCAAGTGCCGTTATCTCGGTCAGACCCCGGGTCATAAAGGCAGCCTTGGCATTGTCACCATAACCCAGTCCATCAGCGATGCCGGCACCCAGGGCAATGATATTCTTTAAGGCTCCCCCCAGTTCTACCCCGACGACATCGGTATTGGTAAAGACACAAAGGTTGGGGGTGGTTAATAGCCTCTGAACTTTCCTGGCGACAGAGTTATCCTCGGCAGCGGCCACGGTCGCCGCGGGTAGTCCACACAGGACCTCACGAGCCAGATTAGGCCCGGAAAGCACACAAATATTGGATTGAAAACGCGGGTTTATCTCCTCAGCGATTACCTGTGACATCCGCTTGCCGCTACCAATCTCCAGGCCTTTGGCAGCGCTCACCACCAGCATCGACTTATTAAGGTGGTTCGCGACTAACTTTATATTCTGCCTCATAGACTGCGAGGGTACCACCAGGATTACCACCTTGGCCTCGTCGAAGGTTTCCTCTAATTTACTGGTAATGAGTAACTGAGGAGGGAAAGTAATCTCAGAAGATGATTCTGGGTCAGGCCCATTCTTTCTCAATTTATCAGCTTCCTCTTCCGTTCGCGCCCACAACCCCACCTGTACCCCCTTTTGAGCCAAGACGACACCCAGTGTTGTCCCCCATATGGTAGCGCCAATAACGGCAACCTTAAGCATATCTTACCTCATGTTTTCCTGATGATGTTCCGGGAAAATTTGGTTTACAGGTTAGTCGACGGGAGTGAATCCTCGATCTCAACCTTCTCACCAATCTTGCGTTCGGTACCTGATACCAGCCGAACGATATTATCCCGATGCACGACAATAATAAAGATGACACCGATCAGAGTGTAAACCAGATATTCAATGGGGAAGCCATTGATAATGGTGAGGGGTACTAAGATGGCATAGGCAGCTACTGCCCCAGCGATGGAACCCAGTGAGGCATACCGAGTCAAGCCGGCCCCAAGAATCAGCACCTCACCGCCGAACAGTGCTGCCGGTGGACACAAAGCCAATAGTCCGCCGAAGAAAGTGGCGACCCCTCTGCCACCCCGAAACCTGAGGAATATCGGCCACTTATGCCCGGCTATCGCCGCCAAAGCGGCTGAGACTTCAGCGCTTCTCGCCAGCCACCACAAACCGGAGCCACCCACCATAAAGTAGTCCCCGTTAAATATCAAAGCGGCCAATACTACCGCCAGCAATCCCTTGAGCAAATCAAGAACGAGTACCAGAGCCGCCGCTTTCTTGCCCGCCACGCGTAATACATTAGTCGCCCCGGTCTTGCCACTGCCAATCTCCCGGACATCCACTTTGGCACTGCGCCGGCCAATGATTACCCCAAAGGGAATGGAACCCAGAAGATAACCAATTAGCACCACGGCGGCAAACTTGGCAACTATCATGACTCCCCTCTAGTTCTAAAGACCAAACGAAGCGGTGTGCCGGTAAAGCCGAACGCCTGACGTAATTTGTTCTCCAGGTAACGTTGATAGGAGAAATGGATTAGTTTGGCATCATTGACAAAAAAGACAAAGGTCGGCGGATTTACTTCCGCCTGAGTGGCATATAAAATCTTGAGCTGCTTGCGGCCACTTCGCGGTAGAATGTGAGCGGCTACTGCCTGCTGGACGATATCATTAACCTCGGCAGTAGATAATCGCTTGAGCCTCTCCTGATATACCTGACGCACCTGCGGTATAAGCCTGTCCACCCCATGACCAAATTTAGCTGAAGTGTACATCACCGGCGCATAAGTAATAAACCTGAGCTGGCCCCTGATATATTTATTCCATGCGGTTAAGTTCCTGTCCGCAATTAGGTCCCACTTATTGACTACCACCACAACCCCCTTCGCCGCTTGCTGAATATAACCAGCAATATGCATATCCTGTGCGGTTACTGTCTCCGTGGCATCAAGAACCACCAAGACGATATCCGACCGGTCAATGGCGCGCAGGGCACGGATAACGCTATATTTTTCTACCCCTGCCCCTATCCGCCCCCGCCGCCGGATGCCGGCTGTATCAATAAGTAACATACTTTGCCCATCAAAGTCAACTAACGTATCTACCGCATCACGGGTCGTCCCGGGAGCTTCATCAACAATCGCCCTCTTCCCGCCAACCAAAGCATTTAACAGCATTGACTTACCGACATTGGGTCTGCCGACAATGGCTACCTTCATGACCTCTGGCTCAGTCTCAACTGGCACCGGTGCCGGCAATAGAGAAACAATGCTGTCCAGTAATTCGGCAGTGCCTCGGCCGTGATAGGCACTAATCGCCAACGGCTCTCCCAGCCCCAGTTCATAAAATTCTACGGCTCCGGCTTCCAGTTTATCGTTATCTGCCTTGTTCGCCACCAACAGCATGGGTTTGCTTACCTGACGGAGGACGTCAGCTACCTCCAGGTCTGAGGGTACCACCCCGCTTTTGACATCCACCAAGAAAAGAATGACATCCGCCTCCATGATGGCCATATCCACCTGCTCTTTGACCTCCTGGGCAATTGTGGAACCGGGTACTAACTCCAGACCCCCAGTATCAACCAGAGTAAATTCAACTTCCTGCCAAGAAACAGGAGCAAAGACACGGTCACGAGTTGTTCCCGGTAAGTCCTCAACGATAGCCAGCGGCTTTCCGGCCACCCGATTAAGCAGGGTGGATTTACCCACATTCTGTCGGCCAACAATGGCCACTATCGGCCTGCTCACTTCAACCTCCTAACTTCCTCCTTTTTCAGACCAATGGCAGCCATCAGTAGCAAAACCGAGGCAGGCAGGAAAAACAGACCTATTGCAATGTCGACAAAGCTGACCAACAGTATAGCTACGGCACTTGCCCAGAGCAAAGGCTTCCCCAGCTTATGGCTCCTCTTGTTCAATATTATCGCCAAAATTCCCAGCGCACCCATCAGGACTATGAAACCCAGCCATACCAAGAACGCCCCGGGTATGCCCTTTAGCAGACTAAGCTCCTCCTCGTCCGTGAGCAGTATCACAACTGGAACTACAATGGGGGCCAGAATACCCCAGACCCCACCTAATATTCCACAGGGCAAGGCTACCCTACGCATAATGATCATTTCAACCGCCTCACAATCTCGCCTTTAATAATTGGGCTATTCCACACCCAAGTACTGCCAGACCCAACACGAAAAATCCCAAAAAGTTATGAAAGTAGAAAACCTTCCACCACCCAGGCGGAAAACCACCTGCCTCTATACCTGACAAAAGGCCAAAAGAAAGAAAGTCAACCACGATAAGCACCCCCAAGACAATCTGTGCAATAGCTAACTTCATAGCTTCACCTCCCGGAGATACCCCAACCCACTAGGGTGTCTAAGAGGGGCGTAGCCCCTCTTTTCTTTCTTCCCCCTCTCCTTTGAAGGAGAGGGGGATTAAGGGGGTGAGGTAGATAATTACTTCACCTTTACTAATTCTCTAGCAAGCTTCACACTTGGGGGTTCAATTCCAGTTCGGGCAATGTTTCTCAACTCGGTAATGGTATCCCGGAAATTTTGGGCAAAAGCGTTGTACTCCATGACGAATTTATTATACTGGTCGATGGTTTCCGGCGGGATTTCCACCTTCTCCCCTACCTCGTAAAACTGGTCGACAAAGTCAAAGTAATGACTGGTTATCTGCCACAGTTCATTTAAATAAGTGTACAGGTACTCACCAAACCTTCTGATGCCAATGTCGCTTTCCAGTCGGTCGACAAAGTTTTTACTCCAGCTATTGAAAATGCGCTGCGCCATATCACACGCCCGCGCCCAGTCCCACAATTTGGGATTATCAATATTAAAGAGGGTATCGATAATGACAAAGATAGACAGTGATGAATCACCCATAAACCGGCGATTAAAATATTCGCCGAGTTGCCTCAGCCTTACTGCCGAGTGCTCTAACTGCCTTTCCCTGCCTTTAATCACGGTCACGGTCAAGCCAATAGCCAGAATGACAATTAATGCTGGGACTACGGCTTCAATTGGCCATCCATAGAAATAACCAACCACCGCCAGCGCCGTGATTAAGGCTGGATACCAACCCCGGTTTATGATCATCTTTAGCGTATACATATCATCCCCCTTATTGGTATTTAGTTAGTGGTATCTCCAATCCGCCTAAAATATCGGCCAGCAGCGCTTTCTGCAGGTGCAGCCTGTTCTCCGCCTGGTCAAAGACTACCGACTGGGGACTAGCTAAAATACCCTCAGCTACTTCCTCGCCGTGATGTGCTGGCAAGGGATGCATCACTATGGCATCTTCCCTGGCTAGAGACAGGAGTTCGCTGTTGACTTGATAGCCGCCAAATATCTGGCGCCGCCGCTTTGCTTCAGCCTCTTGCCCCATGCTCGTCCAGACATCAGTATAAACAACGTCCGCACCGCTAACCGCCAGGCGTGGCTCCTTAGTGCAAAATATTTCGGCACCGCTATCAATGGCATAGTCCTGAGCCAGACGCAATATTCTGTCCTGGACCTGGTAGCCATCAGGCGAAGCGATCCGGAAATTGATGCCGGTAAGTGAAGCGGCGAGTAATAGACTGTGCGCCACATTATTGCCATCGCCAACGTAGGCCAAGGTTAATCCCTCAAGCTCATTCTTCTTCTCATAAATGGTGAGCAGGTCAGCTAATGCCTGACACGGGTGTTCCAAATCAGACAGGGCATTTATCACCGGCACCTCGGAATAATTAGCCAGAACTTCCAACGCCTGGTGGGAAAAGGTACGGGCGGCAATGACATCTACATATCGACTCAGCACCCGGGCGACATCGGAAATTGACTCCCGTTGCCCCAGGCCAACCTCAGCCGGAGACAGGTAAATGGTATGACCGCCCAACTGCCGCATCGCAACCTCAAAGCTCACCCGAGTCCGGAGCGAAGGTTTTTCAAACATCAGGGCCAGTACCTTTTCACTAAGTGAAGAGGTCCAGCCACTGGCTTTCATATTAACGGCGCTTGAGATGAGCAACTGAATATCCTCACTGCTGAGGTCAGCTACGGAAAGTAAGTCTTTACCTTTCAAATTAACCTCCGTTTATGCCTTACAGTATATCACGAAAAAAATAATTATTTAATAGTAGCCCAATGTAGATAGTAAAAAATATTGATTATGTTAAGTAGGATTCTTGACAAATTAAGGCGGTTATGCTATTTTTTGTTTGTAAAGATATTTCGATATTTCTAAAATTAGCAATAACCTGATTATTTTGAAGAGGAAGTGTTGTCATGGAAGACCAGCTTTATGCCTACCATGCCGAAATGTGCAAGGTATTCTCTCACCCTAAGCGACTGGAACTCATTAACGTTCTTCGAGACGAGGAAATGAGTGCTGGAGAGCTTGGGGAAAGGCTTGGGCTGACCCCAGCCAACCTGTCCCAACACCTGGCCATGATGAGGGAGCGTCACATCCTTGTCTCAAGGAAGGAAGGAAATGTGGTCTATTACCGGATAGCTAACCCTCGCCTCCTTGACGCTTTTGATTTATTGCGGGAAATATTGTTTGCGCAAATCAGGCAGGATGCGGCCCTCATTCAGGGCATGCAAAGCTAACCAGGAGGAAACCAATGACCATTCTAAATAACATCAATGTAGACAGGCTGGAGGTCAAATAACAATGAAGCTAGGTATCATCCTAAATACCAATGACCCGGAGACGGCATGGAATGCGCTGCGCCTGGGCAATGAGGCGCTTAGCACCGGGAATGAGACCAGCATGTTCCTGCTTGGAGACGGCGTAGAAGTACAAAATATCAAGGACGAGACCTTCGACATTGCTGGAGTCCTAGCAAAGTTCCTAAATAGCGGTGGTAACCTTTTGGCCTGTGGCACCTGCCTCGAATTCAGACACCAGGAGGCGGGTATATGTCCAATCTCTACCATGTCAGAATTGGTAGAGATGATTTCCGACTCGGATAAGGTGGTCACCCTTGGTTGAGCAAGCACATTTACTAAAGTCTAGAAAGGAGATGAAACTATGAACCAGAACGTTAAGACAGCCCTAATTATCGGGGGAGTCATCGTAGCCCTCTTTATCATCTTGCCCTTAGTCCTTGGACTAATCTGGGGATGGCAGGGTGGAGGCTGGGGGATGATGGGACCAGGTATGATGGGTGGCTTCGGCTGGATGTGGCTGATGCCTGTTTTCTCAATACTCTTCCTGGGACTCATCATATGGGCGGTGGTGCTCCTAGTTCGGGGGCTGAGTGAGTCAAGAAGTACAGAGTCGTCAAAGGCAGACTCAGCTCTGGAAGTGCTGAAAAAGAGGTATGCCCGAGGCGAGATAAATAAAGAAGAATATGAAGAGAAGAAGAAAGACTTGGTCTAAATAATCGTGAAAAATAACTGCATTGGAGGTTAGAGATGAGAGGAAAAAGAATGTATTTGGTGCTTATTGCTTTAACGCTGGTAGTTCTGCTGGGCCTGACTGCCTGCGCTCCTGGCTGGGTGCAGCCAGGGGGTGGCATGATGGGACCTCAAGGCGCTCCCAGAAACTCTGGGGCTAACCAGCCCTATCCCTATGGGCCGGGCGGCATGATGGGTCCAGGTATGATGGGACCAGGCGGAATGATGGGACCTGGGATGATGAGTGGTATGCCGATGATGGGTGGTATGATGGGCTACTACTCTGGAGTTCCTACCTTACTCTCTCATGACAATGCGAAAGCAATAGCTGAGCAATACTTGGCATCAATGAACGATCCGGATCTTGAAATTGACGAGTTCGAGGAATACTCCCACAACTTCTATGTGTCGCTAATTGAGAAGAGCACTGGCAGAGGAGCCATTGAGATTATCATAGACAGATACAGTGGAAGTTTTCAGCCTGAGCCCCAGAGTATGATGTGGAACAGCAAGTACGGTATGATGGGCAACCCGCAAGCGGTTACCCTGACAGTTACATCTGACCAAGCCCTGAAGACGGCGCAAGACTTTCTGGATATAGTCTATCCTGGAACGGAGGCTGATGAGATTGTCGCTTACTACGGCTACTACACAATAATGACCACTCTTGAAGGCGAGCATTATGGCATGCTGAGCGTTAACGGCTACTCTGGTGATGTCTGGTATCA
>JBHIDQ010000062.1:0-8695 GCA_046760155.1 Dehalococcoidales bacterium | reverse complement strand
GAAAACAGCCACGTCAGTGATATTGCCAATTTCAAGCTCGTCAGGGAGGTCCTCGTCACCCCAGGAGAGCGTGCCTGCTGACGCTGGCGTTGCCGGCACTGCCGAGAAGAGCAGACTGGCCGCCAACACGATGGTTAGGCCTACACCCCATATTTTATGTATTTCTTTTTTCATCGACCTTTAATTTTTTCCTCCTTGTTTAGATATAGCTATATCTCCATAAACGAACAATCTTCCATAAATTCCTCATTTTATGGAGAATAAGTCTACTTTGAGTCCATTGTTGAGTTTAATAACTCTCTCCCCTTACGGGTCTCGCCATGGCATCACCTCCTTTAAAGTTAATCTTCTCCTAATATAAACATAAAAATTTCATTTGTCAAGACCCTAATCACAAAATTTTACATAAATTCATTAAAATTAGCCCAAATTAGTACTTAAGTAATCCCGGTAATTCGCTGGTGGTGACGGTTTTTTGCTGGGCGGTGGTCATATTCCGCAGTGACACGGTGCTCTTTTTTACTTCTTCCTCACCGATGATTACCGCGTAGCGGACACCGAGATTATTGGCCTGTCTTAACTGGGCTTTCAGGCTTTTGTTGCCGGTAGCCATGATAATCCCAATGCCTGCCTGCCTTAGCCCGGAGGCCAGCTTTATCGCCTCCTCTCTGGCTTCAGCACCGATGTGGGCGATAAATACCTGTGGTCTGGGTAGAGGGGGTATCGGAATAGCCTGTTTCTTCAGATTAAGGATGATTCGTTCCATACCCATGGCAAAGCCAATTGCCGGTGTCGGCTTGCCCCCCAGTTCCTCAATCAGGTCGTCATATCGTCCGCCGCCAACAAGGGTGCTCTGGGCGCCGGCGGCTTCGGGTTGAATCTCAAAGACGGTCCTGGTGTAGTAGTCCAGCCCCCGAACCAGGCGGTGGTTGATGGTAAAAGGAATTTCCAGGAGCTCTAAGTATCCCTTAAGTCGATTGAAGTGGGTTTCGCATTGGGGACAGAGGTAGTCAGCACTTTTGGGAGCCGCGTTGGCGGCTTGTTGGCATGATGGCTGTTTACAATCAAGCAGGCGGAGAGGGTTTCGTTTTAATCTGATTTTGCAATCGCGGCATAGCTCTGCCCTATGGCTAGCATAGTAGTCTTTCAGGACACCGAGATAACCGGGGCGGCACTGCTTACAGCCAATGCTGTTAAGCTGCAGCGATAGACGCGATAGGTTTAGTGACCGGAAAAATTGCCAGGCCAAATCAATAACTTCGGCATCAAGGGCAGGGTCATCATCACCGATGGCCTCACAGCCAAACTGATAGTGTTGTCGGTATCTTCCTGCCTGGGGTCTTTCGTATCTGAAAATAGAAGCCAGATAATACAGCTTTACCGGCTGTGGCCGATTATGCAGCCCGTGTTCCAGATAGGCTCGGCACACTGGTGCGGTGCCTTCTGGCCTCAGGGTTATTTGGTTGCCACCTTTATCGCTAAAAGTATACATCTCCTTTTCCACGATGTCGGTTCCCTCTCCCACACTACGCGTAAAAAGTCCGCTATCCTCGAAGGTTGGAGAATCGATGCGCTCATAGCCGTAGAGCTGGCAGATATTAACTACTTTTTGCTCTATATGGCGCCAGTAAACCTGTTCCTCTGGCAAAATGTCCGTGGTTCCGCGTGGTGCCCGATACAATCCGACTCCTCTCAGGGACTATTTCAAAGCAAGAATACCCAAAGCAAGAATACCGTATTACAGCTCAATTTGTAAAGGAGGCCGTTTCAGCCATTTTCCCGATTCAATCTCGGTGCTTATAGAAATGCCACTTATAGAGCAGTTGCATGTTGTCTGGGAATATCCCCAGGCGGTCGCCATCCTTTACTTTCCTCTCTAAAGCGGAATATTCCCCGTTGAGGAAGATGTTGCTGCCCAGTTCTGCCAACGGGATACCGATGCACTTAACGATGTCCTCGATGGTATCTCCATCTTTGACCGGGATATAAATTATAGAATCGCGGGTGGGGTCTTGATTATCAGTGAAGCGCCGCAACTTACCGTAGAGATGTACCTCAATCATGGCGTTGGCTCTTAGACTATTATCATTTGCATATTGTCCGGGAATAACCCCAGGCGATCTCCATCATTTACCTGCCTGTCTAGGCCAAAGTACCTTCCGTTGAGGAAAATGTTATCGCCCAGTTCTGCAAACGGGATACCGATGCACTTAACGATGTCCTCGATGGTATCTCCATCTTTGACCGGGATATAAATTATAGAATCGCGGGTGGGGTCTTGGTTATCGGAAAAACGGCGTAGCTTGCCGTAGAGGTGTACTTCGACCATCCTTATCCCCCACCAATGAGCGGAAATATACCTATCCTGTCCCTCTCCTTCAGGAGGTAGCTTTCTTTCTGCCAGTTCCCGTTCACCATGAGCACACCTATCTCCTCCCTGGGGATTTTCAGTTTGTCCAACAAGTCTCCTAATTTGGCCTCATTGTCCAATGAAAATACCACGGCTTCACTGCTCCCCGGGTCGGGGTGGTATTTTCGCAGGGAAGCGTAGAGCCTGACCTCAACCTTATTCATCGTTTCCTCCACGAAACATGGATATATTTATTATAGCTTAACTTGTCCCAAAGAAGAAAGCCCCCTCCGCTTGCGGAGGGGGCTCATAGACCAGTATTGAAATAACCCCCTAGCGCCCGTGAACTTTGTCCAGTTCCTTATCCGGCACGTCGAAGACCACATTGTGGGGCGGGAGCTTTTCGTACTTCATGAACTCAGGCAAGCGGTCGTCAACTTTGGTGAAGCCAGCCGCCTCGTTGAATGTCCGCTCCCTATCGACAATCTCCTTACCCATCTTGATCATGTCGTCTACAGTCCATTTGGTGCCCAGCACGCCGTTGCACTCCTCCACCACTCCTTCAAGCCCGGAGGGGTCATCTAGGCAGGCAAAGGAGATGAACAGACAGTGACCGCTACTATCAAAACAGTAGGCAGTGGTATCTTGGAAGTTGCGTGCTAGGTCTCCCTTCTCCACGATGAACTTGTCTATCTCGCCGCTTACGCCCAATATCTCGGGGGAGATGGTGTAGCCTGAGGTGTGGTCGGCGCCCATAGTGGAAGTGGCGTAGATAATGCCGATGCCCTTGATTGGTCTGGGCTCGTAGGCGGGCATCCCCTGTCCCTTGACAGCAGGACAGCGGACGAGGCCGAAGGTACTGGCCGTGACCGTGGCGCCATTGCCCAGGATGTGGCCCAAGGGAGTACCCTTACCGATCTCATGCATCAGTTCAATGGCTCTCTTGCCATCATCGAACTTGGCCAGCCCGGCTTCCATAGCCACGCCGATGGTCACCCCGGCCTCGATGGTGTCCACGCCATAGTCGTTACACAGGCGAATCAGCTCTCCGGTAACTTCCAGGCTGTCAATGCCGCAGTTGGCGCCAAGTGACCAGACCGACTCATACTCCTGAACCGAGACCAGCTCGGTGCCATCGGGCTTGGGGTAGACGTTGGAGCACTTGATGATGCAGCCCGGGCTACACGCATGACCAATCATGCCCACGCCGCCACGCTTTTTACAGGTCTCGTTGATGGTCTCACCAGAAATCTTATTCGCCCCTTCGAAACGCCCATCACTGAAGTTGCGGGTGGGGAAGGCACCGGCCTCGTTAATGATATTGACCAAGACGGCTGTGCCGTATTTGTTAAGTGATCCACCAGGCTTTGTGATGCGGTGCTCTTGCAAGGCAGCAATGAGCTTCTTCCCCCCGGCCTCAAAGACCTCTTTATTGGCAATGGGTACACCAGGACCGCCCTTGTCATCAAGGACGATGGCCTTAAGTCCCTTACTGCCCATCACCGCTCCCATTCCACCGCGGCCGGCGTAGCGGCTGGGGCGGTTCTCCGGGTCATTGACACAGACGCCAGCCATCGCCATCAGCCTCTCTCCAGCGACGCCGATGCCAATAATGCCGACATCTTTGCCGAACTTGGCAAAAAGTTTGGGATAGGTCTCATACAGTCCTTTACCCACATACTCATCGGCGGGTAGGAGCTGTGCCCCGTCCTTATCCACCTTCAGCAGCCAGAACTTACCCTTTTCCTTGGGTTGCCCTTCGACAATGATAGCCTTGATGCCCAGGCGGGCGAGCTTCTGGGGAGCCATGCCGCCGGAGTTGGTCTCCTTGATGCCGCCAGTTAAGGGGGACTTGCCACCGATGGAGATGCGGCCCGAGGTGGGAGCAGTGGTGCCGGTGACAATGCCCGTGGCGAAGGTAACTTTATTATTGGGTCCCAGGGGGTGGCAAGTGGGTGGCACCTCATCGCAGGTTATCGCTGAAGTGATACCACGCCCGCCCAAAAATTTGTACTTCGCAGGCACATCCTCGAACTTAGTGGTTAAGTCAGTCATATTAACGCGCAGAATCTTGCTCATTTTAGAGTTACCTCCTTGTCTAATTCTGACGATGGAAAGTATACCATAATTGTGGTCAGTGTCAATATGGTGGGACAGGGTTTGATGAGTAATTTTTCCGGCACATTTACACGAGTCGCCCGGTTAGGCTATACTTAAATTACAACCCAAACTAAATGAGGAGGCGCGGCAAAACCTTGGCTACGGTTGGAGTAAAGGGTTTCAGTCAGCTCAAAGAGAAAGCTCAGGAGTATCTGCCACCGGAAAAGATAACTGTGGTGGAAGAGGCCTACCATTTTGCCGCCGAGGCACACCAGGGGCAAGTACGTAAGTCAGGTGAGCCCTATCTGGAACATCCCGTACAGACGGCGCTGATCTTGGCTGAGCTCCAGCTTGATGTCAGTTCTTTGGCGGCGGCATTGCTGCACGACATTCCGGAGAACTGTGACATTCCGATTGCCCAGATTGAAGCCAAGTTTGGCCCGGAAATAAGCAAGCTGGTTGACGGCACCACTAAGTTGGGTAAAGTCTCTTGGCAGGACCTCGGAGCGGTAACTAGTGAAGTGCAGGCGGAGAACTTAAGGAAAATGCTGGTGGCAATGGCGGAAGACCTCCGGGTGGTGTTTATCAAGCTAGCTGACCGACTGCACAATATGCGCACCTTGGATGCGCTATCAGCAGAGAAACAGCGAAGTATCGCTCAGGAGACTTTAGAGCTATATGCGCCCTTGGCGCATCGCTTAGGGATATGGGAACTAAAGTGGCAACTGGAAGACTTGTCCTTTCGCTATCTGGAACCAGAGAAGTATCAGCGGGTGGTCAGATTGATTGCTGCCCGACGTGCCCAGCGAGAGAGCTTTATCGCTCAGGTAATCGAGGTTTTAAAGAAAGAGTTTGAAAGAGTTAATCTGAGAGCCGAGGTATCAGGCCGACCGAAACATATCTACAGTATATATCAGAAGATGGAGCGTTATTCCGCTTTGGGCAAGCATTTCGATGATATCCATGACCTCCTTGCCCTTCGCATACTGGTTGGTACGGTGCCTGATTGCTATAGTGCCGTAGGCATTATCCACAGTTTGTGGCACCCTTTGCCCGAAGAGTTTGATGACTATATTGCCAATCCCAAGCCAAATGGGTATCAAGCGCTGCATACGGCGGTGATGTGTTTCGGCACTATTCCTCTAGAAGTCCAGATTCGCACCCGTGACATGCACCATATCGCCGAATACGGAGTAGCCGCTCACTGGCGTTATAAAGAAGGCGAAAAGAAAGACGTCCATTTTGAGGAGAGGATAAGCTGGATTCGTCAGTTGATTGACTGGCATCGGGAACTCAGCGGTGCCGAAGAGTTTCTGGAATCAGTGAAAACCGACATCTTCATTGACCAGGTTTTTGTCTATACGCCTAAGGGAGAGATCAAGGATTTACCCAAGGGAGCTACCCCTCTTGATTTTGCCTATCGGGTCCATACTGAACTAGGGCACCGCTGCATTGGGGCTAAGGTGAATGGCCGCTTAGTGCCGTTTGATTATGAGCTCAAAAGCGGTGACGTCGTCGAAATTATGTCGACGAAGGGTGACAGGGGACCGAGCCGGGATTGGCTTAACCCTCACTTAGGTTATGTCAAAACGTCTCATGCCAGGGAAAAGATACGGCAGTGGTTTAAGAGGCAGGAGCGGACGGAAAATATTGAGCGCGGTCGGCAGCTTTTGGACAAGGAGTTAAGGCATCTGGGAATAACCATTGAGCGTGAAGAACTGGCCGAGTTATTTAATTACAGTAACCTGGATGACTTCCTGGCCGCGATTGGTTATGGTGGTATTACGACTCACCAGATTGTGGTGAGACTAGCTGCGCAGCAAGAGCCTCCTAAAGCGGCGGTGGAAGTCGCCCCACCCAAGCCGGTGCCGTCAGCAGTTCAGGTGCTGGGAGTGGGCAATTTAGTTACCCATTTAGCCCAGTGCTGCCACCCAGTACCCGGGGACCGGATTATTGGTTACATTACGCGGAGCCGGGGGGTAACCATTCATCGACAGGATTGTTACAATGTGCTCCACGAGGACGAGAAGTATAGACTAGTTCCGGTGGAGTGGGGGAAGACCGATTCGCTCTATCCGGTCAGGATTCAGGTTAAAGCCTGGGACAGAGTAGGGTTAATGCGTGACATCACGATTATTGTGGCTGAGGAGAAGGTTAACATTGCCTCATTGAGCTCTACCAACCATCATGACCACACCACTTCTTTGGATTTTACCTTGGAAACAGAAGGTTTAGCCCAGTTAAGCCGCCTCTTGAAAAAAATTGAGGCGGTTAGAAGCGTGATAAGTATTACTCGGCTTGGGGACGAGGCCTCGCTAAAAGGTGAGAACAAAACTTGACTTAGCTCGCCAGAAAAAGCTACATTCTAAGGGCAGGAAACCATTTTAACAAAATTTTTACTGGAGAAATACTGAATTAGTTTAGGGGGTAGATATTGCCACAGAGTAAATCAGCCCAAAAGCAAATGCGTGTCGCCGAAAAGAAGCGATTGCGTAATCGGTCAGTTCGGAGTCAAGCTAAGACCAATATCACGAAGGCGGAAAGGCTTATCTTTTCCGGTGAGCTCGAGACGGCCCGGGAAGCGGTATTAGCGGCTATCAGCTCTCTGGATAAGGCGGCGGAGAAAGGGATTATTCACCCGAATAATGCTGCCCGACGCAAGTCACGGTTGATGCAGAAACTAAATCAAGCTCAGGCCTTAGCTTCGGCGGAACCGGTGCCAGAGGAGTCAGAAGAGACCGAGCAAAATGAGTAATTGCTTATTCGCCCATAATTTGCAGTGTGATTTGCCTTGACCTTGGGCGGTTGTCAAAGTCCACCAAAACTATCTGTTGCCAGGTGCCCAGGGTCATTCTTTTATTATGAAAAGGGATTACCAGCGAGGCACCCAGTAGCGAAGCGCGGACATGCGAGTATCCATTGCCCTCGCCCCAGGCGCGGTCGTGCTTATAGGGAATATTTTTCGGGACGTTTCGCTCCCACATACTCTGAAAATCAGAGACTAAGCCGGACTCAAACTCAATCGTGGTTATGCCCGCCGTTGAACCGGTGATAAACAGGGTAACCGTGCCGTTATTTATCTCTGTCCCCGCCAGTTGCTCCGCCACCTGAGACGTAATGTCAATAAGGTCACAATTTCCTTTACTTTGCAGGCTAATTTGCTTGGTGACGACCATAACACACCTCCAGTTAGTGATGGTTTAAATTATAGGGGAAAAGAGGTAAGAGGTAAAAGCAGACAGACCTGACCTTGGGGCATTGACAAGCTTACAAAAAAAGGACTAAACTCAAGTTCCAACATGTAAGATATCCTTGAAATAGCACATTAGAATTGGAGCGAGGTGATGAAAAGAGGCGCTGGCACCGCTAATTAATCGAGTGGTTACTGGTGTCCTTTTCTGCTTGGGCCAAATTAGTTAGAATCTGAGTTAATTTGTGTGCTTAGGGGTAACGATTTGAGGTTATGAGGAGACAACATGAGTGTATGGACGATGGGAAACTCAGCCAAATTGTATTGCCTGAATTGGATAGAACAATTTGTTTTACAAAAAGCTGGGGAGGTCAAAATTCTTGACCTCGGTTGTGGAACAGCTCTTAACTTTGTCAATCTACTCAAGGCATATCCACGCATTCAGTACGTAGGTATTGAACCCTCAAAAGCCTCCTGCCTTAGAGCGCAGCAAAACTTAAGTAGCCTCAACGCGAGGGTAATCAATTCCTACGCTTATGAAATGTATGAGCAGTTAAAAGAGAAATTTGATATCATCGTTTCATTCAGCGTCTTAGAACATGTGTATAGACGGATGGACTACCTTCGCTCGGCACATGATTGCCTGAAGGACGATGGCTATTTCCTAGTTAACTATGATGCGGCCCACATTTTTAGCTGGGGGGAAAGGTTGTCGAAATCGATTGGCCTTTTACTTGCCTTTTTCGGTATTGAAAAGTATTATGTGTCCTTGGTCAAAGACAAGGACTTTTTAGAAATGATTGAAAAGTTGGGATTTAGAATCATAGACTCAAAGTTTTTCAGCACAGGTTTAAAACGTACTTTCAAGTTAATTCCTGAGTCTTACAGGACGGAGTACATGAAGAGATGGCTTGAATTTGAGCTTTGGCTGAATGAACTTGGAATCGACTACAATGATTCAAAAGCGTCATCTCTTAGAACAAGGAACTTTATCCTTGCTCGCAAATAGGGTATGGGGTCATTCCTAAAGTCGTAACCACATTCCGCAAGTCCAA
>JBHIDQ010000061.1:0-8787 GCA_046760155.1 Dehalococcoidales bacterium | reverse complement strand
GATGACGATGGGCCCCGACCCGATAATCAAGACTTTAGATGGTTTCAAAATCTACACCCTCTCTGTTCTGGAAAGCCAAACCAGAAGAAAAGCCAGACCTATGGCTAAAACAAAAGCTAGCGTTAAAGATAATGTTACGGGAGCCAATCTGACCAAAGTCAGAAACAACACACTTAGAACCACAAACGACCAAAGGAAAATCAGACCGCCAAATATCCCATCGTAATGCCAGCGAGATGACTGTTCATATCGAGTCTTATTTCTCCAATGCTGCCAAAACTTTAACCTTTGATAGTTAGGCGGTTGGTAGTCAACAAGCCTGTTACTGTCCTCATCTGATATTGTATTGTCAAAGTCATTGCCTCTCCAATGGTCAACACCGTAAACTCTCCAGCTTTTCCACATTCCCAACTCTCGTTCTATGTCACGCATTCTTTCAAAGTTTATTTGCTGCAAGAAACTGACCCTTCTTAACCAGCGTCTCAAGAAACAAAGAATAGCAATTACGACGCCACCAACCACTATTGCTATCAAACATAACGCCCAAACTTGAGGTAATACATCGGTGGGTATTACTTCCTGTAAAATGGTTCGCAAAAGCTCAGTATTTCGCAGCACCGCGTATATCAACCCTCCAAGAAGTGCTGAACTAAAACCGATGAAAATGCCAGCCAGAGTCCAGTAGCTCACTCCACTAGCACTGTTATCATGCTGTAGTGCTTGATATTCCGTGAGCCATGCTTGTCTTTGCCAATTTGGGACTTCTCTCTGCCTTCTATCATTTACCATATCTACCTCACCCCCTTAATCCCCCTCTCCTGCTAGGAGAGGGGGAGTTTTTGGGAGAGGGGCTTCGCCCCTCTAAAACACCCCGTTTTGAAGTCTGCCCCTCTTAGACTCCCCTTAAATGGTCGTGGGTCATTGCGAGCCGAAGGCGAAGCAATCCTGCCTTCAATTTGAGATTGCTTTGTCGCTCTGCTCCTCGCAATGACGCTAGAGGCTATATTCATCTTCATTTCTCCCTCACCATATCTAAAAATCTCTCAAAGAGGTAAACATTGTCCAGGGGGCCGGGGGAGGCTTCGGAGTGGTACTGGATGGTGAAGATGGGTAGCTCCTTGTGTCTTAAACCCTCCACCGTGCCGTCATTCAGGTTTATATGGCTCATCTCAAGCCCTTCCTTAAGGGTATCGGGGTCGGTGGCGTAGCCGTGGTTCTGGGCGGTGATGTGGATTCGCCCATCGGAGAGGTCGCGCACCGGGTGGTTCGCTCCGCGGTGACCGAACCTCAGCTTGAAAGTCCTGGCACCAAAGGCGCGGGCAATGAGCTGATTGCCCAGGCAGATACCCATTATCGGCTTCTTGCCAATGAGCCGTTTGATGGTATCCACAACGTAGTCCAGCAGTTCAGGGTCGCCGGGGCCGGGAGAAAGCAGGATGCCATCGGGTTTCAAATTCAGGATTTCCTCGGCGGACATGGTGCAGGGGACTGCCGTTACCCGGCAGCCGTGCTGGCACATCATGCGCAGGATGGTGTACTTTAAGCCGCAGTCGAGGACAACGATGTGGTGCGGGCAATTAGCCGATAGTTCCGGTTCCCACTGGTAGGGGGTGGGGGTGGAAACCTGCCGCACGAAATCAATCGAGCCGTAATCAGGCAGCTTCTTTAGTTCGGCCAGCGCCTGCTCCGGCGTCTTCTCACTGGTTATCATGCCCATCATTACCCCCACCGAGCGCAGCTTGCGAGTAATCGCCCTGGTATCCACGCCATAAATGCCGGGGATGCCGCTTTCGGCGAGATATTCATGGAGGGTTTTGCGGTTAAGGTAATGGTTGGGCTGCTGGCACTCCTCCCTGACGACAAACCCCCTGACCTGAATCTTATTCGACTCAAAGTCCTGCTCATTGGTGCCGTAGTTGCCGATGAGGGGGTAGGTGGGCACCACAATCTGCCCGGCATAGGAGGGGTCGGTGAGCATCTCCTGATAGCCCATCATGCTGGTGTTGAAAACCACCTCACCGTAGGTTTCGACTTCGGCACCAAAGGAATAGCCCTCATAAACTGAACCATCGGCTAAGACTAATTGTGTCTTTTTCGCCATCTATGTCGATTGACTTTCTGCAAGCTTAATTGAGTCGTCTTTATAGACCAGTTTCCCACCGTAAATGGTCGCCACCACCTTGCCTTTCAGTGCTGAGCCAGCCAGCGGGGTATTCTTACCCTTGGAGGCAAACGTACTGGGGTCAACCATCCAGTCTTTGTAGAGGTCAAGGATAGTAATATCCGCCGGGGCGCCAATATTCAAGGTGCCCAGATTGTTGTCTTTGATAATCTTGGCTGGTTCGCTGGTGAGCTTGGTGATGAGGGTGGTCAGGGATAGCCGCTCATTGTGCACTAGGCGCATCAGGCTGCCCAAGGCGGTTTCAAAGTTGCTGATGCCATTGGCCGCCAGGGCAAATTCACACTGCTTATCCGCTTCGGCATGCGGGGCGTGGTCGGTGGCGATAATGTCAATCACGTTCTCCCGGAGTCCCAGAATCAGGGCTTGATTGTCCTGTTTCGTTCTCAGAGGTGGGCTTACTTTGGCATTGGTATTGTAGCCATTGACTTCTTCCTCGGTCAGGGTGAGGTGGTGCGGCGTAACCTCGGCGGTAACCTTGACGCCTTTCTCTTTAGCGCGGCGAATAAGCTCAACCGAGCCTTCCGTGCTGACATGGGCAATGTGCAGATGACCCCCGGTCAACTGGGCAAGAACTATGTTACGGGCAACTATAATCTCCTCGGCGGCAGCGGGTATTCCGGGAAGCTCCAGCTTGGCTGACAAAGCGCCGTCATTCATCTGACCGCCTTCGCTGAGGGCAGTTTCCTCGCAGTGGTCAATAACCGGCCGGCCAAGGGCACGACTGTAGTCCAGTGCCTGGCGCATCAGGCGTGGGCTGCTGACTGGATTGCCGTCATCGCTGTAGGCAATAACGCCGGCTTGGGCCAGCTCAGTCATCGCAACCAGCTCCTCACCTTTTCTTCCCTTGGAGATACAGCCTATGGGTAGTACTCGCACGACACCTTCTTTAGTTGCCTTTTCTTTTACATTATCTATCGCTGACTGATTATCCAGAGGCGGGTTGGTATTGGGCATGCAGCAGACGGTAGTAAAGCCACCTCTGGCCGCAGCCCGGGTGCCACTGGCAATGGTTTCCTTGGCTTCGAAACCGGGCTCACGGAGGTGGCAGTGGCAGTCAATAAATCCGGGGCAGACAATTAGCCCTGCCGCATGGAGGACATCGTAATCGGCTTTGGGTGAAATCTCGCCGCGCCTCGTGATTTTGCCCTCACTAATAAGCAAACTGCCCACCTCATCAATTCCCTGGCTAGGGTCAATGATGCGCCCATCTTGGATAAGTAAGGGCTTCATTCCTTTTTCCTCGTCTTTTTGTCCTTTCTCTGACGGCGCGCTTGAACATAACGGCTGGGCTTGAAACCATGGGCCTCAGCGGCATCGGCTGAGTCGAAAATAATCAGATTCTCCGGTCTAATTTTTTTCACCCAGTGGCTTGTCACGCTATGGTATTTCTTGGTCTCGGTTTTTCCTTCATGCCAATCAGCACTGGCGATGTAGTGTGGCTGAACTTCGTGCTCGCAATAGACGCACCTTAAGGTCAGAGGTTCAGCGCTGACTATTTTGAATTCGGGTTTGAGATATTTTGTCTCCGTTTCCTGTATTGACACGCATCTTGAGTTAGTGCACTTAACGCCGAAACCCCGCCGGTACTGGGGGTAGTCTATTTTTCGGATAAAGGAGTCATCTTCTTCACTAACCACCACTTCCTTGACTCCCAGCAAGAGGGCGATAAGTGCCATTCGGACTGGTACTCCCCGTGCCGCTTGCTTGAAATACATGCTCCTTGGGTCAGCATCTAATTCCAGAGCCAACTCATCAACGCGAGGAAGCGGGTGCATCACCAGTGTCTTCTTGAACTCCTTTTCCTTGAGCAGTTTCTTGTCAACTACGGGATAGCCCTCCTTTAATTCCTTGCCTTCGGCGGCGGCAAGAAGCCTTTCCTTCTGCAGCCGGGTAACATAAAGAGCGTCAACACCTGTTTTCAGTTCAATCTGAATGCTGACATCAGGCATCATGGCCAGTTGGTGCGGGCTACTTGGGGTGATGTATATTGCGTCTAGGGGGAGACGCCCTCCTTTAATGGTTTGGTCTTGTGTCTCATACTTTTTCAGCTCGCCTCGATATTCGGTGGCCAGTTTCCGGATAACGTGCTCGGGAAGCCCAACCCCCCGGCCAGAGCGAAAGTGGATGGTCGCCCCGAACCTGGCTAAGGCGTAGGTTAGTGAATGCACGGTGCGCCCGTATTTCAAATCTCCCCACAGCGCAATCTTCAGTCCCTTTATGGTCTGTTTCTCTTTCTTGAGGGTGTAAAGATCGCACAAGGTTTGGGTCGGGTGTTCGTGACCTCCATCACCAGCGTTTATTACCGGGACGCCGGCGTAGTCGGCAATTACCTTGGCGGCTCCTTCCCAGGGATGTCGGATAACGACAATATCAGCGTAACTCCCGACCACCTTGGCCATATCGGCAATACTTTCTCCTTTGGCCAGTGAGGTTGCCCCAACATCCGCTGCGGTGATGACGCTGCCTCCTAGGCGGTGCATGGCGGTCTCGAAGGAGAGTCGGGTCCGGGTGCTTGGCTCAAAAAACAGGCTCGCCATAACCTTACCGCGACAGAGACCAAATTGCTTATTCATTTTGTCAGACATCTCATCAGCTAGAGAAAACAGCGCCTCCATTTCCCCCTTGGATAAATCATCTATGGTGACCAGACTTCTATTTGCCAGTGCCATAATAGCTCCTTTTGCCGAAGTTCACCTTGCTGAGTTCACTTCCGCTTGACTTATTGGTCTCCGGGCTGACAATAGCGACTTCATCTATGCCATCAGTTTCCATCAGATGAACCTGTATCTCCTCATGCTTCGCACTTGGTATGTTCTTACCGACATAGTCAGGCCGGATCGGCATCTCACGGTGCCCCCGGTCAATGAGGACGGCCAGTTGGATTAAGCGGGGTCGTCCCAGGTCAATTAGTGCATCCATCGCTGCCCGGGTGCTGCGCCCAGTATAGAGGACATCATCAACGAGCACGATTAATTTGTCATCAATACTGGTCGGGATGTCAGTGTGTTGGACGACGGGTTGTTGGTCTGGTGAAGGGCGGTCATCTCGGTAGAGACTGAAATCTAAAGCGCCAACCGGAATGCTTGATTTCTCAAAGGCTTCGATATTGGCGGCTAGCCGCTTGGCCAAAGGCACACCCCGAGTCCGCATCCCCACCAGTATCAGGTGGTTCATACTCTTGTTTTGCTCGATGATTTCGTGGGCGATGCGCGCCAGCGTCCGTCTGATGTCATCTGGGGTCATGATAATTTTTTTCGGCATAAAAATAACCTCTTACCATGGCTGGCAAGAGGTCATCTTATTTCAGTTCTTTTTATTTCCCTTGCCAGCCTCACCGGACCAGCTTAAAGGTTCACATTTAATCCTTTTCTGGTGATTTAGGATAAGTATAGCATATTAGAAAGCGTGTTTCAATGATTAATTTAATATTATTTTAAGTCTCTACCTGAATTTTGTGGGCAAAGAACATAAAAAGGCTAATTTATCGCTTCTTCCAGCTTTACTTCATAGCTAAATTGTGCTATAATTATACTACCTTAGATGTGTAAATTAGCTTTCAGCAGTTGGCAAGCCCTTCTCGGTTTTAGCTGAGAGGCTTGCTTTTTCTTTTTCCCGTTCAATATTATCACCTTCAAGGAGTCAGGCATTAATTATGGCACGGAAAAAGCCTTTACCAGTCAAACCGCAAAATAACCAGAATAACGAATATACTGCTGAGGATATCCAGGTGCTGGGGGGACGGGAGGCGGTGCGCCGTCGGCCGGGGATGTATATTGGCAGCACTGACCAACGTGGACTGCACCATCTGGTTTATGAGATTACCTACAACAGCATTGATGAGGCCATGGCTGGTTGCTGCAATAAAATTGTGGTTACTCTTAAGGAAGACGATGGCGTTAGTGTTGAAGATAATGGCCGCGGCATTCCCGTGGAAATTCACTCCTCCACTGGTGTGTCTGCCTTGGAGACGGTAATGACCCAACTACACGCCGGGGCAAAATTTGGTGGCCATACTTATCAGGTGTCAGGCGGGTTGCATGGCGTGGGGGCTTCGGTGGTAAATGCCCTCTCCTCTTTTGTCTGCTGTGATGTCAGGCGCGACGGCAAGATATATCAGCAGGAATACCGGCAGGGTATACCACAGGGAGAAGTAAAGGAGGTCGGCAAAGCCAGTGATACTGGCACCACCATCACCTTCTATGCTGACGAGGAGATATTCGGTAAAGCCAAATATGATTTCGATGTCCTGAGTGACCGCATACGTGAGATGGCTTATCTCAATAAAGAAGTAGAAATAACGCTTAGGGATGAAAGGCCTGGGGATGAAAATAAAAACAGAGAATTGACTTTTTATTTTGAGAGCGGCATTACCAGTTTCGTCCGCCATCTTAATCGAGGCCGCTTGGTCCGCCATCCCCGACCTATCTATATCACCAAAGAGGTAAATAGTACCATAGTTGAGGCCGCCCTTCAGTATAATGACGGCTTTACCGAATCTGTCTTTAGCTTTGCTAACTGTGTTAATACCGTGGATGGTGGCAGTCACCTTACCGGTTTCCGCTCGGCACTAACCAGGGTGCTTAATGACTACGCCCATAAAAATAAATTTCTCAAAGAAGACGAGCCTAACCTGACCGGTGAAGATGTGAGAGAAGGACTCACTGCCATTATCAGTGTCAAACTCCATGAACCGCAATTTGAGGGACAGACTAAAGCCAAACTGGGTAACATTGAGGTAAAAAGCCAGGTCGAAAGTGTGGTCGGTGAGGGCTTATCCCTCTACCTTGAGGAGCATCCCGATGAAGCCAGGAGAATTATCGAAAAGTGCGTCATAGTAGCCAGGGCTAGAGAAGCTGCCCGCAAGGCTCGCGATTTAATTATCCGCAAGAGCGGTCTAGATGCCGGCACATTACCCGGGAAATTGGCTGACTGCTCGGAGAAAGAACCATCTCACTGTGAACTATATCTGGTGGAGGGAGATTCCGCCGGTGGCTCAGCCAAGCAGGGGCGGAATCGTCGCTTCCAGGCGATACTACCACTGCGCGGTAAAATTCTTAATGTCGAGAAGGCGCCACTGGATAAAATGTTGGCTAGCGAGGAAATCCGTGTCATCATTACCGCTCTGGGTGCCGGTATCGACGATGATTTTGACGCCTCAAAGCTCCGTTATCATCGTGTTATTCTGATGACTGATGCTGATGTTGACGGTTCTCACATTCGCACCTTGCTGCTTACCTTCTTCTTCCGACATATGCCCGGGCTGATTAGCGATGGATACTTGTATATTGCCCAGCCACCCCTTTATCGGGTTAAGGCGGTTAGCAATCAGCACTGGGTCTACTCGGAACAGGAAAAGGAAGAGGTGCTGCGTCAGTTAAAGGGGGCCAAAAAGGTACAAGTTCAGCGCTATAAAGGTCTGGGCGAGATGACCCCAGAGCAATTATGGGAAACCACCATGAATCCAGATACCCGTACCTTGCTCGGGGTAAGCATCGAGGATGCCGCCAAGGCAGACCGCATCTTTCATGTCCTGATGGGGGGAGAAGTACCTCCCCGCAAAGCCTTTATCCAGGCGCATGCCAAAAGCGTCAGGAACCTGGATATTTGATGCCGAAGTAACTACTTACTTCCCTGTATCAATGAGAAAAACTCCGCCCTACTGGCCGCCCGGCGTTTAAAAGTACCCCTGATTGCTGAGGTAATCACATTGCTGCCCGGTTTCTTGATGCCACGCATTATCATGCACAGGTGTTCCGCCTGAATCACCACCGCCACCCCATCGGGTTTGATGGCGTCCATAATGGTATCAGCGATCTCGGTAGTCATTTTCTCCTGAATCTGGGGACGCTTGGCAATGATTTCCACCACCCGGGCTAGTTTGCTGATACCGACAATACGCCCTTCATCGTTGGGAATATAACCGACGTGGGCGACACCGTAAAATGGCAAAAGGTGATGCTCACACATTGAATAAAAGGGGATGTCTCTTAAAATTACCATTTCGCGGTGGCCTAGCTCAAAACCTACCCTCAGCTCCTCCATAGGGTTCTGCCCCAGCCCCTCAAAAAGCTCGGCATACATCTCCGCCACGCGTTCTGGAGTACCAACCAGACCATCCCGGTTAGGGTTTTCCCCAATTGCTTCAATGATGGAAGCCACTGCGGTTTTAATCTTAGCTTCATCAAACATCTTGGTCCTCCTTATTTGAGGGATGAGTGCTTGGCAGCGCCGTTAACTCCAGCCCAAGGCCTGTTCCACTGACGCAGTATCCGCCGGAAGCTGAAGAAAGATTGGGGTGTCTTTTAAGGCAACATCCGTATCCTTCAAGCCAGTACCCGTGATCACGCAAACTACTTTCTTGCCGGAGAAGTCCATTCCTTGCTGTCTGAGTTTGATAAGCCCAGCTAGTGAAGCTGCTGAAGCTGGTTCACCAAAGACACCGGCCTTGGTCGCCAGCCGCTTTTGGGCGGACATGATTTCTTCATCGCTTACCATGTCAATAATACCATTAGATTCGTCACGGGCGGCAGCCGCGTTTTGCCAGCTAGCCGGATTCCCGATGCGTATCGCGGAGGCAACCGTTTCTGGTTTTTCAATGGCATGGC
>JBHIDQ010000060.1:0-8868 GCA_046760155.1 Dehalococcoidales bacterium | reverse complement strand
TCTAGGCATTAAATCATCACCCTATGCTGATTGGAGAATAAAAAGAGGGGCTGATGCCCCTCTTCATAATCTATCTTCGCCATTCTTTTTCCCGATAAGAATAAAAATATCGGAATCAGGGTCATGAACTAAGTAACTCACTTACCACCGCATTTATCTCTCGCCCATCCGCCTGGCCTTTAAGCTGAGCAATAAGCTTGGGCATGACTTTGCCCTTATCGCCAGGGCCCTCGGCGCCCACCTCGGCAATAACCCGGCGAGCTGCCGCCACAATCTCTTCCCGCGTCATCTGCTGAGGCAAATATTCCTGGAGGATAGCTAACTCCGCCTCTTCCTGAGCTACCAAGTCGGGGCGGTTTCCCTGTTTAAAGGCTTCAATACTTTCGTGACGCTGCCTGACCTCCTTGGCGATGATGCCGAGGATATCAGCGTCTTCTAAAGCTGCCTGCCGGGCAATTTCAGCGTTGTTAATGGCGGCCATCAACAGTCGGATAGCCGAACGCCTGGTGGTATCCCGACTCCTCATTGCCTGCTTGATGTCATCGGTCAGCTTCTGTTTCAGGTTTGCTTCCCGTTCCATATCGGCCTCGTGTACCAACTATCTTCTCATTGCTCGAGCCACACTGCGTCTTTTGGCGGCTCTTTTCCGCTTGCGCCTCACGCTAGGCTTCTCGTAGTGCTCTCGACGGCGTAACTCCGACAGAATCCCAGTCTGCTGGACTCTTTTATTAAACCGCTTGAGCAAACTCTCAAAGCTCTCATTCTCGCCTGCCACTACCTCAGCCACATAGCATCAACCTCCTTTTGAAACCATACTTTTAGCTTAAGATTTTATTAAATTAAAGGAACTTAACCTTTTAACTTCACTCCCCTGACCACCCAACCCATCACATTTTAGTCATTAGAAATTATCCTGTCAAGAAGAAATCATTTAACAACCTATCCCCCTGACCCCCTTCCCTTAATAAGGGAAGGGGGAGTGTGGGGAAGAGAGGGGCTTTACCCCTCTCTAAAATCTCTTCCCTCTCTCCTTTTAAGGAGAGATGTACTTCGGGAGAATTAAAGACAGGCGATACTTTTCCTCTTATATTCTTGCCCTATCCCTTTAAGGAGCGTGAATACGGGGGTGAGGTCAATAAATAATCTATCAAATTTTAATGAAATTGCAGCGATATTTTAATGGTTCTTTAACTTCGGTGGTCTAAGATAAAAGTATGTGGACAAATGACGAAGTGCAGCACCAAAAGGTATTGACATTTGCCATTTGGCGAATTACAATGGGAGTGGAGGCGTGAATATGACACGGAATGACAATAATCTAGGCAGAATACTCAAGCAGCAGCGAATTGCCATACCGCTGACTCTACAGGAACTGGCTACCACTTCAGGGGTATCGTCATCCCATCTGGGTCGTATTGAGAGAGGCGAGCGTTTTCCATCAGCCCATATCCTGCGTAAAATTGCCAAACCTCTGGGCTTTGATGAGGATGAGCTGTTCACTCTGGCTGGTTTTCTGTCCCCACAGACTCCGGGGGTTGCCGAAGAGAGTAGTTCAGTCTATGGCAGCCGGCATTTAGACCCTTATGTGGCCAAGATGCTGGCTGAAGAGCCGATTGAAGTACAGCGCGCCGTCATTGGCATCCTTAACATGCTAAAAAGCATCGCCAGGGGGATGGCCAAAGGGAATGATTGAGCGCCGGTTTAACCAGCAGTGAACAATATAGACTAACCTTGCCGTGGTGAATTATGCAGAACCTGAAGCCAAAGACGAATCAAGTAACCAAGCAAGACGAGCAGAGGGTAGGTTTTGGTGATGCTACCGTTCATGAGCTCAAAACCTTGCTCACGGCTATTATTGTTTCGGCAGAGCTGCTGGCTGATGAGCTCGGGATGGATGAGAAAAGCATGCCAGTAAGACTGGCGCAAAACATCATCCGAAATGCTCACAGCCTAGATGAAAAGCTAGCTAACTTCTCCGAAATGGCCGAACTACTGGCGGGAGATTTCTCATTTCAACCGGAATACCTTGAAATTGAACCAGTTATCCATGGTGTGACGGCACAGTTCTATCCAATCACGGAAAGCAAAAAGCAAACCCTGGCGGTGGAACTGCCGCCGTCACTTCCTCCAGTCAAGTCACAGCGTCAGTATCTGGAGCAGATTCTGTTCAATTTGTTAAGCAATGCCAGCAAGTTCACCTCGGAAGGGGGTAAGATAACGGTCAGCGCTTCACAAAATGATAAGAGCCTGGTAATTCAAGTAACTGACAACGGGATGGGCATCCCGGCGGATAAGCAGGAGCTGATATTTCAGCCTTATTACCAGGTCAATGGCGGTAAAGGAAGCGGGTTGGGATTGGCGATCACCAAATTATTAGTTGAGCTTCACGGCGGTAAGATCTGGCTCGAGAGTATCTCGGGGCAAGGTAGTCGCTTTCTCTTCTCTCTGCCCCTGTAAAAAGCAAAAGAACGGAAAGATGAAAGTAGTCGTAATTGACGATTCTCCAGAGATTATAGAGGTTGTCTCATTGTGCTTCCAGCTACGCTGGAGCGGTACTGAGGTAATCTCGGCAAATGATGGAAGCGAAGGGCTATCTCTGGTCGAAACCGAAAACCCTGATTTGGTTATTCTGGATATAGGGCTGCCGGATATGGATGGCTTTCAAGTTCTTCGTGAGATACGGCGCTTTTCCCAAGTGCCGGTAGTCATGCTAACGGTGAAAAGTGAAGATACTGATGTTGCCAAAGGACTTGAGCTGGGGGCAGATGACTATGTTACCAAGCCCTTCAGTCACATCGAACTGATCGCCCGGGTGCAGGCGGTATTGCGCCGGACTAAAGGACTGTCAATTGCCGCTGAAGAACCGCCTTTTGTTAGCGGGAAACTACAGGTCGACTTTGCCCGTAATGAAATCACGGTAGACGGGAAGCCAGTAAAACTTACCTCCACGGAATATAAGTTGCTCTACCACTTAATCAAGAACGAAGGGCGGTTACTCTCCCACGAAAACCTGTTAACCAAAGCCTGCGGTGAAGCCTACCGGGACGCAAGAGACCTGCTCAGGGTACATATTCAGCACCTGAGGCAAAAGTTGGGGGATAGCGTCGAGTCGCCCCGCATTATTGTTACCGAGCACGGGATGGGCTACAAGTTTCTGAGGCCAGCTTGAATAATTGGTCAAGCCGTCCTTGACTCTACGGCAACGAAGTTAACTCACCACCCAGAATTTTCACCCAGTCTTGCCTTCTTTACGAAACCTTAATAGAACCTTTACGAAATCTTTATCTTTTTTATGCCCATATTTATGATTGCGTGCTAAATTTACTATAGAAGATAAGGTATCTTCAAAGGAGCCAAAGATGGAGAAGATTAGTGTCTTTCTGGCCGACTGGCAAGTGCTTTTCCGAGAAGGTATTCACTTTACTCTATCTGGTGAGGAAGATATGGAAGTTATTGGCGAAGAGTCTGAAAATGAACCAGCGTTAGCTTTTATTGAAGCAAATCCACCACAGGTGGCTATTCTCAATGCCGACCATGATAAGCTCAGTGGTATTGAGGCAACCTACCGCATCAAGCAGAACCTGCCGGAAGTTTCCGTAATTTTAATTATGGATAGTGACAATGAGGAGCAACTTCTCGGCGCCATGAAAAGTGGCGCCAGTGCCTGCCTGACTAAGGATGTTGACCCAGAGGTGGTGGTCAATACCGTCCGAAAGGCAGCTCAAGGCAGTAAACCCGTGAGTGAAGCTTTCCTGAGACCAGAAATTGCTTCCCGGGTTCTTGCCGAATTTGAAGCCTATTCCTCAATAGGGGAAAAGGTGGCTAAACTGCTGGCCCGTCTCACTCCCCGCGAGATTGAGATTCTGCGCCACATTGCTGAGGGAAGCTCAAAAGAGCAGGTGGCTGAGAAATTAGGTATCAGTGAAGGGGTTATCAGTCATAAACTTGAGGCGATACTGCAGAAGATGGTGACCAATGACCAGAAGCTGATGATGATTGAGGCAGTACAGAGTGGTCCACCGGCAATCTCCAGGGTCAGCCTCAACGGCAAGCGTGCCGCTGAGTACATAACCAAGGAAGAATTCGACGCTTTCAAGGAAAGCTTAAAGGAACGCTTTCAGTCTCTGATTGGAGAAATAAGTTAAACATTAAAAGCAATGGGGGTGATCAAATTGTGAAAGAAAATAATAAAGAAGGTGGTAGGAATTTCCAAAGTTACGGCCTTGAGATAAACCCTACCACCCTCTCAGGGGTTTTATAGAATTTTCTCACAATTTTCAATCAATTGTCAATTAACCAAAAACAGGAGGTAAAAAATGAGTGAACTAGTTAAAGGAGCTGGCAAGAGCAAACTGAGGCTTTATTTTGGCACTGCGCTGCTAGCTGCCCTGGCGGTTACCGGTGGCTTATTTGCCTATGCCTACACCATAGCCAGTACCAGCCTTAGCGCCACCGGAGCTTCAGCTGACTTCGGTAGTATTGTGGCATCCACTGCTAATACCGTTCCCAGCTATTCAGCGTTCGGTACTTATCGGGGTAGCATAGGCACCGGCAACCTCTTCGACGTAACCCCAGATACAGCCTACAATGGTGACATAGGGATAAATGTCTACTTGGATAATATTGATCAAATAGGCTACAAATACGGGATGTTCATGGTGAAACTCCGGCTGGTTAACAGTGCTAACCAATCGATGGACGTGGATGGCATAGACAAGCCACTCAGCCTGCACAATGGGGTAGTCAGTTTTACTTCTGAGAATATGACCGGCGGCACCACCTACTATATTCAGTGCGTGGGTGGCGTCTATCGGACATTCCCTTGGGCATACCTTAACGGCCTCACTAGCAGTTTGGGGTCATATACTCCGTCATTGACTGCCGAAATTCTCCAGGCTGGATTGTAAAAATAGCTTAGGTTAGCAAACGGGGCTGTCTTACTGGAGGCAGCCCCGAGAGTTCAGAGCCAAACAGGGAAAAGACAGTAGTAAGTATAAGGCAAAGAAGTAGAAAGAAAATACTACCACCTAGTCAAGATTGGGTATATAATATTAAGCAAAGAAGCCTATAGTTGACAAAAAAAGTGACAAGAGGTAAAATTCTGGCAAAGTAAGAACCAATTGTCTGGAAAATACGGAGGGGACAAGTGAAAAAATTTTTAATCATCGCTTTAGTGGCATTACTGGCAGTCACCGGTGGCATGTTTGCCTATACCTTTACCACGGCGACAGCAACGATTGGTGTTAATGCGCCAACATCAGACTTTGCCAACATCACGGCAAACGCTAGTTTCACAGCACCGACCGTCTTCGGCAAATTCACCGGTACCTGGCCAACCGGCAAACTCTTTACCGTAAACCCGGCTTCAGGCTACCAGGGTGATCTAGTGATAAGTGTCTATCTAGTCAATACCGGGGAGCTAATTCGGCAGTACCAGCACCTCAACATGGCGCTCCGGTATACCGACAATACTGGTGCCATGGCTGATGAACAGTCGGAAACCCAGGTCCTCAGTCTGCAAAATGCCCAGGTCCTCTTTACCTGGACCAGTGGCAATGGTACCAGTCCTTTCGCGGTGGAAGTTGTCGGGGGTGGCTATCGCCTGCACCCGTTTAAAACATTGACTGGTGCCAGTTACCAGCCACAGGTATGGTGCGAGGTTTCGCAGAGGTAATCAGGTAAGAACCTAAAAATGAATGAATGAAAAAACAGTGGGAAAGAGACGCGAAAAAGAGATTCTATCTAATTGTCGTTCTGGCACTCGCCCTGATAATCAGCGGTGGGGTATATGCTTACACCTATACCACGGCGGTAGGGACGATTGGTATTCTGCCACCTTCAGGAGATGTAGCTACCAGTAACACTGCCGCCAGCCAGCCTGACTGGAGTTCGGTCACCGATAATCTATCCGAAAATACCACCTGCGGAGAAGTACCTATCGGTGACCTTTTTGATATAACGCCTAATGCCGCCTATACCGGTGACATGCAAGCTGGGATTTACCTGACCAACGCCAGCAACCTGACCAAAGCCTACAAGTATCTCAATATGAAGTTATACATGGAGGGCTCGGCTTCAGCGAATGAAACACCAAACTATCGCCTCCTCACCATGCAAAATGGACGAGCTAACTTTTTTCTAGCCGGTCTCCAATCCTCGGCACAGAGCTGGACCCAAACGACTCAGGCTGACTTTGAGGGTGGCACCTTAAACCAGGTTGATACCACCACCAGCCCCGGTGACGTCATCCTAGATAGTTTTACCGATAATGTCAATGATAGCTTTGATGATGAAAGCAAGATTGCCGCTTCCACCAATGTTACCGTTAGCGGTGGTCAGGTCAAGCTTACCACTACCGGAGCCTCTGCCAACGAAACCTTGAGACCGAATGCCGCCGGTGATGAGACCGGTATCGCAGACCAGTATCCGGCGACTGGAGCCCACTGGGATAAAGTGGACGAGGCTATCTCTGATGGTGACAGCACCTACGTTGAAACCAGTTGGTGGGACTGGCAGGAAGATTTGTATAACATCGGCAATCACACTGCTGGTGGCGGCACCATAAATTACGTCAAGGTTTATATGGTGGCCAGATCTATAGTAGACGCAGAGCGAGATAATGCCTATGTTCACATCAAGACCAACGGTGTGGAGTATAACGGAACTCAAGAGCGTACGACTGCCAGTTACACTACCTACTCATATCAATGGAGCAATAATCCCCAAACCGGTAACCCCTGGACCTGGGATGAAATAGACGCTCTGCAAATCGGCGCTGGACTGAGAAGCCGAAGAGACGGCGGAAAACCTTCGGAACGATACACGCGGGTCACCCAGGTCTATGCTGAGGTTAATTATACTCCTTACGATTCACCGGGAACAGTCACTTCGGTCAATCTACTGTCCGGTGAGACAGTGGCCAGCATCGATGACTTCTACTACGATGCCTCGGCGATTCCTTCCGGAACCGGCTTAAAAGTCCAATTTTCCACCGATAACACCACCTGGTACAATTCGGCAGGTACTCCTGGTGGATGGGACACCATGTCTGAGGGAACAGCTAACATCAGCCTTTCCAGTCTGGGCTGGTCCGGGCCCAACTTTTATTATAATATGGAATTTACCTCTGATGGCATTGACACCCCGGTGCTGGATGAGATAAGGGTTTACTTTTCGACATACTACGCATCAGGCGACCTGACTTCCTCCACCTATGATGGTGGAGATTACGGCAACTGGGACTGGGAAACTATCTACTTTACGATAAATGAGCCGTCAGGAACGAATATTCAGTTTCAGTTGAGGTCGGCGGCGACAGAAGGAGGGCTTAGCTCGGCTACCTGGTATGGACCCACCGGGACGACTGATTACTACACCACCAGCGGTACGGCGATAAACTCCGTCCATGATGGTGACCGCTGGATTCAGTACAAGGCGTACTTCTCCGGTCCCGGCGATAGCACGCCTACATTGAGCGATATTACCATCACTCTTACGGTGGCACTGCAATCTTTTACCATAGAAGTTATCGGGGGTGGCTACTGTCTTATTTCGGATAATACTTCAGAGTGGGCAGCGGGGTGGTCAACAACTCCAGAGTTCTACCTTGAGCTTACCCAAAGGTGACGGGATAACCAACCGGGAAGCCAAGGCAAGACATCGTGGTGGTAAATAAGCATGACAAAGAAATTCTATCTACTGGCTGTGCTAGGAATTGTCCTGCTAATCAGTAGTGGGATATATGCTTATACCTACACCACGGCAACGGGGACAATTGTTACCCCGGCAGCGACGGGTGACATAGCTACCGTTAATGCCACCGCCACCCAGCCCGACTGGAATACCGTGTTAACCCCGGTGACGGATGATATCATCTACCGGCCAAACGCCGCTGGCGATGCGACCGAGATTCAATTCCAGTCTCCGGCTTCCGGAGACCACTGGGACAAAGTGGACGAAGCCACCGCTGACGGCGATAGCACTTACGTTTACACCAATAACATTACCTGGGAAAACGATTTATACAACACCGCCAACCACTCCACCCAGACGGCAGGCGGTGACATAAATTATGTCGAAGTTTTCATGGTATCCAGAGCATCAGCTAATGCAACCCAACCCAGTGCTCACGTCCTCATCAAGACCAACGGCGTCACGTACAACGGTACCTCGGAAAACCTGACCCCCAGCTACGCTACCTACTCATACCAATGGAGCCTCAACCCGAGTACAAATACCACCTGGACCTGGAATGAAATCGATGCTTTACAAATCGGTGTCGGCATGAGAAGGCCAGGCGCAGGCATAGATTCACTGTGCACCCAGGTCTATACTGAAGTCAGCTTCGATGCCCCGCCACTCACCGGCAACACACCAACCGGCGACCTGTTTGAAGTCACCCCGCACGCCGATTATAGCGGCAACCTGCAGGTGAGGGCCTACCTGACCAATACCGATTCACTGCTGAAGGCTTACGATAATCTCACCATGGAACTCTACCTAGAGGGCTCGGTGGAGGCTGGTGAAACGCCCGACTACCGGCTGATGACCCTGGAGAATGGCGTGGCTATCTTTAACCTGGTGGGTATCAGCGGTGGCAGCTACACCCTTTCCGTCAATGGCGGCACCTACCAGCTTGTCTCCCGTGAGCCAACGGAATGGGAAGCGGGCTATACGGTAACTCCGGAGCTATACTGCGAAGCTACCCAGCGGTAAGAGCGCATTTATTTACGAAACTTTAACGGAACCTTTACGAAATCTTTATGTTTTTTACGCCCATCTTTATGTTTCTATGTTACATTTAAGATAGAATTTATATATTGAAGGCAGCAATATGAGACGGGTGCTGATAGTTATCTTAACCATATT
>JBHIDQ010000059.1:0-8977 GCA_046760155.1 Dehalococcoidales bacterium | reverse complement strand
CTGTTTATCGCTGGAGGTTCTCCCTGAAACGCGGCTACCAAATTGGACACCGTTGACGAGCTGGTAAAAGTGATAACGTCAATTTCACCCGAGATAAGCATTTGCTTGGCTTGGGCAATAGCTTCGGTTGCGGGAACCGTCCGATAGACAACTACCTCGTGCACCTCAGCACCAAGCTGGCTAATTCCTTGAACCAACTCTTCATCAGCTATGTCCGCCCGAGGCAACAGAAACCGCTGACTGGCAATATTTCGGTTTTTGAGGCCGGTGGTAATACCTTCACTGGTATAGATTTCGGGGAGGTAATCGGGAATTACACCCTCAACTTTTAAGGCTTTGGCGGTGGCCGGCCCAATAGCACCAATCTTAAGCCCGCTAAGGGCACGGCTATCCAAATTTAGGTCATTTAGCCGCTGCCAGAAAGCGGCTACACCATTAGCACTGGTAAAGAGTATCCAGTGATAGTGTTTCAGGTTTGAGATAGCCTGGTCCAATTCAGTTGTGTCAGCTACTGGCCGGATGGCAATAGCTGGTAGCTCAACCGGCTGGGCGCCATGCTCGACGAGAAGTTGACTCAAGGCACTTGCCTGGTGGCGCGCCCGGGTGACCAGAATACGCTTACCGAAGAGAGGACAGTTGTCAAACCAGCGTAATTTCTCTCTGAGCCTGACTACCTCCCCAACGACGATAATTGCCGGTGGAGTGAGATGATGCTCTTTCACCTTAGCCACAATGTCCTTAAGATTACCGACCACCGTTTTTTGCTCCGCTCTGGTGCCTTCTTTAATCACCGCTATCGGTGTATTTGGCGGTCGGCCATGTTCCATTAACTTGGTCACTATTTCCGGCAGGTTTTTCATGCCCATAAGGAAAACTAAAGTGTCCACTGCGGTAGCCAGTTTTTCCCAGTTCAGGCTTGAGCTGTCTTTGCCGGGGTCTTCATGGCCGGTGATGACAGCAAAAGATGACGCCAGACCACGATGGGTGACCGGGATACCGGCATAAGCCGGCACCGCCACCGCCGAGGTTATCCCGGGCACTACTTCAAAGGGAATGCAGCTCTGCACCAGTGCCTCGGCTTCCTCGCCACCTCGCCCCAGGACAAACGGGTCGCCACCCTTGAGCCGTACCACCGTCTTACCTTCTTTGGCTTTGGCCACCAGCAATTGGTTTATCTCGGCCTGAGGCTTGATATGCTCTCCAGCCGTCTTGCCCGCGTATATTCTCTCTGCGTGAGGTGGTGCTGAATCGAGCAGCCGCTCATCGAGCAGGCGGTCATAGATTATGACCTCAGCCCTCTTCAGGCACTCAAGTCCTTTCACTGAAATCAGGCCGGGGTCACCAGGTCCTGCGCCAACTAAATAGACCTTACCCACTTTCATCTTCTTGCTTTTGCCTCAGCAATAAATTCATCTGCCCCCATCACGAGCAGTTTTTGTGCCAGCCGTACTCCCAGTCCCTCCGCGGATGTGGCAATACCTTCCACCGAGGCACGGACTATCTTTTTTGTGCTGACATCAGCTACCATTCCTTCAAGCTGTAAGGTATCGTTTTTTATTGTCCCCAGAGCGGCAATCGGAGCGCGGCAACCGCCACCCAGGGCACGGAGGAAGGCACGCTCGGCGGTAATACTCTGCCATGTGGGCAGGTGGTTTAGCGGAGCGACCATTTTGGCGCTCTCGTCATCATCCAAACGTGCCTCTATTGCCAGCGCTCCCTGCCCCACCGACGGCAGGAAATACTCCAGCGGCAGGTATTCGCTTATCTTTTCTTCCCAGCCAAGGCGTTGCATCGCCGCTGCCGCCAGTATTACCCCAGCAAACTCACCATCGGTAACCTTGCGCAGACGGGTATCCACGTTTCCTCTGATATGACATGCCTCTAGGTCAGGACGGCAGGTGCTGAGCTGAATGGCTCGCCTCAGGCTGCCGGTGCCTATTCTAGAGCCAGAAGCAAGCTCAGCCAGCTTCTGCCCTCTGGAAACAAGCACGTCTCTGGGGTCGAGCCTCTCGGTTACTGCCACCAAGCCCAGCTGCGGGGGAATCTGCGTGGGCATATCCTTGAGGCTGTGCACTGCCAGGTCAATCCGGCCGCGGAGCAAGGCTTCCTCCAGTTCCTTGACAAAGACACCAATGCCTGCCATGTGGTCAAGCTGGACACGGCGATTGCGGTCGCCTTGGGTTATTATTTTGCTGATGACAACCTCAAGATGAGGATTTGCCTCTCTGAGCTTGGCTACCACTGACTCTGTCTGAATCAGGGCAAGCTTACTGCCCCGTGAACCAACGACGATTTTCCCCCTCATTTTGGCTGCTCCATATCCAGTCGGAAGAGCTCGCTTACCATGTCAGTATAATCACCGTTACCATTTGCCTTAAGATAATTGATGGGGTCCTTGAGGATTTTGGTCACGATTGATTTGGTCATTGCCGTCAGGTGCTCTCTCTCTTCATCAGACAGCGAGCGTAATTTCTTCAGTGTTTTGTTCAGTTGGGTACTGCGTATATCCTCAGCCTTTTTCATCAGTGCAGAGACCACGGGTCTAATCTCAAGAACTTGCCACCAGGCGGTAAATTCGGCCATCTCAGCAGCGATAATTTTGGCAGCCTGCTCAATCTCCCCTTTTCGCTGGCTTCGGTTTTGTTCTGAAATCTGGGTAAGGTCGTCAATGTTATACAAGAAAACATTGTTTATTTGCGCCACGGCGGGCACCACATTGCGGGGTACGGCAATATCAATTATCACCAGAGGAAGTTCGGGGCGATGCCTCATTGCCGTTTCCACCTGGCAAACATCCAGCAGGTAGTGGGGGGCATAAGCACAGGCTACCACTAGGTTACAGGTGTTCAGCTCTTCGGCTAGGTCATTCATACTGATTGGCAGCCCGCCCAATGCCATCGCCAGAGTTGATGCTCTCTTCTGAGTGCGGCTGGCAACAGTGATTTGGGAGACTCCTCTGTCCTTGGCGGCTTTAGCGGCTAACCTCCCCGCTTCGCCAGCACCGATGACCAGCATTTTGCAACTTTCTAGGTCACCAATAGTCTTGGCAGCTAGGTCCACGGCCACCGAGCTCACCGAAAGCGCATTCCGGCTGATTCCGGTTTCTTCGCGAACCCGCCGGCCGGCTCTGATGGCATTCTGGAACAGATGACGTAGTGGCAAACTGACCATCTTTGCTTTCTCGGCAACTTCCAATGCCTGCCTTACCTGCCCCAGAACCTCATACTCGCCGATGATCATTGAGTCAAGTCCACAAGCAATACGGAACAGGTGCTCAACCGCGGCCTCACCCTCAAGGACGTAGGTATATCGCTGCAAAGTATTATCCGGGATAGCCAAGTGAGTCTGCAAGAAATTGAGGCTTAACGCCCTAGCCTGGCTATCATTATTGGTGACGGTATAAACTTCAGTGCGATTACAGGTGGACAGGATTACTCCCGGAGAGACATAAGAACGAAGCAACTCCAGGGAATCGTCAAGCTTTCCCGCCCTGATTGCTGCCCTCTCACGAATAGCCACCGGTGCGGTGTGATGATTTATGCCGACTAAACTAATCTGCATCTCAACTAGACTGCCTTAACTGTTGTTTTTGTGGTTCTTTCAGGTCACTGAACAGGATAGCCTTCGCTTTTTCCTCGTCGCCTCTTTTCAGCAGTTCAAGAAGTAAATCAAGGTCTAGGGCTTCCTGCCAGCGGTCGCCATCAATCTTTATCCCCTCCCGTTTTACTTCAGTGCGAACCTCACCAATGAGGCGGATGAGCGAGGCATACTCATTACCGACATCTTTCTCCAGTCTGGTGCGGATTTTTCGTGCTAAGGCTGGGCTCCGGCCAGAAGTAGAGACAGCAATGGTAACCTCCCCGCGGCGCAGATATGAGGGGACAATGAAGTCGGAGTTTTCGGCATCATCCACCACGTTGACCAGGACTGCCTTACGGTGGGCTTCTTCTGCTACCTTTCGGTTAAGCGCACCATCATCAGTGGCGGCGATGGTAACCGTGGCATCTGCCAAGTCGCCCGGCCGGTAGGCTCGATTGAGAGTCTTTATTTCTCTGTTCTCGGCAAGCTGAACTAGTTCCGGACAGAGGTCTGGGCTGATGACCTCAACGTCAGCACCATGCTCAAGCAGTACCCTGACCTTACGCAGGGCAACCTGACCGCCACCAACCACCACGCATTTCCGGCCGCTAATGTTCAGGAAAACCGGATAGTAAGCAGTCACCTGATTTTTCTTTTTCATACCAGATATTTGACCCTCGTCTTCTTGAATTCTTTGGTGCTGAAAAGTAAGACATAGTCCGTAAAGCCCGTCTTCGTAGACACTTTATCGGCTATTTCCTGACACTCCTCTTTAGTATGACCATGAATCATGGCAAAAAGGTTGTAGCGCCAGAGCGGGTTTGTCTTTCTTTGGTAGCAGTGGCTCACTTCCCGTAGTGACGCCAGTTTCTTGGCGATAACCTCCACCTTCTTTGCTGGTACTGCCCAGCAGGTCATGGCGTTGGCGGCAAACCCAACCCTACGGTGATTAATCGATGCGCCAAAGCGCCGCATAATCCCCCGTGGCAAGAGAGATTGGGATAGTGCCAGAAATTTCTCTTCGTCCATGCCCGACCGTGCCGCCATCTCAGCAAAGGGCCGAGAAATTAGTGGTAAGTCTTGCTGTAACTCATTGATTACCCGCCTGTCTACTGGGGAGAGTTGAACTTCTTGAGAAGTAATATCGCCGGGTATCTCGCTATCCGCTTCTGGCTGGTCATCTCCATCCGAGCCAAAATAGGTGCGCAGCTTGAAAAGTTTAAGCGCGGGCAGGCTAAAGACAGTTTCCGCCGAAACAGCACTGGTCAGCCTCTGCAATTCAGCTTCTATTTCAACCGTAGCCGGAACCGCCAGAGTAAACCAGAGATTGAAGTGGTGGTCTCTTTCATAGGCATGGCTGACTCCCGGGTTTTGGCTGATGAGTTTGGCAGCTTTGTCTAACTGTGTCCCCACTACTCTCATCGCCACCAGTGTGGTCTTATAGCCAAGACTTGCGGCGTCAAAAACCGGGCTTATCTGGCGAATCAAGTCCTTTGCCTTCAATTGCCTAATCCGTTGCATAATCTCCTCTTCAGCAATGCCCAGACTCAGTCCCAGGTCAGCATAGGGTCTCCTCATTAACGGAAACTTTGTCTGAAGCAGGTCAAGCAGCTTTTGCTCAATAACGTCTAAATGCATCTTAATCTTCTACCCCGCTGGTAACTTTTCGCTGCGCCACCGGTTCATAGATACAGTAGGGCTCAGCCTCAAGGCAGTCACCGGTAGCCTCATAGGCTCTAGCCCGGCAACCACCACATATCCTTTTATACTGGCAAGCACCACATTTCCCCTTAAGATTGGAGAGGTCCCTTAATTTGCCGAATAAAGGCGAATTAGCCCAGACCTGACGGAAGCTTTCCTTTCTGATGTCGCCGGCTTCCACATCAAGGTAGCCACATCCTTTTGCTTTTCCCTGGCTTGAGACAAAGCAGAAACCAATGCCGGCGAGGCAGCCACGGCTGATTGTGTTTGTTGGGTTATGGCCCACGGCGGACTCTGGTCTTGTTCTCTGGTCTCGTTTTTGCCGCTGTTTCACCACTCGCAGGTAGTGGGGGACATCGGTAGGTTTAAAAAACATCCTGTCTCCGAGCTCAATTTGCTTATCATAAATCCAGTGCAGTGTCTCCTCGTATTGCTCGGGCGGCAGTTCCACTGATTCCAGCCCTTTACCGCGTCCGGTTGGTACCAGCATAAAGGGGTGAAAAGCCACTGCCCCCACCTTCAGCGCTAGGGCTAGGAGTTCGTCTAGATAGCCCACATTCAACTTAGTAATGGTGCTGTTAATTTGAACCTCAATACCTGCCCGGCGGGCATTAGCGATGCCCGCCAATACGGCAGCAAAAGCGCCATTCTGACCACGGAAATTATCCTGAAGTTCGGCTACCGGGAAGTCCAGGCTTATCCCGAGGCGTGATATGGGCACTTCTTTCAGTTCCGTTGCCATTTCTTCCGTAATTAGCGTACCGTTGGTCCCCATGACCACCCTTAGTCCTTTACTTACGGCATACTTGGCGATTGGTAAGACATCCGGGCGAACCAGCGGCTCGCCACCAGTCAGGATGATAATTGGGTGGCCAACCTCCAGAATCTGGTCGATGAGGCGAAAGCACTCCCCGGTTGTTAGCTCGTTACTATATGAAGTGGGGGTAGCTGAACCTCGGCAATGGGCACAAAATAGGTTGCAGCTTCGGGTCAGCTCCCAGGCGACCAAATGTAACTTAGGGATAAGTAATTCTCCCTGCTTCTGGCGGTTGTTTATTCCGGTAGTCATGAGCTGATGCCAATCTCCTCATTAGTTAAGTAGCAGGCCGGGTCTTCCGCCCAGACATCGCCGAATACCGCCTCGGCACGCACCCGAAGGTTGCCATTACAGAGGTCAAGATACTGACACCGGGCACAGCGGCCCTTGAGTAAACTTCTACGAGTCTTTAAGCCTTTTAGCAGTGGCTCGGAGGTATCTGTCCAGATGTCAGCAAATTTTCGCTGGCGGACATTACCCAGTGAATAGTGCCACCAGAACTGGTCAGGATGGACATTTCCAAGGTCATCAACGGCACCTATTTTGATGCCAGAGTTGTTGCCTCCATTCACTCGCAGCAGTTCTAGGGCTTTGTCAGCACGTTGCCGGTCATCTTTGCTCAACTTGAGGTAGAGATAAACACCATCAGCATGATTGCCTACGGTGAGGATTTCCTTTCGCAGACCACGCTGGTACAGGTTTAGGGTGTATTCACAAATTGTGTCCACCACCTCTCTGGTCTGAGCGTGATTAATATCCTCCTCACGCAGACTGCCGCCACGTCCCGAATAGGCAAGATGATAGAAACAGACGCGGTCGATGCCTTCATTCTCTACCAACCGGAAAATGGCCGGGATTTCCTGGTAGTTAAAGCGGGTTATGGTCAGTCGCAGTGACACTCTCAAATCGAGGGCAATACAGTTTCTGATGCCGGTAAGGGCAGCCTCAAACGCACCGTTTCGGCCACGGAAGTGGTCATTGTTGGCTCCAATACCGTCCAGGCTTATGCCCACCTCAGCAAAACCAATACGACTAATTTCACCGGCTACCTCATCAGTAATCAGCGTGCCGTTGGTGGAAAGGGCAACCCTGATTCCCAGTTCCCGAGCCAGACTTGCCAGTGGAAACAGGTCTTTTCTGAGTAGTGGTTCACCTCCGGAGAACAGAATGACTGGTACACCAAAATCAGCTAGGTCGCGGATGAATGCTCTTCCGGCCGCAGTGCCCATTTCTTCCGGGGACCTTTGGTTATCGGCACTGGCGTAACAGTGGATACAGTTTAAGTTGCATTGCCGGGTGCAGTTCCAGACGACTACCGGCCGCGGGATATCTCTGTTCTCATAGCGAAGATGGTCACCCGGCCCGACCGCATCGCACAGCAAGCGTGTCATTGATATCACCCGGCGGTACCTCCTTCCATCCTTCCCTGAATTCCATTGCGGTACTGCTGATGTGCAGCCACCAGGGCGACCAGAGCTTCATCCATAACATGGGCGACCAGCGGGATTGCCTCGACAACACGTCCGGTAAAGGCTTCTCTCTTTCTCATCAGATGTGTCGCCGCGTTCATAATTGGATTACGGTGTAAAAGGAAAGCCTCTACAGAATCAGTGAGCGGAAATTGCAGCTTGGCCAGTGTTTCCCCGTGGTCATGACCAACATTGCGGACAAGCTGGATGGTTTCCGCTCGCCCGGAGGGTTCAGTAATGTATTTGATAATCAAATTTAACAGGCGCCGACCGAGGTCAGCCAGATGCTCCTGTGATTCTTCATTAAGCTTGTCATACCACGCCGTGTTTTTCAGCGATGCCCGGGCAATTTCACGGTGAATACGAGTGGTATCTTCCAGTTCAAGAACCAGGTCCTTTATGCCGAGCATCTTTGGGTGAGACCCGATGAACTTCCTTAACTCTGCTCGTGAATAACGGCGGTGACCACCAGGAGTAACGAAAGCCTTTATCTTCCCCTCATCTGTCCACTGGCGAAGGGCTGCCTCACTGACTCCAAGTATTTGGCTGGCTTCACTGATGCTGATTAAAGACTCTTCGGCCAAAACTCATGCTCCTAGCTACGTTGACGATAGGGGAGACAAACAGACTGGTCTTCATTGTGACGACAACGAGCACCTAAAATTATATAAATCTACGAAAATCTGTAAAAATCTATATCAGTATAGCCCATCGGGATAGTGATAAGGAATACGGAAAAATACCTATTTTTTTAGAAAAAATACCCTATATTTATGGTTTTGGTTAACGGTGTTCAGACTAAGATTAAATCAAGCGGGGCTACCAGACATGCCTTTAGTGGTTACAGGGTATTTTTGCATGGCAGAATGGGTATATCTGTGGGAGGTGCTATTTGAATGAGCAGGCTTTTCGCACCGCTTAATGGTTCGGCGCTTTACGAAGTGCGAAGCGATTAGGGCTAACCTTTTTTCTCTCAAAAAACTGGCTTGCCGTCTTTGACTACGGGTACTCCATCCAGCTCCAACGTACAGAAGGAAATAACCAGGTCATAATGTCCCTTGGCTCTTATTGTCCCTCCGGGGAAATATTCGTTGGTGCCGATGGCGAGGTGAATGTTATCCTGAGAACCTTCATCCATAAGGCTTGTGCCGTCTGCTTTGGCATTTGGATTCATTCCGATGCCCAATTCGGCGATATTATAAATGTTGGGGTCTTGTAAACTCTCCAGATATTCCTTCAACTTCTTGGCTTCTCCACCACCCTTTATATCCCTGACAAATCCACCACTAACCGTGCATTCGACCGGCTCCTTGAGCAGCACAAAGCCCAGCTCGGATGGTAAGTCCTCAATGCTGACATCGCAAACGATTTTACCTTCCGATGTGCCTTCAACCGGGGCACAATTGACTTC
>JBHIDQ010000058.1:0-9185 GCA_046760155.1 Dehalococcoidales bacterium | reverse complement strand
ACGCAAATCTTTTCAGGAGGTGGACATTGTTTTACCAAGTAGACTATCCACAGCCAGAACCAGGCCAGAAACAGATTTCAGCCTTGGTGGTCTTAAACCCCGCCGAGTCTAGACGTCTTTTGGCTAAGGCTACCGTGGCGCTCCCCGAGGTGCAGCATGCCTACAAAAACGGCATGGTCATCATTGCCCGGGGTGTTACCACTGCCTTTATCAGTGAGGAGCTCTTCGGCATTAAGGTGGAGCCCAAAGCTGGCCAGACCGTGGGCATGGTCTGTGACGGCATCACCAATGCCAATTCGGGGCCACCTCCTTGCACCTGGCATGTTACCCGGAAAGGGAAGGTGGTCGAAGGGGCTGATTCGAATGTGGAAATACTTGACTTCGGCCCCGACGATGTTTTCATTAAGGGGGCCAATGCCATAGACTCGGAGGGTACTGCCGGCATTTTCACTTCCGGTTTGAAGGGTGGTACCATTGGCATGTCCTGGCCCATCGTGACGCCGCGTGGCTGTCATCTCATCATGCCAGTTGGCTTGGAGAAGATGGTGCCGTCGGTCATTGAGGCGTCCAAGCACTCCGGAATCTATCACTTCAAATACAGTACCGGGCTACCGGTAAAACTCACCCCGGTGGTTCTGGGCAAAGTGGTTACCGAGATTCAGGCCTTAGCCGTACTGACCGGCGTCAAAGCCTATCACCTGGGTTCCGGTGGTGTTGGCGGCTCTGAGGGGGCCGTGGTACTGGTGCTGGAGGGGGATGAGAAGCGGGTAAGGAATGCCTTTGAGCTGGTAAAGTCCATCAAAGGCGAGCCTCCGGTGACAATACCGGATACGTTCCGGGTAAGTTCGGCTGAGGATTACAACTACGATGCTTTGGCTCAACTCGCTACCTTGGAGGGTATCTGAGCCGGCAGTACGCCGCTTCCGGCTATGTCCTTCTGATGTGTGGTGAAAAATTCCGAGCTTCTCCCGGGCTTGATTTTCGGGTAACCTGATACGGTACAATAAGAAACTGGCGTTGTCAAGAATGGCATTGGAGGTGTGAAAATAGCAAACTCTGTTTGGGATAAACCTGGCGCTGGCCAATTGTTGATGGGAAATGAGGCTATTGCTAGGGGTGCCCTGGAAGCGGGAGTGCAGTTTGCCACCGGCTATCCAGGAACTCCTTCTTCCGAGATAGTGGAAACCTTAGCTAGGGTTGCCAGTGAAACCGGTATCTATGTAGAGTGGTCCACGAATGAGAAGGTAGCCACCGAAGCCGCCGCGGCGGCTTCTTTTGCCGGACTGCGGGCACTTTCCGCGATGAAAACGGCTGGCCTGAACGTTGCGCTGGACTTTTTAGCTCACCTCAATTACTCCGGCCTTGGTAAGAATGGCGGTGGGCTTGTCTTTGCTGTCTGTGATGACCCGGAGGGACATTCCAGTGGTGACGAGGCTGATTCCCGTTGGGTGGCCAGTTCGGAAGGTATTCCCCTGCTGGAACCGGACAGCCCTGAGGAAGCCAAGGAGATGACAAAATGGGCTTTTGACCTTTCCGAACAGTTCAATGGCTTCTTCCTGGTGAGGAGTTCCACCCGTATTTCACTTTCCAGTGGCCCGGTCACTCTGGGCGAAATGCGCCAGGTAGAAAGAAAGGCCTATTTTGATACTTCACAGTGTATTTCACCCTATTTGGCCAAGACCCACCATGTTGCTGTCCTCGAGAGACTAACCAAAGTTGAAAAAGTCTTTGAAGACTCTGCCTTTAATTGGTACCGGGGACCGCCAAATCCAGAGCTGATAGTGGTCTGTAGCGGTATTGGCAGCCGCTACTCCTTGGAAGCAGTCGAATCGCTCAATTTGGCTAAATCAGTTGGCATCTTGAAACTGGGAGCCCTCTGGCCGTTTCCGAAAGGATTTATCGAAGAGAACTTGGCCAAAACTAACCGAGTTTTGATTGTGGAGGAAGTCGACCCATTTCTGGAAACCTTTATCAAAAAGACGGCATTTGAATCAGCAAAATTGCCGCCAGACTTTCAAGTCTACGGCAAAGAAACCGGGCACCTGCCATCGGTCGGAGAACTGAAGCCAGATTTTGTGCTCCAGGCTCTGGCCACGCTATTTGAGACGGAATACGTCACTCGGGAGCTGGCTTACAACCAGAAGGCCAATGATGCCGCCGCCAAGCTGCTGATTGACCGTGGTGTAACCTGGTGCGCCGGGTGTGCGCATCGGGCCAGTTTCTGGTCCATTAAAAAGGCACTGCAGAAAGATGGCCGCGGTGGTTTCTTAACTGGCGATATTGGTTGCTATACCCTCGATGTCTTTCCCGCCGGAGATAAATTGACTAAAGCATTGCATGCCATGGGCTCTGGAGTGGGATTAGCCACCGGCTTTGGCCATCTTGACCAGTTTGGCTCGGAACAACCGGTTATCGCCGTGTGCGGTGATTCAACCTTTTACCATGCTTCCATCCCGGCCCTTCTCAATGCGATACATAACAAGTCCAACATGGTGATGGTGCTGCTCGACAATAGTGCTACGGCAATGACGGGCTTCCAGTCCCATCCGGGAACAACTTTCGATGCTATGGGGAACGTGGCTCCGGCAGTAGATATGGCCCGGCTCTGTCAGGGCTTGGGATGCAAGGTAGTGGTCACTGACCCTTTCGATATCAAAGGCACCACGAACCAGCTACTTCAGCTATTGAAGGAAGAGGGGGTCAAGGTGTTAATCATGCGACGCAAGTGCGAACTGGTACGGATGAGAGAGGAGCGAAAGTATCCTTACACCGTATGGATAGATATCGACAAATGTCGTGGTGAGGATTGCGCTTTTTGCACGAAGTCATTTAAGTGTCCGGCACTGCCCTGGGACATTGCTACCGGAAAAGCGCAAATAAATGAAGCGGTTTGTTGCGGGTGCGGCGTTTGTGTTGACATCTGCCCATTTGGAGCCATTGTCAGGGAGGAGGCAGTGTAATGGCAATTCACGCTGAACCTTTGAATTTGGTCATCAGCGGGGTTGGTGGCCAGGGAAATATCCTGCTTTCCCGCCTCATTGGCCGCACTCTATTGAGAAAAGGCTACTTTGTCGCCATCGGCGAAACCCTTGGTGTGGCGCAAAGAGGCGGCGCGGTAATGAGTAATGTACGGATATCGGAAAAGATGCTTTACGGTCCTCTTATCCCTGAGAGCAAAGCTCATATCATTCTCAGCCTTGAGCCCCTGGAGACGCTGAGGATGCTGGTCAGGTATGGAAACCCTGAAGTTACTACCATAACCAATTTTAATCCCCTTTTTCCGGTATCAGTGCTTTCCCGAAAGGCTCAGTATCCTGACTACCAGGTTTTAAGGGAGACCATTGCTGAACTATCTGAATCAGCCTGGTTCTTGGATGCCACCGCTATGGGTTTGAAGCTAGGAACACCTATCGTCGCCAATGTCATCATTCTCGGCAGCTTGATTGGACTCAATTTAATCCCCCTCACTAAAGAGGATTTAGAGGCAGAAATAAAATATAGCTTTACTCCAGACAGAGCAGAATTGAATCTCAAAGCCCTCAACCTGGGGATAGACGCCATAACCGGGAAATAAACAACCGGGCAGAAGTAATAATCTGACCGAGTGACCATTACTGACCCTATTGCCTGATGATACCGGATGAAGGGAAGTGGTCTGTGCTAAAATGGGCAACAAAACCTAGGAGGTGGACCCGTGTTCTATAATTTTCCGCAGGACTTTAAGCAGTTTGAGCCAGCACCGGGCTTCTCAGTACGCGTGGTTTCGGGCGAACGCCTGATGCTCGCCTATGTTGCCTTGCAGCCCCACTCCGAAGTCGCGCTCCATAGCCATGCCGAGGAGCAGATGGGAATCGTTCTGGAAGGGGCAATTGAGTTGACCATTGGCAATGAGACCAGGTTGCTGAAAAAGGGAGATATGTACCTTATTCCGTCCAACACCAGCCATGGTGGCGTTACTCATGCTGAGGAAACCCTGGCTCTGGATGCCTTTAGTCCGCCTAGAGAAGCCTATAAGTAGGCTGTTAAGAGGTGAACTGTTACCACAGAGTTGACTGTGGCGGCTTTTCCTTATTATAAGGCAGTTCAAGGTGCTGATAGGCTAACTGGGTGGCTAATCGGCCGCGTGGGGTTCGTTCCAGAAAGCCCAGTTGCAGCAGATAAGGCTCGTAAACATCCATAATAGTATCTGACTCCTCACTGATGGAGGCCGCCAGAGTCTCCAGCCCCACTGGACCACCGTTAAACTTGTCGATGATGGTGTGTAATAACTTGTGGTCTACCTCATCCAGACCAATCGGGTCAACTTCCAGCTTGGCCAGCGCCGCAACCGCTACGGAGTTGGTAGCAATACCATCGGCAATCACCTGAGCATAGTCTCTCACCCGCTTGAGCAATCGGTTGGCTACACGAGGTGTACCTCGGGCGCGGCGGGCGATTTCTTTCAGTCCTCCATCTTCGGCTTTTATCTGGAGGATGCGAGCCGAGCGTTGCAGAATGGCTTCGATCGAGGTCTGGTCATAGAAATCAAGGCGGTAGACGGCGCCAAATCGGTCTCGGAGGGGTGGGCTCAGCAGTGCGAAGCGGGTGGTGGCACCAATCAGTGTAAAGTTAGGCAGGTTTAGGCGCAAGCTTCGGGCACCGGGACCCTTGCCGATGATAATATCCAGGGCAAAGTCCTCCATCGCCGGGTATAATATCTCCTCCACCGCCCGATTGAGACGGTGGATTTCATCAATGAAGAGTATATCCTGACTGTGGAGGTTGGTGAGGATGGCGGCGAGGTCTCCGGTACGCTCGATTGCCGGGCCGGAGGTAACCCTGATGTTGACCCCCATTTCCGCGGCAATGATATAAGCCAGCGTGGTCTTACCCAGACCGGGTGGACCGTAGAGTAAGATATGGTCTAATGCCTCGCCTCTACCTTTGGCCGCAGCCATGGCTATATTCAGGTTGTCCTTGATCTTTTCCTGGCCAACGAATTCATCGAGGCGGCGGGGTCGGAGGCTAGTGTCAAGTGGTATATCCTCAGCGCTGGGCTTGCCTGATATGATGCGAGCTATTTCACCTCACCCCCATTAGTCCCCCGATTTTTCCTCCTCTTCTTCTACGGACGGGCTTGACATTTCTTCTGGCTCTGCCTCGGTTATCACGTCTGGAGATTCTTCAGATTCTTCGTGAGATAGTATGTCTCCCGCTTTTCCCTGCTCTTCGGGCGTTACCAGGTTTTCTATTTCCTCGTGTTCTTCATCGGCTAGTCGGTCTGGAGCTTCCTCCAGCTCTTCAGTGGTGACTAGACTTGGCAATTCTTCTAGTGCTTCACCGACCAATAAACTGGGCACTTCCTCATGCTCTTCCCCGGATGGTAACTCGGCTACCTCTTCGAGAGGCAGGTAGTGGGCTGGAATTAGCTTACCAATAATAACATTTTCCTTGAGTCCGACTAGTCGGTCAATCTTGCCGTAAACGGCGGCTTCGGTAAGCACCCGGGTGGTTTCCTGGAAGGAGGCAGACGCGAGCCAGCTATCCGTACTCAGCGAGGCTCTGGTTATGCCCAGTAACACGGTGTGGGCAGTGGCTGGCTCCCCACCTTCTGCTAATACCTTGGCGTTAATGTCTTCATAAACGAACCGGTCAACCAGCTCTTCCGGTACCAGTTCCGTGTCACCAGCGGAATCAACGCGAACTTTGGTCAGCATCTGGTGGACGATAATCTCAATATGTTTGTCGTTTATATTCACCCCTTGCGAACGATATACCTTTTGCACCTCGTCAACGAGATACTGCTGTACTGCCTCCCTGCCCAGAATGCGCAATATATCCTGCGGGTTTACCGACCCATCGGTGAGTTGCTGCCCGGCTTTTACCTCTTCCTCGTTTTGAACTCGAATACTGGCGGCGGTCGGGACAGCATACTCTCGCTCCTCTCTCTCCTCATAGCTGATAAACAATTGCTTACCTTTAATAGTTACCTTACCGGCGATGCGTGCTAGGATAGGCTGGGTCTCCGGAGGTACGCTGACCGCTTTGCTTTTCTTTTTCGCCGGGACTTTAGTTGCCAGCACGGTGCCTATATCTACCCATTGACCATTGTCGACCATAGCCTGCCAGCCAGCCGGCAGCGAATATTCATCACGGTATGTCTCCGAGCTGCTAATTTTGATTCTCCTGCCTTCCTCATTCTCAATTACATTAGCTACCCCGTCTATTTCTGAGATAATGGCTTGACCCTTAGGGGCTCTGGCCTCAAAAAGTTCTTCCACTCTAGGTAGACCACTGGTGATGTCAAGCCCAACGACCCCTCCGGTGTGGAAGGTGCGCAGTGTTAGCTGGGTGCCTGGTTCTCCGATACTCTGCGCCGCAATTATGCCGACGGCAGTATTGACATCAACCGCTCCCCCGCGAGCAAGGTCTCGGCCATAACACTTCTGACAGGTACCCCGCTTCGACTGGCAAGTAAGCGGAGACCTGACATGGACTCTGGTTATCCCGGCGGCAATAATTTTATTCGCCTTCTCTTCGTCGATTTCCTCATCTCGGTCAACGATAATCTCTCCCGTGTTGGGATTAATTACTTGGCTGGCCGCCAACCGACCGGTTATTCGCTCGCTAAGCGAAGGTAATAGCCCCTTTTCCTGTGGTTCGGATATCCAGATGCCATCCGTAGTCTCGCAGTCCTCTTCGAAGATGATTACGTCCTGGGCCACGTCGATAAGGCGTCTGGTGAGATAACCACTGTCCGAGGTTCTTAACGCCGTATCCGCCAGCCCCTTACGGGCACCGTGAGTAGAGATGAAGTACTCCAGAACACTGTGTCCTTCACGAAGACTCGACTTTATCGGAAAATCGATTATCTTACCCGAAGGGTCAGTCATTAAGCCCCGCATGCCCGCCATCTGGGTAATCTGGGAAATATTACCCTTAGCGCCTGACGTTGCCATCATGTGAATGCCACCAAAGCGATCTAGACTGTCCGAGATGGTGTTGGTAATCTTATCGGTGGTTTCCATCCAGGCACTGACGATACTGTTATACCTTTCGTCCTCGGTAATCAAGCCACGGTGGTACTGATTATCAATAATGGCAACTCTTTCTTCGGCCTCCTCCAGCATTTTGGCTTTGCCTGCCGGAACCTCAATGTCATTCATGGCGATGGTGATGCCTGATTTGGTGGCATGGTGGAAGCCTAGCTGTTTAAAATTGTCCAGCACCGCCGCCGTATCTTCATCATTTAGTACTCGACAGCATTCGGTAACGATTTGCTTCAAGCCTGACTTATCAATTACTTTGTTGTAGAAACCTAGTTCCGGGGGTAAAACTTCATTGAAGATAATACGGCCGACCGTGGTTTTAACTCTTTCCCCGCCTCTTTCCTGGTCCCTGACCTCAATCTCAGCCCTGATGTCAATATTGCCCAGTTCATAGGCAAGCTTTGCCTCTTCAAAACTACCGAAAAGGGTGCCTTCCCCTTTGGCGCCAGGCCTGATGGTAGTCAGGTAATAGCAGCCAAAAACCATGTCCAGGGTAGGGGCTACCGTTGGCTCGCCACTGCTTGGTAGCAACATATTGTGGTGACTGAGTGCCAGCTCTCTGGCTTCTTCGACGGCAGCTTTGGAGAGGGGGACATGCGCGGCCATCTGGTCACCATCAAAGTCAGCATTGAAAGCAGAGCATACCAGAGGGTGAATCTGGATGGCACTCCCATCGATGAGTACCGGTTCAAAAGCCTGGATGCTGAGTCGGTGCAGCGTAGGCGCCCGGTTAAGCCATACCGGTCGTTCTTTGACTACCTCCTCTAATATGTCATAAACCTCTGGCTTGGCTCTCTCCACCAGCCGTCGCGCACTCTTGATGTTAGGGGCAAGGCCCTGCATAACCAGTCGGTGCATCACAAATGGCTTAAATAGCTCCAAAGCCATTCGCCTGGGTAGACCGCATTGATGAAGTTCCAGTTCCGGCCCAACCACGATGACGGAGCGCCCGCTATAGTCAACTCTCTTGCCCAGTAAATTCTGACGAAAGCGTCCTTGTTTACCCCGCAGCATATCGGAGAGCGACTTTAATTTGTGATTACCGCTGACGGAGATAGCTCGTCCTCGTCGGCCATTGTCGATGAGTGAATCGACGGCTTCTTGCAGCATTCGCTTCTCATTGCGGATGATAATCTCGGGAGCACTGATTTCGATTAAGTGGCGCAGGCGATTATTGCGGTTGATGACGCGTCGATAGAGGTCGTTAAGGTCACTGGTGGCGAATCTTCCCCCGTCAAGCTGAACCATCGGGCGCAGGTCAGGAGGTAAGACCGGCAACACCGTTAAAATCATCCACTCTGGCTTATTACCGCTGTTGCGGAAGGCCTCTACCACCCGTAGTTGCTTGCTGGCTTTCTTGCGCCGTTGCCCAGAAGAAAACTGGGTTTCTTGAAGAAGTCGGTTACGTAATTCATCGAGGTCAATGTTTTTCATAATTTGGAGAATCGCCTCCGCCCCCATCTTGGCTTCAAAGACCGATCCGTATTTCTGTTTGAGCTCATGATATTGACTCTCATTGAGTAATTCCTTGACACGGAGGCTTTTTAGCTGTTCCACCTCAGTGGCGGACTTCTCCTCAAGTTGAGTCTTTTCCGCAATGAAATTACGCCGCAGCTGGTTTATTTCCTCTACCGATGCCTGTTCCTGCTCCAACTTGGCGATTTTAGCTTCCAATGCCTCTTCGTGCTCGGCGATTTCTTGTAAGGTGTCTTCCTTAACTTGCTTGATTGCTTCCTGACGTGCCTCCTCATCGATAGCGGTAATAATGTAATAGGAGAAGTACAGAACATGCTCCAGACTCCGTGGCGACAGGTCAAGGAGTAGTCCCAATCGACTCGGTGTCCCTTTTGAAAACCAGATGTGACTTACCGGACAGGCCAGCTCAATGTGTCCCATCCGTTCTCGGCGTACCTTGGCTCGGGCGACCTCGACGCCGCACTTATCGCAAATGACTCCCTTGTAGCGTATCTTCTTGTACTTACCACAATAGCATTCGAAGTCTTTGGTGGGGCCAAAGATTCGCTCGCAGAAAAGCCCGTCTCTTTCTGGCTTCAGGGTGCGGTAGTTGATTGTCTCTGGCTTGGTTACCTCGCCATAGGACCAGCTCCTGATCTGCTCCGGTGAAGCCAGAGAAATACGCACCGCATCAAAATCATT
>JBHIDQ010000057.1:0-9249 GCA_046760155.1 Dehalococcoidales bacterium | reverse complement strand
AGCTCCTGATCTGCTCCGGTGAAGCCAGAGAAATACGCACCGCATCAAAATCATTGATTTCCAGCATCTTCTTTGGTTACCTCTTTCAAGGATGGCTCTTCGATAGCTTTCGGTTCTGCCTCCGGTTTGGGAACTTCTTCTATCGTTTCCTCAGCCGGGGTTACCTTTGCCTCTTCTTCGCTTGCCTCGCTCAAGGATGGCTCTTCGATAGCTTTCGGTTCTGCCTCCGGTTTGGGAACTTCTTCTATCGTTTCCTCAGCCGGGGTTACCTTTGCCTCTTCTTCGCTTGCCTCGCTCAAGGATGGCTCTTCGATAGCTTTTGGCTCTGCCTCCAGTTTGGGAACTTCTTCTATCGTTTCCTCGGTAGAGATTGCCCTTGCCTCTTCTTCATTTATCACTTCAAGGGCAAGCCCCAAACTTTGTAACTCTTTAACCAGAACCTTAAAAGACTCCGGCACCCCGGGCTGGAGAATGTCCTCACCTTTAATTATCGCTTCATAGGCTTTAGCTCGCCCGGTAACATCGTCCGATTTTATGGTCAGCATTTCTTGAAGGTTGTGGGCGGCGCCATAGGCTTCTAATGCCCACACTTCCATCTCACCAAAGCGCTGGCCCCCGAATTGGGCCTTCCCGCCCAGGGGCTGTTGCGTAATTAGTGAATATGGCCCGGTAGAGCGGGAATGGACCTTATCCTCAACCAGGTGAATTAGCTTCATCATATAAATATTGCCCACGGTTACCGCCTGGTCAAATGGCTCACCAGTGCGTCCATCGCGGAGAACAACCTTGCCGAAAATGGGCGGCACAGCTTTCCCTTCCAGATTTACCTTTTCCATGACCTGCATCAGCTCTTGTCGCTTGAGGTCTCGACTGGCTATGCCCAATTCCTCGAGCCAGAGACGCAGGCAGACCTCTCTTGCCTCTCCTGGGTAGTCATCACTGAACACCCTGTCTCCCTTGTAGCCTTGGCTTTTCACCCATGCCTTGGCCAGCTCCAGTTGTATCGCAGCGCTCTTATTATCCGGAGCCTGGTTAACCGCCGCCGCTTTTTGGGCGAGCCAAGCTCTAGCCAGTGCATCCTCAATCGCCACGTCATTGGCGCCATCAAAGACAGGGGTAAGCACCTTGAAGCCTAACGCCTGGGCCGCCCAGCCCAGGTGAGTTTCCAGAACTTGTCCGATATTCATCCTTGACGGGACACCAATGGGGTCAAGAATCATATCTACCGGGGTGCCATCAGGCAGGAAAGGCATGTCCTCTTTGGGTGCGATGAGGGCAATGACCCCCTTATTGCCATGTCGCCCGGCCAGTTTATCCCCTACAGAGACCTTTCGTTTCTGGGCAATCCACACCTGTACCCACTCGTTAACTCCGGCCGGTAGGTCATCGCCACTATCCCGGCGAGAGTAGACTTTGACATTGATCACTTTACCCCACTCACCGTGAGGCACTCGTAACGAGGTATCTTTGACATCTCGTGCTTTCTCACCGAATATCGCCCGCAGTAGTTTCTCCTCCGCGGATAACTCGGTCTCCCCCCTGGGGGTAATCTTGCCGACCAGGGTATCGTCGGGACCTACTTCGGCGCCAATCCGAATAATACCAGTTTCGTCGAGCTCGCGCAGACTTTCCTCACCGACATTGGGTATGTCTCGGGTGATTTCTTCGGGACCCAGTTTGGTATCCCGCGCTTCGGTTTCGTGCTTGGCAATGTGGATGGAGGTAAACTTATCGTCTTCCACCAGGCGGCTGCTGATGATAATGGCATCCTCAAAGTTATAGCCTTCCCAGCTCATAAAAGCGCACACTACATTCTGCCCCAGTGCCAGCTCTCCTTGGTCAGTAGCCGAGCTATCGGCCAGCACCTGGCCGGGCACTACCCGGTCACCTTTACTTACTAAGGGACGCTGATTAATGCAGGTCCCCTGGTTGGTGCGCACAAATTTCATAAGCTCATATTCGTCCTTGGCGCCATTATCGGTGCTAACGACAATGCGGTATCTGGCCTCCTCTTTATCATCATTGACGCTACCAATCTCGGTGACCACGCCGCCATTTTGGGCGAAGATTACCTGTCCGCTGTGTTTGGCAGCCTCCGTTTCCACGCCGGTAGCGACCAAAGGTGCCTCGGGGGAAAGCAGGGGTACCGCCTGTCGTTGCATATTAGCCCCCATCAAGGCGCGATTGGCGTCATTATGCTCGAGGAAGGGTATCAAGGCGGTAGCCACACTGACGACCTGTTTGGGTGAGACGTCCATTAAATCGATGTTCTCTGGCGCTTCCAGCAGGTAGTGACTGCCTCGTCTGGCTTCAACTTTTTCTTCGATAAATTGGTTATTTGGGTCAAGAAGGGCATTCGCCTGAGCAATGGTAAGCTCCTCCTCTTCATCAGCGGAGAGGTAAATGACTTCATCAGAAACCAGGGGAACCACTTTTATGGTGACATCGCCTAATTTAGCTAGCTTGGCAGCAAGCTGGGGAGTAATCATCGTGTTAGCTTTGATTATGGTCGTGCCCCGCTTATTAACCACCGCCTCTCGGGTTGTTTTACCAACCAGTTGGTCACTGGTATTGCTTAGCTCAGTAATAACCTTTCGGTAAGGCGTTTCAATAAAGCCATATTGGTTAATTCGACTATAGGTGGCGAGAGAACCGATGAGACCAATATTAGGTCCTTCTGGTGTTTCAATAGGGCAAATTCTACCATAGTGGGAAAAATGAACATCGCGAACGTCAAAGCCAGCACGCTCACGGGATAAGCCACCCGGTCCCATGGCGGAGAGACGACGCTTGTGAGTTAGCTCCGCCAGCGGGTTGGTCTGGTCCATAAATTGCGATAGCTGGGAGCTACTGAAGAACTCCCTGACCGCAGCCACTACCGGCCGAATGTTGACCAGAGCGCTGGGAGTAATTGCCTCGGTACCAATAATGCTCATCCGCTCCCTGACGGCTTGGGCGAGGCGCAACAGACCAACATGAAATTGGGTTTGTACCAGCTCACCGACGGTACGCACCCGCCGGTTGCCCAGGTGGTCAATATCATCGGTGCTATCGCTGCCATTATTAATCATAATAAGATGTCTGACTATCTCGACGAGGTCCTCCTTGGTGAGGGCGCGTTCTTTCAGGTTGACGTTTAATCCCAGTCGCTTATTGAGCTTGTAGCGACCGACAATTCCCAGGTCGTAACGCAGCGAATCAAAGAACAGGTTCTGGATTAGTTTCCGGGCATTTTCGATATTGGGTAGCTCGCCCGGGCGCAATTTTCGATAGATATCAAGTAACGCCTCTGACTCATCCTTAACCAAAGGCTCACGCTCAATAGTGGAGCGGATAAATTGGTGCTCCGGTGAATTATCCTCATTGGCAAACAGGTTGAACAGTTGCTCTTCACTACTGTAGCCAATGGCACGGAGCAGTGTCGTAATGGGAATCTTCCGTTTACCGTCTATCTTGGCGGAGATTACATCCCGGTTGCTGGTCTCAAATTCCAGCCAGGCCCCACGGGTCGGGATTAGTTTGGCAAAGCATAATTCACGGCCAGTAGCCGCGTCTTCCTCAATGGTAAAGTAGACACCCGGAGAACGCAGTAGCTGACTGACCACTACCCGTTCCGCACCGCTGGTAATAAAGGTGCCTTTAGCGGTCATCATGGGAATGTCACCCAAGAATAGGTCTTGTTCTTTGATTTCTCCGCTCTCTTTAATCAGCAACTGTACCCTGACGTAAAGAGGCACCGAGTAGGTTAAGTTTCGCTCGCGGCACTCGGCTTCGGAGTGGTCTGGGCGCGGTTCACGAAACTCATACCCGATGAAGCTGAGCTCAAGTTTGTTACTGGTGAGGGTTTTAATGGGAGATACTTCCTCCAGTAACTGCTTTAGCCCGTCTTCTTGAAAGCGCTGAAATGAGTCTAATTGGACCCTGATCAAGTTGGGAACATCTAGTATCTGGGGTAAACTGGCATAAGATTTTCGGGCAATGGGAAGAGCACGCTGCTCACTAACTGGTGAAATAGAAACCATACCTAACTCGGCTCCTTAAACAAAGACAAAAATTCCCACGCAATAACACTACTGCTCTGAGCAAAGACATGTGGCTTTAATGAACAAAAACATCTCTACTGAAAGGAAACATATACTGGGGCTAAACCCTCGGAGGCCATAGTCAAAATTAAACTATAACACTAGCTTCAAAATTTGTCAAGTCCTTTTAAGAGTTTACTGTAAAATTTTTATTTTGTCAAATGAAATAGAATTGAAAATTAGCCTTAACATCCTGCTATAATTAATACCAAGGTACTAGTACGAAAAGATGACTACCGCTAGACTGATCTTGGCTATTGTGAGCACGGCGGCGGTGGAAGCTGCCCTCTTTGCCATTTGGCGTTGGGTACTGCCAGAATGGGGGATTGAAATACCTTTAGCCGTGCTTATTGGCGTGATGGTTGCCTGGGCGATATTCGCCGTGGTTGATTTTTGGTTTGTTACCCGCACCCTGAAGAGGCAAACCGTGGTCGGTCTGCCAACAATGATCGGCAGTAAGGGTAAGGCGGCGAGTCCATTAACTCCAGAAGGTCAGGTTAGCATCAGGGGTGAACTCTGGGGGGCGGAGGCAATCGATGGCAATATCGGTAGTGGTGAAGTGGTTACGGTAGTAGGTCAGGACGGGCTCAAGCTAATTGTGCGTAGAGAAGACAAAACATTAAATGTTAAGCCTACACATTGAACAGAAAGGTGATGACATCACCATCCTGCACGATGTAGTCTTTGCCCTCCAGCCGCAGCCGTCCTTTCTTACGGGCCTCGGATAGATTACCACACCTGACCAGGTCATCGTAGTCGATTACCTCAGCACGAATAAACCCTCTTTCCATGTCAGAGTGGATTTTGCCGGCGGCTTTAACGGCACTGGTGCCATTCGGAATAGACCAGGCTTTAACTTCACTGGAGACGGTGGTGAAAAACGAGATTAGCCCTAATAATTGGTAAGATTGCTGAATAACGCGGTCAAGCCCGGATTCCGTAAGACCGAAATCGGCGCGAAATTCCTCAGCCTCACTATTCTCTAGTTGCGCTAGCTCCATTTCTAGCTTACCGCAGAGAGTGATAACGCGGCATTTCTCCGCTGCGTAGCCTGAATTTAAATCGGCTTCTAAAGAGGCGGCTTCAGCGAGCTGTTCTTCACCAATGTTAACCACGATTAGTAGTGGCTTGGCAGTGAGGAACTGATAGTTGGCAATTGTCCGCGCCTCAGTGGTGGTCAGTTTCAATTCCCGGATGGGGATGTCTTTTTCTAAATCAACCTTGAACTTGTTTAAAATCTCTTGCTCGTGGAGAAAAGTTGGGCGCTCCGCCGGTTTGGCGCCTTTTAGAGACGCCTCGATTCTTTCCAGCCTCCGCTCGATAATGGCTAAATCGGAAAAGACCAGCTCTAAATTCATGGTGGCGATGTCTCGCGCCACGTCCAGACTGCCTTCAACATGGGGTATGCTTTCGTCAGTAAAGGCTCGGACCACATTAATCAGGGCATCGGCATTGCTGAGCTGGTTCAGCATTTCACCACCGATGCCCTTATCTTTCACCAGACTTTTGACGGAGGCGCCAATGTCAATGTATCTTACCTCCGCCGGGACTACCCGCTTGGGTTGCAGCATATCACTTAATGTTTGCAAGCGTGGTTCGGGTACCTTGGTGCTGCCAATATGTGGCGCCAAGCTTTCCGCAGTGTAGCTTCCAGTATCGGCTTTACCTTTGGTTAAAGCGTTGAAGACAGTTGTCTTGCCGCTTTTGGCCAGCCCAATGATGCCAATATCAATACTCATCAGTCCAACCCCACACCTTCTTCTGGCGCGGCGAAGTTATTAAGGACTCGTCTTTTTCAATACTTCTCGGGCTTTCTTCAGGGCAAGGTCTCTTTCGTTGACAACTAGCCCTTCGTTGGCAGCTAGTTCCAGTAAGGCGAGGAAGGCTTCACGGGTAGATATGTTGCCGAGTTGTTCGATAGCGTCAGTTCTCAACTTAGCCGGGAGCGTCATGTCAGCCGCATAATCCGCCACCTTCTTTACTTCCGCAGGTTTTTCCGACATTGTCTCACCTCTTCATTTCAGCGATGGCAGTGGGGATATTACTCAACTGCTATTTAGTCTACTCTTTGTCCGATTATTTCTCAATAGATGATGTTTGTCAATTTTTGCCCCTAGATGAATCAGGATTTCTGTGATAGACTGAACCCACAACCATACTTTAGAGGTTAAACATGAACAAGAACTGGATGCCAATAGCAGCCGGGATTCTGGATTTAATTGGGGGTGTCTTACAGTTGGGACTTTCCGTATTTTTTCTTTATATTTTTTTTAGAGCTTTTATTAGTCATGATGGTCATATTCCTGCAGATCCTGGACCAATCGTAATTTTTGCCAAGCTCACAGGGCCATTAGCCTTAACGGGGATAGCAGCAATGATAGGTGGGATATTCGCTCTGAAGATGCAAAGATGGAAAATATCACTTGGCGGCTCTTTTATGGCATTTCTTCCATTTTCAGTGATACTTTTTGTCTTCACAGATTTCCGTGACGTGCATTTTGAAGATTTTCCCTTTATTTGGGGAGATTATCTGTCTTTGATTGATACTGTAATATTATATATATTAGGTGTATTACCTATATTACTCGGAATTGCTTCACCAGCATTGACAGCACTATCCAAGAAAGAGTTTAAAAAATAACTGGTATTAAGGTATCGCATGAACAAGAAATGGATGCCGATAACAGCGGGGATTCTGAACATAATTAGCGGTATAGTTCAATTGCTGGTTGCCATTGGAGCTTTTCGGTGGCTATACAGCGGTGAGGGATTCACGAAATATGAGTATTCGCCTGAGTACACTCCTGAAGGATACCTTCTGAGATTTTTCCTTCCCTTTTTCATAAGCGGTATAGTAGCTATAGGAGGCGGCATAAGCGCGGTAAAAAGAGACAAGATGCTGGGCTTAGTATGGGCTGGGGCTATCGCGGCTTCCTTTCCTCTCCTCATATCATGGTCGTTCCTTTCTGATATGTTTGCCCTGGTGTTTGACGACAAAGTATATACGTTAACTGGACTTTTCGGAATATTCTCCTTGATATTAATCGACCAATACCAAACAGGATTTATGGTGAGGGCATGGAGAAGAATCACTAGCTCAAATTGGTTGGGGGTATTTAAAAGGGCATTCTGGAGTTATATACCTGTGGTGAGGCTTATGATAAAACCACGTTCGATAGCCTTCATCACGATTGGTCTTGTTTTATTATTTCGATTGACAATCTGGAGCTTTCCAATACCACCTTTTTGCAGTGCTCATTATACATCGACCTACTTTCATCTCAACAATATTCCTGAACCAGACGAATTTGCTAATTTTCTTGAGCAAGATGGGTGGAGAATACTCAGTAGAGACTGGTTTTCTGGTGGCGATGGTCGTGGCCGGGTACTTGCCGAAAAAGAAACTTGGGTGTTCTTTTCCAAACCCAGAATTCAAGTTAGGTTATTCTCGAAATATTATATTTCTGAAGAAGGTTCGATTAAAGTTACTATAGCCGAAGGCACCGGGAATAAGATTGCCAATAGGATAGTGTTTAATGATTTTGTGAAAGAGACTAATGATAATTTCAATCTAAATCTCAGTTACGACAGGTATAACTACATCAGGAATTGTGATTAGAATGAGAGTATTTTTAATTGCTTTAACCTTGTATTTAATCGTCTACATTGTTTTTTTCGCTACTGGTCCAGTTCTTACCAGCGGACGTACCTTTGCCTCGCATATTTTGTTAAAGACATTAACTGAGTCCCTGCTTGGTACGCTCTACACAACGCCCTTTATTGCTCTCGGTGTTCTGGTAATCAGGGGCGGATTCCCTATAGGATATTGGTCGGTAATCCTCGGCATCTGTAGCTTGACCTACTGGTTCTTTGTGATTGTAGGCGTTCCCGTCAGTCTGGCCAGTATTATCGTCGGTGGTATCGCCCTTAAGAAAAAGTCCTACGTACCCGGCTTAATAGGCATTTTATTTGGCATTATAGGAATGGGGGCAAGCTTCTTCGTGGCATATTCATATCGCTCCATTGGTGCTCCATTCTTCTGAGCAATGTAATGAAATACTCTAGGCATTGACGGCACTATCCAAGAAAGAGTTTAAGAAATAACTGTTTCCCTCCACCCACACCGTTCCACCCTGATATGGTAAAATTTAGCAGACTACTTTAGTTGGGAAGGGTAGAACTTTGCTCTACATACTGTACGGTGAAGATGATTTTTCCCGGCATCAGGCGCTTGAGGAAATAAAAAAGGGTATCGGTGACCAGACTGCCTTGACCACTAACACCACCGTCCTTGACGGACAACAGGTGACCGTAGCTCAGTTACCGGCTATTTGTGAAGCAATGCCTTTTCTCGCCGAAAAACGCTTGGTCATCATCTATGGCCTGCTGGAGCGCTTTGAACCCAGGGTTAAATCCGGGCGGCAGAAAAAAAGCACCAGCGTCGCTAGCCGACAAGATGAATCTAAATCATTGGGCGAATATCTGGGCAGGATACCTGATAGCACCGTATTGGTCTTAATCGATGGTAAGATAAAGAGCCAGAATCCCCTGTTCCGTGAACTTTCCCCCAAAGCCAGGGTAAAGTCCTTTCCGCTACTAAAAGATGCCAAACTGCGTCAGTGGATTCAAGGGCGTGTCGCCGAGAATGGTGGCAGCATATCTCCTCAGGCGGTAAACTTACTGGCCAGATTTGTCGGTGGCAATCTCTGGATTATGGCCAATGAAATTGATAAGCTGGCTCTTTTCACCTTGGGTCGCCGCATTGAGGAGGAGGATGTTAGGCGAGTCGTCAGCTATGCTCAGGAAGCCAACGTTTTTGCCATGATCGACGCCATCCTTGAGTTTAAAGCCGGTACCGCCGAGCAGTTACTGGAGCAGTTACTGCAACAGGGAGCACCTCCAGCCGGTCTGCTGGTCATGCTAACGCGGCAGGTTCGGCTGATGGTTCGGGTAAAGGAGCTCAGAAGCCAGCGGAAATCGGAAGTGGAGATTCAGGATAAGCTGGCTTTGCCCTCCGAGTATGCTCTGCGGAAGACGTCAGAGCAGGCAGGCAGGTATTCTTTGCCACGGCTTAGCGAAGTCTATCATAGACTTTTGGAAACTGACCTCTCGATTAAGACCGGGAGATTGGCTCCGGAGCTTGCCCTCAATATTCTGATTGCTGAGC
>JBHIDQ010000056.1:0-9912 GCA_046760155.1 Dehalococcoidales bacterium | reverse complement strand
GCTTCTGATTAGCTTTGGGGATTCCGTCACCGTGCTCAGGGTATAATCTTGAGCATCAATTTCAATTTCCTCAATTTCAAAGCCCGTCACAACATCTTAAAGTGGACAGAGAAGAGAACGGTAACCGCTTTCCGCGTTTTACTCCCTTGAAAACAGGCTATCAACCGGGAAGCCTGTGTCTTTTAGTTGCTTGTGAAGATTAATATTTGAGTTCTGGAAATACGGTTACTGAGCTATATACCAGAGATAAGATACTTCCAAATAGATAAGAAAGCTAGTAGAATATTAGTCAAGGAGGTAGACGCAGTAATGAATGCATGGGAAGCAATTGTCAACATGGTTAAGTCTGAAGGAGTTGAGTTTGTCTTTGGACTAGGAGATACCGGTCTGCAGTTATTCGCCGAAAAAATTCCCGGAATAACATCAATAAATCTTAGATATGAGGGGTCAGCACCATTCATGGCAATGGCTTACTCCAGACTGAGTGGAAAGCCAGGTGTTTGTACTGCCAGCACCGGGCCGGGAGTGGCTAACCTGGTTCCCGGGGTATTGGAGGCATATTCTGGTTGCTCACCCCTGGTAATAATATGCGCCGCTATATCTCAAAAAACGGAAGGCATGGCCGATTTCCAGGAATCTGACCAGACCGCAATGATGAAGCCCGTAACCAAATGGAGTGCTCGTATTCCCTACGCGGAAAGGATTCCTTGGTTCATCCGCCGGGCATTTTCGATAGCGATGAACGGTCAGCCAGGACCGGTTTTCCTAGAGATACCCTATGATGTCAGCGGGACTTCCAAGTATGCCTTTGCCGAGGTTAGTTTACCGGAATATATGCCCGCCAAGAAAATTCGTACCGCCGGCGACTGGGAACTAATCAATGAGGCCGTAGCGCTAATTTTCAAGGCGGAACGACCGGTGATGGTAGCTGGTAACGGGGCAGTACAGTCCGGGGCTTCTGAGGAATTTAAAGAGTTTATTGAATTATTGGGCATACCATTTATGACCACTCCCGGTGGTAGAGGAATCTTGTCTGAAGAGCATCCCCTAGCTCTTGGGCTATGCGGTCTGTATCGAACTAAAGTTGGCAAGACGGTTTACTCTGATGCCGACCTTATTATCACCATTGGAACCCGGAATGAGAGTTTCCAGACACATGAATGGAAGGATTTCCCGAAAGGAGCCAAATTCATCCAAATTGACATTTCTTCATTTGAGATCGGGAGAAATTGGATACCCGATGTCGGTATTGTCGGTGATGCCAAGATTGTTTTAGGGCAATTGACCGATGCCGCCAAGAGGAAGGTCGAGAAGAGAAGAAATTTCAGGGAAATGCCACGGGTAAAGGAAATTATAAAGGCAAAAGAAGAGTTTGAGAAAGAAGTGGCGGTGGAATGCCTGGTTGAAGTTACCCCGATTCTGGCAAAACGTACCGTATATGAGTTGAGCAAAGTGTTCGGCGAGGACACAATCTTAGTCAGTGAGAACGGTTCTCAGGACTCTTGGTCATATTGCTTCCCGTATTACCAGGTTCAGGACGGCTCGGAATGTGTGCCGGTCGCGGAACAGACGTGTATGGGCATGGGTGTCGTCGGGGCAATTGCTGCCAAATTGACCAAACCGGAGAAGAACGTGGTCTGTGTTACCGGTGACGGAGCATTTCAAATGTATATGAAGGAATTGCCCACGGCCGCGCAGTATAACTTAGGCTGCACCTGGATAGTGCTGAACAACTCCGCCCTTGGCTGGGTAAAGCATAATCAGAAGAAAGCCGTGGGGTGGGATACCTGTACCTTCCAAGTACAACCTGACTTCGTGAACTGGGCCGAAGCTTGTCAATGCTACGGGAAAAGGGTTGAAAAGCCTTCGGAAATAAAGCCAGCTCTGGAAGAAGCCTTGAAAGTTAACCGAAAAGGGATACCGGCGGTAATTGACGTGGTCACCGGACTCGATATGTCACATTTCCAACGCGCCGAATAATTAATCCAGGCAAGTACCAGCACCGAACTTTTAACATGAATACCGAGAAAATAGAGCAGAAACAGCAAAGCCTACGGGTCAACGCCGAACGATTATGGGATACCATTATGGAGACGGCGAAGATTGGCGGTACTGCCAAAGGCGGCATCTGCCGGTTGACATTGACCGATAGTGACCGTCAGGTGCGCGATTGGTTTGTCAGGGCAGGCGAGTCGATTGGCAGTGCCGTTACCATCGATGAGATGGGCAATATCTTCGTCCGGCAGCCAGGTAAGGACAACTCTCTGCCACCGATTGCCATGGGCAGCCATCTCGATACCCAGCCCTCAGGCGGCAAGTTTGATGGCATTGTTGGTGTGCTTTCCGGTCTGGAGGTGTTACGTACCCTGAACGATGCTGGCTACACGACTAAGACACCACTAGAAGTGATTAACTGGACTAACGAAGAGGGCTCCCGTTTCAATCCGCCTATGCTGGCCTCGGGTGTGTTTGCCAGCGTGTTCGACCGGGACTTCGCCTATACCCGTGAGGACCGTGACGGCAATAAATTTGGCGAGGAACTGGAGCGCATCGGCTATCGGGGTAAGACCAAATGCGGCAATCACAAGCTGGGTGCCTACTTTGAGCTTCACATCGAGCAGGGCCCAGTCCTAGAGGCCGAGAATAAGACCATCGGCGTGGTCACCGGGGTGCAGGGCCAGCGCTGGTACGACGTCACCGTGACCGGCCGTGCCAGCCATGCCGGCAGCACACCGATGAATATGCGCCAGGATGCCATAGTAGCCTGCGCTCGAATGGTCGAGGCAATCAACAAAATCGCCCTAAACCATGCACCGCTCGCCGTCTCAACAGTCGGCTTGGTTGAGGTCAAGCCAAATTCACGTAACGTGATTCCGGGGTCCGTTTTCTTCTCCGTTGACCTCCGCCACCCGAATGATGCTATGCTGGACGAGATGGACAAAGAACTCAAGGTAATGGTGAACAAGGTCGCCAGAGAGATGGGTCTCAAAGTAAAGCTGGAGAATATCTGGAACTCTCCGTCCATGAAGTTCGATGAGGTCGGTATCGGCATCGTCCGCGCCGCTGCCAAAGATTTAGGCTACCGCCATCGTGATATGGTCTCCGGTGCCGGTCACGATGCTGTCTACATAGCCCGAGTGGCGCCAACGGCAATGGTCTTTATCCCGTGCCAGAACGGCATCAGCCACAACGAGATTGAGAAAACCGAACCCGAACATGTCGCCGCTGGCGCCAATGTCCTGTTGCACGCCGTTATCGCCTACGACAAGGCAGAACCAGGCATGGGATATTTCTAGATGGGCTAATTCTGTATTTTTTCTCCGTAGCGGCGGGCTATCTCAATGGCCACGGAAGCAACTTCGACGGCATCCTTTCCCAGTGCCAGGAACAAAGGTTCCTTGCCCCAGCCAGCTCCCTCGTAAAATAGCCGGGGCACAGCACCATATTTTGTAACTAGTTGTTTAACCTTCCAGCCCATAGAGACTCCATTACTCTCCATAATTTCCTTCGGCTCCTCGCTCCGGTCGAGCCAGCCAAAGAGCAATCCTCTTTGAGAGCAATATTCCTGAACAACTTCAATTATGGCCTGGTCACATCTGAAGTTAATAGCAGCGTTAATTTCGGCGTCATATTTGCGCACCTCGAGTATGCGTCTAGCCAGATGATCCGAGGCTCCCCAAGCCGGCATGCCTGAGGCGTGAGGTATATCTCCCCGGGCAGTCACTCTCCCTTCCACCGCCGCCACCTGTTGCGGGGTCGTGGCCTCAGGTAAGGCATAGGCAAGGTTTACCCTGACCTCAGGTATGAGCAAGGTAAACTCCGGGCAATTCTGTAACATGTTCACCGCAGATACCAGGTTCCCCAGTACTTTGTATGCCTCTTCTGTCTTATTCACTTCTCTCCTCCAGCAAATTTGCCGCCAGCAAATTACCTTTAATCATACTAGAGCTAAATTCGTCCAAGTTCAGGAAGACTCCCACTATGCTCCTCTAATTTATCACAGCCAACATAGCGATGAAAAGCTTAACTCGCCTTTCATCGATTCAGCATTAATGACCAAGAAGCTGCGCAGGCGATGGCACAGGGCAGCGGGAGTTAGGGTTTCCACAGGAACCGCACCAGAAGGATTGACCTAATAGAAGCTAAACTTTCTTCGCTCTGGCACCTTGACCTCTTCCGGCCAGGGAGGGACTAAGTAGATAATTATGGCTAAAATTATGAATGGTAGCACCATAAGGACGGTAGCCGTAAGTATCCCGCTTATACCGAAGAGAGGCGGGACAAAACTGGTAAACCCCCTCAGGCTCTTAGACATTAATTGACCCCCTATCACCACATTCCAGCGCATAGCAAAGACCCCGATGAGCACTAAGGTAGAAGCCAGAAATCTTAAAGACGTTTTTCCCTGTGCCCCTAAATTACTTAACTCAACGCTTCCCAGCATCAGGAGAGGCAGCAGTGAGCCAAAAACAAACTGAATACCAAAGTAGCTGAGGCCTATTTTTTGGGTAATTAACTGTGAGACGATAGCCCAACTCTCTTCAGATTCGTATAGCATGGTAAAGACTTCTAGACCTTCCAAGACTACGTTCACACTAAGAAAACCTATTAACCAAAAGGACAGGAACCGCAGGCAATCATATTCCAGCGGTGCTTTCTTAATTCTCATTACGACGACATACGATACAATTAGCAGTGCTATGCCAGAGACGGTAGCTGACATGAGAAAGATAATGGGCATTAATGGGGTAGACCACCAGGGATTAGCTTTGACCGCACCAAATATAAAGCCTACATAGCCGTGAAGAAGAAAAGCAATGGGAACGCCGATGAAGGCTAGTATTTTGATAAGTTTCCTATCGATAGCGAGAGATTCTTCTGATAGGTCATAAATCCCTAAGGACAAAACGGAGTAAATGTTTTTCCTGATACCTTCGCTCGACCCGGCGTATCTCACAATATCCGGTCTAAAGACAAGCCAGACTTCCAGAAGGAGCAGAAGTAAATAGACAAACCAGATGTAACCAAATGCAGACATGGCGGAGGCAAGGTTTGGCGTTAAGAACATTTCCAGCGCTCTTTCCGGCCGCCCCAGGTGAACAATTAAAGGTAGCGGAGTAATCAGCAGGAAAGCCAGCGCCGTAACCAAGGAAAACTGGGCAACTGGTTTAAGTTTGGTCAAGCCGAACACATGATATAGTGATGACACGATAAAGGCACCGGCCACCAATCCGGTGATATAGGGATAAATAACAATGAGTAGGTCCCACTCTATCACACCTTCATTAGGATATACAAACCCGGCCACAGCTTAATGTACCCCCTTTTCGAATCCAATGTAATACACCTTCGGTTCAGTGCCCAGCTCTGGTTTTAAGACATAAACACGCTCGTCTCTCAGTGTTTTTATTACCGGACTCTTGGGGTCTCGCAAGTCACCAAAAATTCTAGCCCCTGCTGGACACACTTCTACGCAAGCTGGAACAAATCCTTTAGTTATTCGGTGGTAACACCAAGTACATTTATCGACAACCCCTTTTTCTGGAAGGAAAAATCTTGCCCCATAGGGACATGCCTGGATGCAATACCTACAGCCAATGCAGTGTTCCTGGTCAACCAGGATAATACCGTCGTCCGTCATGTAGGTGGCTCCAACCGGACAAACAGTTACGCATGGAGGATCATCGCACTGGTTACATAGCTTGGGGACAAAAAAACTTTTTCTGATTTCCAAATCACGGTACTTCAAATTCATATACTCAGCGGTAAACCCGTCTCTGCCAGCGTTCGGTGAGTCCACGAAAATCTCCCCATCCTCAGTGATGACATATCTCTCTACCCATGTACGGTTGTATTCCGGCTCCCAGGGAACATTGTTTTCCAGCTTGCAAGCCACCACGCATCTCCCACAGCCAATGCATTTCTCATTATCGCAGATGAAACCCCAATAGTGTTTTTCCCAGTCGTGCCCAGCAAGATTGATACCATCCTTCGCCCTAACCAGACCCATCAGCAGGGAGGGAATACTGTAAATAACGACTCCTCCCAGCAAACCCTTGGATCCCATTTTTATAAAATCCCGGCGGGAAATCTTCATTTTCTCCCTCTTACTCACTTCGATGACAATTTAAGCAGGTTCCACTGGTACGCCCAGCGTGGTCAGTAGGCACCGCATAGTCGCCACTACTGTGGCACATCAGGCAGTTATCACGTCCTTCCAAGGAGTGTGGTATTACTGTCGGAGTCGCAGTTGGTGTTGGTGCCGGTGCTGGTGTTGCTGCCGGTGCTGGCGCTGGTTTTGGTGCCGGTGTGGCTATGGCTACTTCTTCTGGCTGATGGCATGTCGTGCAGGTGACACTGGTGCGCCCGGCATGGTCTTCCGGGAAAGGCTTGATGGCGCCAGTGTTATGACACGTCAGACAATTAGTACGCCCTTCTAAGGTATGTGGAATATGCGGCAATTTTGCTCCTCTGAGTTCCTGCGGACCATGGCATGACAGGCACTCCGTGCGTCCCTCTAAGGTGTGTGGCATCTGAGGGGGTGGCTCAACCCAGGGTTCGTGCGGACCATGACATGATTGACACTCGGTACGTCCCTCCAAAGTATGTGGCACCTGGGGTGGCATCCCCGCCCGAGGTTCATGCGGGTCATGGCAGGTGATACACTCCTCATGTCCTCCCATTTCTTCCATATCCACTTGCGGAAAGTCACTGGGCCGGGAAACAAGCTTGGCATGGCATACTCCACAGAGTTCTCTTGAGGTATCCACAGTAGGGCGTGCCCCTGTTTCTAGATGCGCCTTTGCTGGACCATGGCAACTCTCACAGCTAACTTTTATATGATTACCTTTCTCCCAAAGACTGTATTTATCCTGGTGGCAATCAACGCAGACATCGGAGCTGGCAAACCGGATCGGCAGGCTTGCCCACTTCTCCATATTGGCTTCAGAATCCCGTTGGTGAAAACCATATTCGGTTAGAAACTCCGGGATTGGCATTACTCTGAGACCAATAAAAATGAACCCGAGTAAAACCAATAGTATGATTCCGGCTCTAACCAGATGTTTCATTCTTCCCTTCTGGTCTCTAAATAGGCTGTTCCAGTAATTACTTAACTATCCAACCAAATGGAAGTGACTATACGGGCCAGTAACAAGCATCAGCACCAGTAAAATTCCTAGAACCACGATAATAGCTAAGCCAACCAAAGGAACCAGCCTGGTATCTGTATCGGTTATCTCCCGGCGTATTGGAATGCCGAAAACCTGATATAGGGCGCGGAAGTAGGTTGCCCAAATAACCATCACGGCGATAACTACAAGTAGGAGCCAGGAGAGTATGCCACCTGGCAGTCGGAAGGCACTAGATGGAGCGGTACCTCCCTCTCCAAGTTCAAGAGCTGATTTGGGGCCAATAAACACCTCCTCTCCCGGAGCCGGAAGCGGGATGCCCGTTTCCGTCCGGTAAGCAGGTTCCTCAGTATTGACCAGGGTAAGTGTGGTGGCAGTTTCAATAGCTTCGTAGCGGGCCACCACTTCTAGGTTACCCGTCTGCCGGGGGGTATACTCAAAGGTGGCGACTCCTTCGTCATTGGTTAGCGCATCACCAATTTCCATCAGGCTGTTGCCGAAGAAGTCCACCTTGATGAAAAACGTCACCGTGGCATTTTCGATAGGTTTCTCTTCAATATCTCGTAGGTATGCAGTAACAAATAGTGGTTGACCGGATTTTGCCTGTTCCGGAGTAATCAAGAGCAGGGTTTCGTTTCCTGTTTCTATCTGGGGTTCAACTAATGACGGTGTCTCCTCGGTAGGTGGCTGAGCAGGGGTTGCCTCTGCTGCGTCAGTCTTCTTGCCAAGAGACCAAAGGTAAGTTAAGACTTGCCACCGCTGTTCTTCGGAAAGTGAAGACTGATAAGGAGGCATTCCCTTATCCAGTGCGCCCTCACTCAATATCCAGAAATAAAAGTCCGGCCTTTCTTCCAGCCTCTGAGGGTAATCGGTAGCGCCAAAGTCAGCTTCAGCTATGTTGCCACCGTCGATACCGTGGCAGCCGATGCAGGATTGCTTATATAACTCCTTGCCTGTCTCTCGGGCAGAGGCATCACTCCAGGGGAAAGGGTTTTTTAATCCTGCATAGGGAGGTGGTACCTCCTCCTGAGCTATAACCGCAACTCCCATAACCCACAAGAAGAACATTACGGATATGGCCATGAGAAGCAATTTAAACTTCAACACTCCCCTTACCTCCTCTCCAGGAGAGGAAGACTCCTCTCTGGTGTCTCCTCGAGTTGCGGTGGTGCCACGGTTTCGATTTCTTCAGCTACCTCCCAAACGGAGATTATGGGTACGAGCTTGACAAAGATAGCAAAGATTAGCATGAACCCAGCAAAGGCTCCGGCGGTAATCGACCACTCCACCCAGGTTGGTGTGTAAGTCCCGAACTCAAAGGGCATAAGGGGTACCTGAAGGCTGGGGACTACGATAACGAACCGTTTAACCCACATTGCCATATTCACCAGTAAGGACGCAGTTACAATCCTGGGGATAGTTGGTCCTCGGCGTAAGATAAGCAGAAAAGCCGGCACTACCATTCCAGCGACGACGAAGAACCAGAACCAAATTGCGTTCTTGCCCAGCATAAGCAGAGTGAGGAGATGTTTGTCTTCCACCTTAAGGTTGTAGCCCACGGTCAGGTATTCAGTGGCACAGAGATAGAGATAGATAAAGAGCGAAGTTAGCAGGAGATAGCCTAGGTTACGGAAATGCTTCTCCGTAATGTATTCCTCAAGATGATAGAACTTACGGAAGACAGCCATGACGATGATAATTGTAGCGATGCCAGAAAAGATGGCCCCGATTACGAAGTAGATACCGAAGATGGTACTATTCCAGCCGGGACGCATCATCCAGGAAAAGATAAAAGAAGCCACGGTGTGAGTAAGCGCCGCCATTGGTATTATCGCAATTGCCAAGATACCGATTGCTTTTTCGAGTTTTTGCTGCTGCTCTGGAGTGTTCCTCCACCCCACAGAGAACAAGGTATAGACCTTCCGCTTGAAAGCGGAAGCAGTACGTCCCAATCGGTCACGCATTAGAGAAAAATCGGGAATCAGTGGCAGATAGAGATAGATAAGACTCCCGACCAGATAGGTAGTAATCACAATAACATCCCACATAATAGCTGACTGAAAACGTCCAAAAGTGAGAATGTGCCACACTCGGTCAGGGCGTCCCATGTCTATGATAGGCATTAATGCCCCGATTATCAGTGCTGCCACGGTTACAATCTCTGCCATACGCGTAATCGGAGTCCGCCAGCCAGCGTGCGTAACCCGCAGGATAGCGGAAATAACAGTTCCAGCCATGGCAATACCAAGAAAGAAAACAAAGTTACCAATATAGAATCCCCATATGACCATATCACGCATTCCGGTAGCGAGTAGCCCGTAGTTTAGCTGGACAATGTAAGCATAGAGACCCATGGCAATTATCGCCAGCAGAAGCAAGACAAAAGCATAATAACCGGTGCTGGTTTGAGCTAGCGGACTAAGCACGGTGCGTTCCAAACGCTCATAACGACCTTCAGCTACTCTTGCCCTCATTTAGTCTCCTCTCCCCAGGGCCATAGGCCAATGCGACGTTCGTAGTCCTCTTTCCCCCAGGACCATATTGCTGGCTTAAACGGACGTGGGTCATCCGGCTTCCGACCAAAGTCCTGCCCGTGGCCAGGCAGATACCATACCCGGGGCTGGGTGCCCAGCTCCTCCTTATAGCGGAAGGCGTTATTCTCATCAAGGAACTTGGATAGTCTAACTACCTCTACTCCATTGCTGGCAATGTCTTCGCTCAGGTCACCCATATAGAGAGCCTTCATCGGGCAGCCGGTCACACAATAGGGTAACTTACCGTT
>JBHIDQ010000055.1:0-9974 GCA_046760155.1 Dehalococcoidales bacterium | reverse complement strand
AGTTTATTCCTTTAGCTTACAGATAAATAACTTCATGGCACACTCGGCGGCGTTGGTGATTAATTTTTCAGCATCGGCCATGGACTGCTCCAAGCTGATTGGTCCCGGAGCGATACTGAGGACGGCATCAATTCCTTGCTCAAAGACTACCCGGCAATCATCGGCTACCTCACCGGCGAGGGCAATCACCGGCGCACCGAACTCCTTGGCTTTGAGAGCCACCCCGGTCGGTACCTTACCCATAGCCGACTGGCAGTCAATTCTGCCCTCGGCAGTGAAAACGAGGTCGGCATCTTTTAAGTCGGCAACGAGGTTGGTTGCCTTGATGACAACATCTATGCCGGGTATCATCTTGGCTTTGAGGAAGACCATCAACCCCATGCCCAGACCACCAGCGGCACCCGCTCCAGGCACTTCACTAAAGTCAATAGCCAAGTCTTTTTGGATAACATCGGCATAGTGGGACAGTGCGGCATCAAGCTGCTTCACCATCTCTGGAGTGGCTCCCTTCTGAGGTCCGTAGATGGCTGATGCCCCCCGTGGGCCGCAGAGGGGATTGTTCACATCAGAGGCTAAAGTGACGTCAAAATCAGCTAGTCGGGGGTCTAGATTTGAAATGTCGATGTGTTCCAGCCTAGCCAGTGCGGCGCCGCCGAAGGGAAGTTCTTCTCCCTTGGCATCCAAGAGTCTGGCGCCCAGAGCTTGCGCCATACCGGCACCACCGTCATTGGTGGCACTCCCGCCAATACCAATAATCAGCTTGCGGCAGCCACGGTCAAGCGCAGCACGGATTAACTCTCCAGTGCCATAGGTGGTGGTCACCAATGGGTTGCGCTTCTCAGGTGGCACCAAGGGGAGACCAGAAGCGGAAGCCATCTCGATAACCGCGGTGAGCTTGTCACTGAGAATCCCCCAATGAGCTTTAACTCGTCCTCCCAGTGGGTCGGTTACCTCAGTTATGACTATTTCACCACCGGTGGCATCGACGAGAGCCTGCACCGTTCCCTCACCACCATCAGCCATTGGTTTCAGCGTGGTGGTGGCGCCGGGAACGACACGTTTAATTCCTTGCTCGATGGCTCGGGCTACTTCAAGAGCAGTCAGGTTTCCCTTGAAACCTTGAGGGGCAATGACAATCTTCATAGCACTACTCCATATAGATTAGACCGGGTTTATTCAGTGAGTGTCTTTGGCAGTTTGATAGGCTTGGTCGAGTAATTCTACAATCTCAGCAACCGGCAGGGGCATCTTCTGCTGCCTGACGCCACAGGCAAGCTGCATGACACACGCCGGGCAGCAGGTTACCAATATATCAGCACCGGTTTGGGCAACATGGCTCATTTTCCGCGCCAGTACCTGCATGGATAAATCATAATTCTTAAAGGCATAGCTTCCGGCGGCACCGCAACACATATCTGCCTCCCCCAGCTCAACGAATTCCACTCCGGGGATGCTCTTTAATATGGTACGTGGTGGCTCCTTTATTTTCTGGTGGTGAGCTAAATGGCACGGGTCATGATAGGTGACCTTCTTCTTGAGCGTACCCATCTCGGTAACCAGTCCAATATCAGTCAGGAACTTGCTTAAATCCCTCACCCTACCAGCAAAGTCTTTCGCCTTCTCCGACCGTGATGGGTCATCAGCCAGAAGTTTAGCATAATCCTTTAAGAAGGAGCTACAGCTGGCACAGTGGGTAACAATCGCGTCCACCTTCAAGTTGTGGGCAAGGTCAACGTTTCTGCGGGCTAAGTTTCGGGCTGAGAGCGTGTCTCCATAACCAGCGGCGGGAAGTCCACAGCAGACAAAATCAGGGACAGAGACCTCAACCCGGTGTTTGTGCAAGACTCGTATCGTAGCGGCGGCTCTCTCCGGGGCAAGGTTTGGGGCATAACAGCCGACAAAGTAAGCTACTTTATACTTGGGGTTTTCCATTTTCTGGGTAAGGCGCTTGATGGCGTCTAACCCTTCACTGGCGGGCACTTTGGGCACGATGACTTCAGCTTTACCGGCATCGCCGATTAATTTGGTCAGGCCGGTCTTTCTGGCGGCAGTGCGCAAGCCAGTGATATCAATCAATCTTAAGAGTCGGGTCGCCCGGTGCATCAGTGACGGATTGGCCAGTAACTTCTGGAAAAGCAACCGTTGCCGCCAGGAATCTCCGTGCTGCTTGAGCAGCTCTTCCCTGGCTTTGAAGATAATTTGCGCGGTGGGTACTGCCGGTGGACAATGCTCAGTACAACCATTGCAGGTAAGGCAGTTGTCGATTGGCTCTTTCAACTCGTCAAGTTCCAAGCGATGGTCAAGCAAAGCACTGCGAATCAGGGCAATACGCCCTCTGGCGTTTGTCCACTCCACACCGGTAACCTTGTAAGTGGGACAGCCGGCGAGGCAAAGTCCGCACTTGTTGCACATTTCTAAAGTCTCGGCAATTTCTTCAGCCACGGTTGGCATACTCAGTATAGACCTCCTACCACCCGACCCGGGTTAAGAATATTGTTCGGGTCAAACTCGGTTTTCAACTGTTTCATCAAGGTGTAATCGTTTCGCTGAGGTAAGACAGCAACGCTTTTTCTGACTCGAAGGGGGGCAGTCTCAACCATAAAGTAACCACCCAGGTCTATGGCAGCCTGTCTCAAATCATTGATAATACGAACAGCGTCATCATCTTTGGCGGTAACATAGGGGAAAAGGATGCCATTACCACCATGGGCCCTGATACCTATTGCCACATCGTAGCGGCTGCCGATTTCCTTTACGGCGTGAAACATGTTGCCTAGCTTGCCAATGGGCACTGAGGCCTTACCCTGAATGGTTGTTGGCTCGGCACTCAGTAGCGATTGATGTACCCTACGATAAGCCTTCCAGGTATGGGTTGCCTTTTCGCCTTCGAGGGTATTAAGGTGACGTACCTTGTTTGCCTTAGCTAAAGTGCTGATTTCTTTCTCATGCCGCGCCACCGCCTCGCTGTCTCCCTCAATATTAACCATGAGCAACACCTCACCCTCCGCCAAGCGTGAGCGATGAACATCTTCTAGGCTGCCTCCGGCTATCCAGTCGATCAGTTCAATAGAGCTGGGTGTTAAGACAGAATGCAGGATTTGGGTGACTAAGCGGAAGGCATCTTCATGATTAGCAAAGGTCAGGCAGAGGGTCTTACCGACCTCGGGCAGTGGAAATAAGCGTAGCACGGCTTCGGTGATAATTCCCAGGGTACCCCACGAGCCGATGTATAGCTTACACAAGTCGATTCCAGCCACGTTTTTCATTGTTTTGCCGCCGGTGTGGATGATATCTCCGGTGGGGGTGACTACGGTGACTCCCAAAACTAGGTCACGAACCGACCCATACATAAACCGCAGTGGCCCGGTGGCATTGGTGGCAATTTCCCCGCCAATGGTTGACGTCTCCAGATAGAGCGGGTCAAGAGGGAAGAAGAGTTTATGTTCGACGAGTTGTCTTTGCAGTTCACCGTTGACCATGCCTGCCTGTACCTGAACGGTGAAATTACTAGCGTCAAGCTCGGCAATTTGATGCATATTCTTTAGGCAGAGAATGGTATCAGCCGCCGAAAGGCAGGGGCCAATTGGCTGTTTCGAGCCGCTACCCCAGGGAATAATGGGCGTCCGAAACTCATTGGCGGTGCGGATAATTTGTGATACCTGCTCAGTGGTGGCGGCAAAGACAATGGTACCGGGTGTCAGCCCGTCTACCGCATAGGGTGCAGTTGCCTGATTATCCGTCAGCACATTCTCAGGACCAACTATGGCGGTAAGTTTCTGGTAAAAGACTTCTTGTCCCTGAGGAATAGACTTTTCCATTATCGAGACGCCTCTTCTTTCACTGGGACAGGCTGGTCTACATCAGGGGGGAATATTTTCCCTGGGTTTAAGACATCATCGGGGTCAAAGACTGTCTTTACCTGGCGCATGGCGGTTAAGTCAGCTGAGTCAAACATATAGGGCATGGCATCCAGCTTTTCCAAGCCAATGCCGTGTTCCCCGGTAATGGTACCACCGAGGGCAATGCAGGCATCAAGGACTTCATTACCGGCTTTTTTGGCCGCGGCGCGTTCCTCCGGTTTTTTGGCATCAAACAGGATTAAAGGATGGAGGTTACCATCGCCAGCGTGAGCCACATTGGCGATTAAGACATGATACTTTTCGGCAATCTCGCCCACCTTGTGCAGCGCCTGGGCTAATTTATCTCGGGGAACGGTGCCATCGCATACGGAGTAGGGGGGACAGATTCTGGCGACAGCGCCAAAAGCCCCTTGGCGACCTTTCCAGAGGGCATCCCGTTCCTCATTGGTCTGTGCAGTGCGCAGCTCACGCACTTTATTTCTTTGGCATATCTCCGATATTTCTTTGACCTGTTTATCCAGAGTATCAGCCAGACCGGCAACTATAATCAGCAGTAGTCCAGCAGCATCCGTAGGGTAGCCGGCGCTAACACTCTGTTCAATGACCCAGCACATCATTTTGTCTAATAGCTCCAGAGCCTCAGGAATGATGCCGGCACTGATGATATCGGAAACCGCTTGCCCGGCGTCTTCCAGAGTGTCAAAGACAGCCAGCATCAACCGTGAAGCTTCTGGTTTGGGGATGATATGTAAGATTAACTTGGTGGCAATAGCCAATGTTCCCTCGGAGCCAATGAGCAAACCTCTCAAATCGTAGCCCGGAGGGTCATCAACATAACCACCAATGTTAACCACCTCTCCGGTAGTTAAAACAACCTCCATGCCGCAAACATACTTTGAGGTTACGCCATACCTGAGGCAAAGTGGACCGCCGGCATTTTCGCCGATATTGCCACCCAAGGTGGAACTTTTCTGGCTGGCCGGGTCAGGCGGATAGAAAAAACCCAACGGTGCCAAAGCATTCTGCAGGTCTAAATTGACCAACCCTGGTTCCACGACCGCCCTTCGGTTGGCGGTGTCAATGTCAAGAATCCGATTCATGCGGCTAGTTTCGAGGATAATGCCACCTTTAATCGGTATGGTGCCACCGGATAGATTGGTACCGGCACCACGGGGCACGACCGGTATCTTTTCCCGATGAGCTGCCTTCATTATCGCGGAGACTTCGGCGGTGCTGTGGGGAAAGACAATGACCTCTGGCATCTCTTGTCTCGGGGTGGCATCGTAAGAATAGGCGAGCAGGTCTTTCAGGGCAGACAGGACGTTGTCACGCCCGACTATCTCGGTTAGTTCTTTGATAAAGCTTTGTGTCAACAAGTTCTATTCTTCCTCATTCCTACACGCTACTGAACTCATTCAGGGGAATAGTCAGCCTTGCTGAAGTTCTCCAAGCGGTGTTTTGCTACCAGTCCACTACAGCCTGGCCCACGCTTCCATAAGAGTGCGCTTGGCATTAGCCACCACTACTTCGGGGCTGTCACCACTAAGCGGCTTAACCTCAAAGGCGACTACGTTCTGTTTCCCCTCGCCAATATACCCGATATCCATCAGGGCCTTCAAGAACAGCCTCACTTCCTCGACACCGTTTTCACCGGCGGCGATTCCAAATGGTGGGTGTTTATCTCCGTAGGCGGGGTGGTTTTTGTCTTTCAGTACGCAGTTGCCGATGTGGATATGAACCAAATAGTCTTGGGCGGTTTTTATGGCGTGGTCAGCCGTCTCTTTCAACAAGGGCAGGTGACTCAGGTCAATCATTAAACCAAAGTTAGGGTAACGCCGTCGCACTTCTTTGGCGACCTGCACACCTTCTTCGGTGGGCCCGATGAGACATTTTTTATCGTACTCCCGGTCGAAGATTTCCAGGGTGATACCGAGGTCACCTTTGCTCTGGGCATAACTACATAGCTGACTCAGTGAATCAACCAGAAGTTCCTTTGCCGGCTCATACCTGTCCCGGGCTGGTGCTGGTCCACTGAGAACGGCCAGTCGCTTGGCGCCAAAGGCGTAAGCCTCATCCACACCCGATTTCATCTGAGATATGGCGGCTTCACGTTGCTGAGGAACCGGGCTATTAAGGTCGAGCTTCTGGCCGAGGAGCGCCGCTTGACCGACATAGCCAACGACTAACTTACTTGCCCGCAGTACCTTATCGACCTCTTCTCTGATGTCATCGGGGATGGAGGCAATCTCGATGGCACCAAAGAATTCGTCTTCGGCAATCTTCTTGATGCCATCAAGGGGGCTAATATCCGGGAAAGCCATGATTTGGACGATGCCCACTTTCATGTAAGAATGTAAGGACTCTTTCATGATAGTAACTCCTTTCCGGAAGCTGGTGTCTCAATTTCAGAATAGCATAGCGCCCATATTGCGTCAAGGTAACGTGGTAGTCAGAGAGCGTGTACATTGGCTAGGGAAAGAGCTGCTTAATTCTCTAGCAAGGGAAGAACTAGTGGTCCTTCTGGGATTACCGCGATTTCGGCGTCATCTCCAAGGACGGCAAACGCTTTGGCCAAACCTTCCTCTAGGGTACTGATTGGCGTCATCATCATCTCTCTGACCACACTATCTTCCAGGCTTGACAGCAGATAAATGTCGTTCTTCAACTGAGTGCGGGCCAGGATTTGATTTTCCCATTGGACACCGATTGGCTCTTCCCGTCTTATCTTTTGCAGGACTTCCTTGGGGGAGTTAACCGAGGCGTGCAACTCCCGGAATGCCTCTGGACCAATACCGGCGCTACAGGCTGAAGCGATGATGATGATGCCTCCATCGCGGGTTATCTGTGCGGCAGTGTCGATTCCTTTACAGGTCTGATATAAATCCAGGTCCAGCGGCGTTCCGCTATTGGTGGTAATGCTGATGTCAACCTTGCGCACCGCTTTGACTCCGGCAACGTCTCGTTCTATCTGGCATCCTTTTTCGTGCGCCTTTACCGGATCCCCGGCGACAACATGGGTAATTTCGCGCTGCTTGTTGAGCAGTACGTTAACGATGAAATTAAGTTTGGCCATCTTAGCCTGTTCCACCAAGTCCTCATGGATTGGGTTCCCCTTGAGAATCCCGGCCCGAGCGCGCGGGTGCTCAATCATCTGATAGCCATGGTTATGGTAGGCTGACCTGACGCTAAATACGCCGGGAGCGATGCTTTTTCGACCACCGGAGAAACCGGCAAAAAAGTGCGGCTCGATAAAGCCGGTGCTTAGCCTAAAATCGGCCTCGATGACCTTAGTATTGATATCCACCGGGGTGCCTCTGGAAGTGGTGCCGAGGTATACTGTCTGGTTCACGTCATGATTTATCACGTTGTAGTTGGTCACTATGCTTTGGCCCAGCTTTTTGACTAACTCTGATTTATCCAGAGGCGGGTGTAACCCGAGGGCGACTATTATGGTGATATTCTCACGTGGTACTTTGGCTTCCAGCTCGGCCAATATCGGGGGCAGTAGCCTATCATCGGGACAGGGCCTGGTATTATCAGTAACGATGACAACAACTTTATCGGTTGGCTGGACACAATCGCGAAGGGGAGGACAATTTAGCGGCGTTCTCAGACTATTAATGATGGCTTCCCATTCGTTGGTCAGGCCCTCGGCTTCCTCTCGGGTCAGAATGTAGGCGGTGTTCTTTGTCGGTAGCCGAGCCGTTAAAAGACGCTCTCCGTAGGGAAGCTCAATTTCCGTCTCTGTCATCTAAGCTGAAACTCCTGGATTTATTATATTGTGAGGTTCGAAGACTCTGTCAAGCAGGTATCAACACAAGCCGAGCTTTCTTGAGGCGGGGGGTTATCGCTGCTGCGTTGCTGGATTTAAAAAGGCGGGGGTGGTAATTCCCCCGCCTAATGCCGGTAATCATTGCGGTGAAAGTCTCGTTAATTTGTTGCTTCGAATTACAGTCCAGTGTTACTTCCCGGCGGCTTTTGCCAGTAGCTCCGAGGCACGCGTTGGATTGAATATCCCACATTCACACGGCTTGGCTAATTTTTCCGCCGCCTTCTCGGGGGTGATTGCCCCTTTCTTGACATCCTCAATCATCATTTCTACCAGATTGGAGGACACCATGGCATGCCCGCACATGGTAGTAATCTCCAGGACCTCTTTGCTGGGCAGGCGCGAAGTATTCCCCCAAACTCCCAGAGATTGCGCTACGGTGTGGATTTCCAGGCCGACTTTTTGGCAACACTGCCTCACCGTGTCAGTCAGTCCACTGACCACCACCGGTACACCCAGGTCTGCCTCTTTTAACTCGCGAAGCACCGCTTCCACCTTGTTCAGGTCATCAAAAACGCATTCTACAATGGTGGTATCCGAGACATTTTTATAGATCTTCTCGGCATCATGGGTGAAGACGCTACCCTGTTTCATATCACCCAAGTTGCTCGGGCCATGCTTCCAGCAGATTTCGAGGAATTTGCCCAGTTTGGGACCACCCCCCTTTTCATTGAAGCCATGAGCCATTACTGCCACCAGTGGGAAGTCACGGCTTAGATTTTCTTTAGTTCCCTGTCGATGAAGCGAATGCGTCATGATGATACCTCCTCAAATTTGAACAGCGGTCGCCCTAGACCAACATTGTTCTTGCTGTTGGGGTAAGGGGTAAGGCCGAGTTCTTTGAATATCGGGTCGGTGGCAAACGAGCCATCTGGTGACACCTTAACGGCGGTGACCACGCTGCAAACCGTGTCCAATTGCTTGGCTACTTCCTGTAACTTCTGTATGGCTGCCTTTAGCTTGTCAATCGGGAAGGCGACCTCAACAATGGCGGACAGTGACTTTTCGTTTAAGATGTCCTCTCTCAGTTTCCCGGTCTTTTGGTCAGTTATCCAGAAGGTCACCGGGTTTTCATGCTCAAACACAGCCCCAATTGCCGCCATGGCCATAGTTACCTTCTGCACATCAGTAAAGCGGGTGCCAACCCCGGGACGCCCTAATTCAATAGCCACGCCAGCCCAACCCGGCTTAATTCGGCCGGAGACCTCGTTGGTCTTCACTTCCTCAGTTCCCCGCCCCGGGACACGCGTATCCGGACTTTCAACCAAGGGGTCAGACAGGACTTTGCGGATGATACGAGGCCATTCCAGAGGAGTCTCTTGAATGGCGTCCGTGGGACAGACTCCCGAGCGGAAACAGACGCCACACTCGACACACTCGTCCTCGTTAATTTGGGCAATGTCGTCACCCATGCTAATGGCATTGACCGGGCAGTAAGGGATACAAAGGTCACAAGCAATACAATCTTCAGTTATTTTCAATTAAATCCCTCCTTTTTAATTAGAATTACTTCTTTTATTTTAGCGCTATCGTCCTCTATTTACTATAAGCCTACCTCCTCCTTTTTGGGATTTTACCGCAATTTCCTATTTGGCAAAGGACTACCTCAAGCCAACATAACACTACCGATTAGCCATGACCGCCAATAACTTAGCGGCACGGGCAGGATTGAATATGCCACAGGCGCATTGTGGCGCCATAACTTTGGCTGCCTCTTCTGGAGTCTTGGTTCCGGCTTTTATTTCGTCTACCATGGTCTTGATCAGGTTAGCAGAGACCATGGCGTGGCCACACATAGTAGCAACTTCAAGGATATCATCGCTGGGTAGTTTTTCGGTCCTGCCCCATATGCCTAATGAGAAATTAGCCGTGTGGTGCTTCAGCCCGGCTTTCTCAAGGCACTGGTCAACGTTCTCAAAAATGCCGCTCACCACCATTGACATTCCCAGGTCTGCTTCCTCAAGCTCCTTAAGGACCTCGGTCACTGCCTCTTTCTTCACGAAGACGGCATGGACAATGCCATGGGCGGCGTTGACGACATCTTCTGATTGGTGACTATACATATTCCCCAGGGATATGGCACCTATATTGACGGGGTTATGGCGTAGTGCGATGCGCAAAAATTCGGTTAATTTGGGGTCATGGTCATCGTCGTTGATACCAATGGCTGGTAGACATAACATAACATAGTCTTCGCTCAAGCTCTCGGCGGTTCCACGGCGATGTAAACTGTGCGTCATTAATTCTCCTCCTTAATATTAAACATCAGCTTTGGGGCGACCCAA
>JBHIDQ010000054.1:0-10040 GCA_046760155.1 Dehalococcoidales bacterium | reverse complement strand
GCTAGATTTCTTTATTTAGTATCTTCTGCTTCAGAACTTCCCATTCACTCTTGCTTAAGATGCAGAGGTTGTCTTTCTCGCCTATCTCAACATGCTCCTCATCTATTTTGACTACCGGACAGGCTTCACAGCAGTGACACAAACTCACAATTTTCACTTTTTACCTCCTTGCCACAGTTTCTGGTCTTTTCTTTATTCTACTATTACATAAATTGTAATCTAATTACCAGCCCATCATGCCTCTGCCCATATGGCCACCCATGCCACCCCACCAATTGGAACCGTAGCTGTCCTCGCTGTGGCAGGGTATGTCCTCGAAACCCTCTCCATGCACCTCCTCAGCCGCTTCTGCCATTGCCTCCCAGTCACCATTCTCACAGGCTTCGTGCATGGCTTCCCAAGCCTCCTCATCTACCGGTGCCGTGTCACCATCTTCAGGACCATGAGCCAATATGGGGGTGGTAAAACCGACAATTAAAAGTCCTAGAACCAGTACCATCGAGCCTATTAGTAGCAATTTCTTCATTCCGTTTTTCTCCTTCTTAGTTTATATAATTTTGTACCAAAGTGGTTAACCTTGAAACTCTCGCTTACCTAATTATCTCTAAATTACTTCACCTCTTTGCTGGTTCAACAACCACGCCAATTCCCTTTACCGCGACTATCTTCACCCACTCTCCAATGTCAAGGGCATCCGTGGCGTAAGCACTCCATAGTTCACCTTGTGAACGGATTAGATATTTTGCCGAATGGTCTGCTGCCAGCTTGGCTACCACCTCAGCCTCAGTACCGATTAGGCTCTGGAAACCATCCTGTATCGGCTGTCTCATTGACTTTGCTATCAGCCAGTACAGTGAAACTGATACCAGTACGATAATTAAATAACTTGGTATGGCGACATTAAGTGGCGCCAGCCAGAAAATCGGTATCCCCAGTAGCGGCATAAGTAAAATCAGATGACACATCACATCGACCTACTGGGCTGTTTCTTCTTTGCTTCTTGAGTTCGTCGCTGCTGAACTTTGACCATATTCCTCATATCACGCTGGTAACCGCATTGGAGACATTCCTCATACCATCCGTGGTGGTCCCGGTCGACCAGTACATCACCTTTACATCTTGGACAACTCTTGAATCTCAGCATTTACATCACCCGCTTTCTTCCTGATTCCTCTTTTCCTAAATTGAAAAGTGCGTCGGAACCCGTCTTGCAATCCCCAATCATTCTGTTATTCATTTATGACCATAAATTCTGACGTTTTGCCGTCCACTAAAGCATAGATTTTGAACGCTTCTGTCTGTTCACCAGCCATTCCTGGTGACCCTGCCGGCATCCCGGCTAAGGCAATGCCATCAATATCCGGTTTTTCTTCAATCATTTTCTTTATTGCCTCGATTGGAACATGCCCCTCAACAAAGTAATCTCCGATAACCATCGTATGACAGCTTTCCATCGATGGTGGGATTTGATACTGCTTTCTTATGGAAGACATATCTTCGGTGTAGGTTGTTTCCACTTGAAAACCTTGTTCTCTCAGATAATCTTTATAGTCTTCACAGCAGTTACAGGTTGGTAATTGAAAGACCATAACCTTGTTTTCATTAGAAGCAACATCTTTGCTAATGCGCGATTCCTCATCAGCGGTGGTGGATGAGGCACATCCGGCAACCGTAGCCACCACTACAAGGATGGAGACTGCTAATACCAAACCGTTGCTGAATTTAGTCTGCATTATCGCTTCATAGCCTTCCGTATTGTTTCCATCAGCTCTTTAATATGGCCCTCGCCACTTTGTTCACGAATAGCGCCGACAACACACCCCTCGATGTGACTCTGCATGATGAGCAGTGATAGCTCATCAGCCGCCGCGCAGAGGGCGGACAACTGCTGAACAATGTCGATGCAGTAGCGGTCCTCCTCCATCATGCGCTGAATACCCCGGGCTTGACCCTCAATTTTCTTCACCCGTGCCAGGAGAGACGGCTTGTCCTTGGTGTATCGATATTGTCTATTCACAGCAGACATTTCACTAACCCTCCCTTATCAGCTAATAAACAGTAAATTAGCTTTATGTATACCCTATACTACCATAGAGTATCATCTTTGTCAAATTTTTTCCTAGCTTTTTTCATTTATTTTTTCACCGTAAAAGCTAGGACAGGTCTTTCTTGAGTTGCTCAAACTCTTCTCTGGATATATCTCCCTTGGCGTAACGCTCTTTAGCCACCTCCAAAGGATCGCGTTTTGAGGCAGAACTATTTCGCCCGCTTAGCTTGATGATTCCCCAGATAATGAGCGCCACGAGTCCTCCCCAGAAGATGAACATCCAGGCGCCACCCAAAATCATCCACCAGCCCATACCATCGGCGTAGTGCCACATTTGCTACCTCCTTTGAAGGCGTAAAATACTCGCTTTTTATTTCTTGGTCATATCATAAGGGGTATCTCAATAGTTGTATGTGATATATGTCATATACAAGGACTGTTTAGTAGCCTAAACTGACTATAAAGTAGGAAAAGAGAATTGAGGAAGACCTGACCTTCCTCCGGACACTTGATTCCATCGGGAGTCAGGTTGGTGCTTCAGTTAGCTTTATGTTATACTTTTTCTATTCGAGTAATATTGGTGAGGAAATACACTATGCAAGTAACCGAAGTTCTGGCTCTAGTGGAAAAGATTATTGAAGAGCATCGGCAAATCACCCGTGGCTTCCAGAATTTGGAACAAGTCGCCAATGATGCCGGTGCCATGCGGGAATTGGACAAAACTCAGCAAGACTTTATCCCCGGCAGGTTGGTTAATCCACAAGAGGGGTTACAGAGATGGCAGAACTCACTAGAAAAAATCACCCAGGGCATCGAGGCACACTTTAATCGTGAAGAAACCGCTCTTTTACCCGTCGTGGAGACGTATGGTGACAAAACTCAGGTCTCTGCTTTGCGTACTTGGCTCGCTGAACACGGAGAACTCAGGGAGCGACTGGCCAAATTGAAAATAGATGTTGGCGAATTATATGTGGCGGAAACACATCATGTTGTCTGGCACGGTAAAGCCTGGGGGATAAGAGTTTATATGACCCATACCTATAATTTGTTTGAAAAGCACGCTCGGGGCGAGCAGAAACTTCTGCTGGCGCTGAAAAAGCAGTTACCGGAAAAAGCAAAAGGGAAATGACCCGAATTACTGAAATAACTTGACATAATGTAATGAGTGTTTAAGATGAAACAGGTATATTTGGACCATGCGGCGACTACCCCCCTCCTCCCTGAAGTCAGAGAAGCGATGTCGCCCTATCTCGGGGAGTTATTTGGTAACCCGTCCTGTCTGCATGACTGGGGAGACGCCGCGAGGGAGGCCATGGATAAGGCGCGGGACCAGGTAGCGCAGCTAATTGGCGCTGATGCTGAGGAAATAATCTTTACCGGTAGCGGCACTGAGAGCAACAATTTCGCCATTAAAGGTCTGGCATTGGCCCAGCAGGCTAAGGGTAAGCACGTGGTTGTCTCCGCAATTGAGCACTTCTCCGTGTTACATTCCGCCCGGACTTTAGAGAAATGGGGTTTTGAGTTGACTCTGGTTCCAGTTGATAAACACGGTGTGGTTGACCCTGAAGACGTGCGCCAAAGCTTGAGGAAAGATACGGTACTGGTCTCAATTATGCATGCCAATGGTGAGGTGGGCACTATAGAGCCAGTCTCTGAGATTGCCCAAATAGCCCGGGAAAATGATATTCTTTTCCACACTGACGCCGTGGCTACGGCGGGAACCATACCGGTGGACGTGAAAAAGCTGGGCGTAGATGCTTTGAGCTTGGCGGGAAACCAGTTTTATGGCCCGAAAGGAGTCGGTGCCCTCTGGGTAAGAAAAGGGGTGCGTATCCTGCCGCTCCTTGATGGTGGTGTACAGGAGGGGGGACGGCGAGCCGGTACGGAAAACGTTCCTGCCATTGTTGGCTTGGGTAAGGCGGCGGAGCTGACCAGAATCAACCTGACCACCCGAATTGAACATCTCACCCCGCTCCGTGACCGTTTGCTCACCGAGTTACCCGGCAAGATTGACCGGGTTGTGATTACCGGGCATCCCCAGCATCGCCTGCCCGGGAATGCCAGCTTCTGTGTCGAGTTTATTGAGGGCGAATCCATGCTCATGTTGTTAAATAGCCAGGGGGTGGCGGTCACTAGCGGCTCAGCCTGTACCTCACGGGCGCTGAAAGCTTCCCACGTGCTCATTGCCATGGGACTGCCGCATGAATTGGCGCAGGGCTCTATCCTCTTTACTCTCGGTATTGATAATAATGATGAGGACGTCGATTATGTTCTGGAGGTGATGCCGCCTATTGTCGACCGTCTACGGCAGATGTCACCCCTTTACGCTAAATTTACCAAAGCGGGCAAAGGAGGCAAGTAATATGCCAGTATATAGCGAAAAGGTAATGGAACACTTCATGAATCCCCGCAACGTGGGTGAGATTGAGAATCCGGATGGTATTGGCGAGGTAGGTAATCCAGTCTGCGGGGATATGATGACCTTTTACATTAAGGTCAAAGATAACCGTGTCGATGATGTTAAGTTCAAGACTTTTGGCTGTGGGGCAGCCATTGCCGTTTCCAGTATGGTTAGTGAAATGGCTAAGGGCAAGACGCTGGAGGAAGCGAAGAAAATTACTCCTCAGATAGTGGCTGATGAATTAGAGGGATTACCCAAGAATAAGTTTCACTGCTCCAATCTGGGCGCCCAGGCCCTGAACAAAGCGATAAAAAATTACCTGAGTAAAAAGGAAAAAGGGAGGAAGAAGTAATGGCAGAGCCAGAAGAAAAGAAGACACGCCTTTTCTGTCCCTACTGTGACGAGGAGATGATGGCACCGGACGGCGCCTATTGCCAGGCTTGTGGCATAACCGTGTTTTACTGTCCCAAGTGCCGAAATCCGGTACCGCGAGACAAAAAGATATGCCCTTACTGTGGCGCCGAGATTAAGGGTGAGGAAGCTTAAGGAGATAGAGCCGATGGCAGAAAAGAAAGAGAAAATGACCATAGTTATGTTCAGCGGAGACCTGGACAAGGCTTTAGCCGGCTTTATACTGGCGACCACTGCCGCCAGCATGGGCATGGATGTCAGTATGTACTTTACCTTCTGGGGACTGAATATCCTCAAAAAGAATGAAGGTAAAATCCCAAGTAAAGGTCTGATGAGGAAAATGCTGAACTTTATCAATCGAGGCGGGAGTAAGCGACTAAAGCTTTCCAAATTTAATATGCTTGGTTTGGGTACTTGGATGATGAAAAAGCTGATGAAAGAAACTAATATGCCATCCGTAGAAGAGTTCATCACCATGGCCAAAGAAATGGGGGTAAAGCTTATACCTTGTACTACTACCTGTGGAGTGATGGGTCTGCCTGAGGATGCCTTCCGCAGTGACGTTGATAGCTTGGCGGGTGCCGCTTTTTTCCTGGGCGAGGCACGCACATCAAAGGTGACTCTTTTCATCTAAGCAACACTTCACTAATCAGGAGGAAGAAATGAAAGCTGACAAGAGTTTGGACTGTATGGGGCTTTACTGCCCGATGCCTATTGTTAAGACTGCGGAGAAATTTAAAGAGCTAAAGCCGGGCGAGGTTCTAGAGGTATTGTCTGATGACAAGGGGATAAAACAGGACATGCCGGCTTGGTGCCAGAGCACTGGACATGAGTATTTGGGGCTCGAGGAGGAAGGTGAGGAAATCAAGGTCTACGTCAAGAAAACCCATGAGTAGCGATATTCTACGCCTTTTTGGCTAAGAGCAGTGACACTAGCGACAACCCCACACAGGTTAAAGCAATACCGTTAAATACGGCCACAATGCCGAAAATATCCATAAAGTACCCGGCAACCGGTTGTACCAGACTCTGTCCTTCCAGACCCAGACCGAAGTAGATGCCAAACACTGTTGCCCGCAGCTGGGCCGGAACACTATCCATCAGGAATGGTTGCACCGTTGTCTGCCTCATATACATCAGTATCCCGAAAAGAATTAAAACTACCACCAGTCCGGCATTAAACGGTAACCGGGTAAACAGGTATAAGACTAGGCCGGTAGCCACCAGTGACAGAAATATGGCGTTCTTTCTACCCCACTTGTCTGACAGCCAGCCGCCAAACAGACTACCGGCGATGCCTCCGCCTCTAACGATGCCCATCATCATGGCGGCATAGGCCGGGGCAAGGTAATGCTTGTCTACTAGATATATTGGGATGAATGCCATCGCCGAACCGGCGATAAGATGCATAATCACCGCCAGGGCAAAAATGATGGCAATGGGCTTTAGGACTTGAAAAATACTGATGCCCTGGTGTCGCGGTTGAGCTGGACTGGCATCATTTTGGGACGGCTCGTTTCTTGCATTGCTGCTATATACTGGTTCCAGTGGCTTGAACTTCTTTAAGATTAAGGGTATCGTGCTCAGTGCCGGAATACTCAGCATAATGAAAGCGTAGCGCCATCCCAGAAACTCGGCGATAAGCCCGCCGAGAATCGGGCCAATGGCAAAGCCAATACTGCCGCCTACCTGGTGAAGCGCGATTACCTTGCCCCTTCTCGTCGCTTCGAAGTATCCCGAAAGCATTGATACCGCGGAGGGATGATAAGCACCGGCAAAGATTCCCATAACAACCAAAATAAATAACATAGGGTAATAGGCTGGGCTTAACCCGACCGCTAAAGCCATAAAGCCCACGCCTCCCAGACCGGTGGCGATAACTATATTTCGTCGGAACCGGTCACCAAGCCACCCTCCGGGAAATTGGGAGAGACCGGAGGTAATGGTGTAGGCGGAAAGAAGTAGTCCGGATTGTAGATAGCTCAGTCCCAGGCTTTCTCTAATCAGTGGTAATAGGGCTACCAGCAGTCCGGTGCACAGGTCATGGCTGAGGTGGGTGTAAGTAAAGAAAGCGGTGATACCACCACCCCACGGATGAAGAACCGCTTTCAGTTTTCCGGTGCTAAACAATAGACCGCACTTTCTATCTTGAGTAAATTACTATCTCAAAGTTTGCTTTATCAGACTTAATCTTAATATTTTGGGAACGTTAGCGCAAACTCGGTGTCTTTGGCAAAGACAACCCATTGCTGAGCGCCCTGCTTTGACGAGTTAGATGAATTATGGTATCTTTCAAGAGGATGGCGTTACCGTTTTGCTACTATCGACGCCGAGCAATAATCCGATTAATTTTTTACCAACCAGAGGAGTAGAAGATGCCGTTAACCAAGGAAGACCTCCTGGAAATGTATCGTCGCATGATGGCGATACGGATCTTCGAGGCGAGTCTCCCTCACTACTTCGATGAGGGCTACATCGCCGGTACCGGTCACGTTTCCATGGGTGAAGAGGCGGTAGCTGTGGGTGCTTGTCGCGCCTTGGCTGAAAATGATTACATCATGTCTACCCACCGCGCCCATGGCCATGTATTAGCTAGAGGAGCAAGTATGCCGATAATTTTGGCTGAGGTCTTCGGCAAGGCTACCGGTTGCACCGGAGGCAAGGGTGGCTCAATGCACGTTTCCGACTTTGACCGTAATTTTCTCGGTACTAGTGCCATCGTGGGTGGTGGCATCACTATTGCCGGTGGTATCGGCCTGGCGATTAAGATGAAAAAGACTAATCAGGTTTGCCTTGACTTCTTCGGCGACGGCGCCAGCACCCGCGGTACCTTCCACGAGGGGCTGAATCTGGCTGCCCTGTGGAAAGTGCCCACCGTGTTCCTCTGTACCAATAATCAGTATGCCATGACCCTTCCCTTGCACAAAGGATGCGCCAACATCGATATCTCGGCCAGAGCCGTCGCCTATGACATGCCCGGATATAGAGTGGATGGTACCGATGTTATCGCCGTCTATGAGGCGGTGAAAAGCGCCGTGGCAAGAGCCAGAAAAGGCGAAGGTCCGAGTTTGATTGAGTGCGTCACCTATCGCTTATCACCGGAGCACAGTCTGCGTGTGGCTACCGTTGCCGGTTGCCAGTACCGACCCGATGGTGAGCTGGAGGAGTGGTCGGAAAAACATGACCCGGTCAAGATTTTTGGTCAGAAGCTGAAAGAACTTGGTTACCTGACCGATGAGCTAGCCGCCAAAATTGAGGCAGAAGCGCAGCAGGAATTCAATGAAGCCGTGGATTTCGCCATGAAAAGTCCTGAACCCGGTCTGGAGACTGCTTTTCAAGGTATCTATGCCGAGGAAGGAGGCAAATGACGTGGCGGAACGCAAGATAACCTATCGCGAGGCCGTCAGCGAGGCGATAAAAGAGGAGATGGTACGCGACGAGAGAGTCTTCTTGATGGGTGAGGACTTGGGAAAATTTGGCGGTGCCTTTGGGGCAACCCGAGGCTTGTACCAGGAGTTTGGCGAAGAGCGGATTAAGGATACCCCCATATCGGAAACGGCCATCGTTGGCTTCGGTTTGGGTGCCGCTTTAATTGGCATGCGTCCCATTGTCGAAATCATGCGTATCGACTGGATGGCAATTTGTATGGATGAAATCGTTAACCACGTCGCCAAGATGCGCTATCTATCTGCTGGCAGACCAGAGGTGGCTATGGTAATCAGGACCAACGCCGAAGGCGGACTTGGCCTCGGTGCCCAGCACTCACAGAGCTTTGAGGCTTGGCTGGTTCACGTGCCCGGCCTGAAGGTGGTCATGCCGTCAAACCCCTATGACGGTAAGGGCCTGCTGAAGGCGGCGATTAGAGACCCCAACCCGGTGATATTTATTGAACCGGCCACCTTGCTCAGCGTCAGTGGTGCCGTGCCGGCAAAAGACTATGTCGTGCCTCTGGGGAAAGCCGATATAAAGCGAGAAGGGACCGATGCGACGGTTGTTGTTTGGGGAACGCTGGTGCCTAAGGCATTGGATGCCGCTCAAACGCTAGCCAATGACGAAATTGAAGTAGAGGTGATCGACCCCCGCAGTCTCTGGCCACTGGATATTGAGACTATCGTTGCTTCGGTTAAGAAGACGGGAAGACTGGTGGTGGCGCATCAGGCGGTGAAAAGATGCGGTGTTGGGGCGGAAATTGTCGCCCTTGTCCAGGAACAGGCTTTTGACCATCTGGATGCTCCCATCCAGCGCGTCGCTACTCCCGATGTCATCATTCCGGTAAATCGTAATCTTGAGAAGATGGTGCTACCCCAGGAAGAGCAGATTGTGGCGGCAGTAAAGTCTGTCTTATAAATATGATACCTTACCGAGGGGGATAATTTTGCTCAAAAGTCATCACTGTGGTGAACTGCGGAAAGAACATGTCGGTGCTCAGGTAACTCTGGCGGGCTGGGTCGACCGTCGCCGTGACCATGGGGGATTGATCTTTATTGACCTGCGTGATAGAGAGGGCGTGGTTCAGGTCGCCTTCAACCCGGAAATATCAAAAACCTGTCACCGGGTGGCGGATAAGATGCGCAACGAGTATGTGGTCAGGGTTGGCGGTGAGGTTGCCCTCCGTCCACCGGGAACGGAGAACCCTAAATTACCCACCGGAGATGTTGAGGTTGTTGCCCGGGATGCCGAGATACTGAATCCAGCCCGGACGCCACCTTTTTATATCAATGAGGACGTTGAAATCGAGGAGAACCTTCGCCTGCGCTATCGCTATCTTGACCTGCGTCGACCTCAGATGAAAGAGAATATCCTTCTTCGCCATCAAATAGTGAAATTCATCCGTGATTTTCTTGATGCTGATGGATTTATCGAGGTCGAGACTCCTATCCTGATTAAGAGTACCCCGGAGGGTGCTCGCGATTATCTGGTGCCGAGTCGCCTCCATTCCGGCAAGTTCTACGCTTTACCGCAATCTCCCCAGCAGCTCAAGCAGCTATTGATGGTTGCCGGCATCGAGAAATATTATCAAATCGCTCGCTGTTTTCGTGACGAAGATACCCGTGCTGACCGCCAGCCTGAGTTCACCCAGCTTGACCTGGAGATGAGCTTTATTGACGAGGAGGACATCCTCAGTTTGCTCGAGGAACTTTTCCTCGCCATGGTGGCGGCGATTAAGCCGGAAATGCGGGT
>JBHIDQ010000053.1:0-10041 GCA_046760155.1 Dehalococcoidales bacterium | reverse complement strand
TCAACCCAGGACATTACCCCATAGGCGGTTTCAGGGTATTTATATTTTTCTCCTAACGGTGGTGGCTCGTAGAGCTGGTAATAGGCATCGGGGTCACCAAAAGGCTCAGGGGTATTTTCCTTTAACCAAGTTAGAGAGTTCAGCCAGGCATTACTCGGAGAAAAGTGTGTTTGAGAGGCAGTAGCTACTGAATGTGGGATATTAAAGTAGAAGACGAGGAACAATATAATGACCACGGCTAAGGCCACATTTACGTGTCTAGTAGTGAGATGGAAGCCTGCCTGCGGGATCTTTTTGGGCTTGGCTTTTTCACGTGCCGCTGTCTTTGGTGTTTCTAATAACCAGGGTCCGATAACGCGCAATAGTTGCCATAAGATGTAGACGATTAGCAGAGCTACACTAAAAGCGACCAGTAAGGGATGAAGTTTAGAAAAGAAGACCAAGAAGAAAATCAGGGCTGTAGAAAGAACTATGTTCAAGTATCTGGCATGAGGCTGGTTCTCATTATTGAGCTTGACGAATAGCCATAATAGATAACCGGTGAGCAGTGCCACATTAACGGCAAAGTAGTAGGCGAAGCGGCGCTGCCCCAGTGTGGCCAGCAGTATTACCAGACACCACACTACCAGAAGGCTCTTCTCGGCATTACCATGTTTCATAATTAGATAGAACAAAATGCCTAAGGAGATAAAGCTGAGGAAAAAACCGGTGGTGAAATTACCCCAGGCGAGCTGAAAAGTGAATTCACCTCGTGGTGAAAGTAGTGGCTGCATTTCGAGTATGGTGCGGGTACCGCTCCAGGTGAAGATGTCGAACCTACTAAGTACCATCTGGGAGAAGGAAGGTGCAATAGCAAAAAAGATGACAACCCCCACCGCCCCCAGCCCAACCACTACTAGTGGATAATAGGCGGGTCTAATTTTCTTACTTTTCATTAGTCGGGAGGCGATGTTCAGAACTATCGGAATAAGTAGAGCGATGACCAAAGACACCCAGGAAAGCGTACTGCGCGAAAATAGCAAATATATTATCAACGTAGAAAGGAAAAGGATAACACCAACGGGGACCAGATAGTCAGTTGATTGACGCCTTAGGTGGTCAATTATGAACTGGATAAAGAAATAGACCGCAATGATGAAGACAAAGAGCAGCGCCCCAATCCAGGTGATAAGGTAGATTCCTAAAAAAAGACCAGCCAGTAAGCTATAAATTATTGGTTTACGGATTGTCACCCAGTCCCAGCTCTGGAGATGGTTAAAAGTTAATCCTCTTTCTCGAGAAGTTTTGATCGCCAGAATCAGGAACAGCATAGTAGTGGCAGTAAATAATGTCTCGGCAACATGGTGGTCAGTGAAGCCCAGTATTGAGCGTCCCATATATTCACCGGGCAGTATTGCGATTAAGCCAGCCGCGAACACACCAGTCCAGCGATTGAATAGCTCTTTACCGATGAAATAAACCGGGATGACCGTCAGGGCTGCCAGAACCGCTGGGAAATACACCGCGACCGTATCAATAGTATGCTCGGTTGGTGAACCTAAACCAATCACCCAGATAATACCAGCCAGTAGCCAGTTATAAAAATGGATATTATCTATTTTGATGCCGAAAGGGTAGTGTAAATAAGGGGCAAACTCAGTGAGCTGGGGAAAATTGTGGACTATGTTGTCTACCAAATACATATGGAAATAGGCGTCGACACTGGTAAACTTTATCCACTCACCAGTGAATACTTGCTCATAAGGGAGATAAACTCGAAGAAATAGTGAAATGCCGAAGAATAAGACTATTAGTATTATGCCAGCCAGAAGTCCCGGGGAGAGTCTGTTTTCTTTAGCTTCTGGCTTTTTATCCGTTTGCTGGTTCATACTATGGCATTATCCTTAATCAGGCAGAGAGGAAGGTTCACCTGATGGGCGGGAGATTCTCTGGGCATTGCTGGGCAAATTTACATCTCCTTATTCAGGTTAGCCAGGAACTCGGCGTTGGTTTTGGTCTTGCGTAGGCGGTCCAGGATTCTCTCCGTAGCTTCAACAAAGTTGTTAGAGTCAGAGGCAATCATGGCCACCATGCGTCTCAGCAGCCATACTTGCTTTAAGCTCTCTTCATCGATTAACAACTCTTCGCGTCTGGTGCCACTGCGCTGAATATCTATAGCTGGGAAGATGCGGCGTTCCGATAATCGACGGTCGAGGTGAAGCTCCATATTGCCGGTTCCTTTGAACTCCTCATAAATTAGGTCATCCATGCGGCTGCCAGTGTCAACTAGACAGGTGGCAATGATTGTTAAGCTGCCACCCTCTGCCGTGTTACGGGCAGCGCCAAAAAACCGTTTGGCGGGATGGAGGGCAACGGGGTCAATACCACCAGATAAAGTGCGGCCGCTGGAGGGCATCGCCAGGTTATAGGCTCGAGTAAGGCGGGTAATGCCGTCAAGGAGGATGAGGACATCTTTACCACTTTCGACGATTCGCTTGGCTCTCTCTAAGGCTAACTCAGCGACACGGGTCTGGTTTTCCACCATCTCGTCAAAAGTGGCACCGATCACCTCTCCTTTGACCGAACGCTTCATATCAGTAACCTCCTCCGGTCGCTCACCAATAAGGCATACGAGCAAGTGAACATCATCATAGTGAGCAGCGGTGGCATTGGCGATGGATTTGAGCAGCATTGTCTTGCCGGCCTTGGGCGGTGACACGATTAAGCCTCGTTGTCCACGACCGATGGGAGCAATTAGGTTGAGCAGACGAGTAGTTAAGTCCCCTGTTTCTAGGTTAATTAATTTGTCAGGGAAGGTAGCGGTGAGTGAGCCAAAGTGAGGTCGGTCTTTGGTTAGTTCTGGGTTGGTATTGTTAATGGCGACTATCTGGAGCAGACTGTAGTATTTCTCATTACTTTTCGGTGGCCTGCCCTGCCCGGTAATCATGTCTCCATTGCGCAGACCAAAGCGGCGGATCTGGGATGGAGAAATATAGACATCACTGTGGTTGGGCAACAGGGTATCCTGTCTGAGGAAGCCGTAACCATCAGCCATAATATCCAGGATGCCGTGACAGAAGGTGTGACCCTCTTGCTCGATGTCTGACCGGAGCAAGAGCATAATAAGGTCTTGCTTATCAAGGCCATCATGGCTAGAAATGCCCTTTTCCTTGGCCAGAGCAACTAACTCTTCTCTATTTTTGCTTTCTAGTTCATCAATGTTCATGGTATCACCTCACCCCCGAGTTCCTCTCTTCATTCAGAAGGGAGAATTTTTAGTTTCATTGCTGTGAAACTTTTCGCCAGTCGGCAAGGAAACGACTAATACCAACATCAGTAAGCGGGTGGTTTATCATCTGCATTAGTACATTATAGGGAACAGTGGCAATATGCGCTCCTGCCTTGGCGGCAATAACACAATGTAAAGGATGACGAATGCTAGCCGCAATCACCTGAGTGGATATCTGGTAGTGCTTAAAGACATCGACAATATCTTTTACTAGCTGCATACCATCGTGACCAATATCATCCAATCGGCCGACAAAGGGGCTGACGTAGGCGGCACCAGCCAGTGCACCGAGAAGTGCCTGATTCAATGAGAAACAAAGGGTCATGTTTATTTCGATATTTTCCTTACTCAAGGCTGATATTGCCTCAAGCCCGGCAGCAGTAGCCGGTATTTTAATGGTGACATTGGGTGCCCAGGAGGCCTTGATTCGAGCTTCTTTAATCATTGCTTCAGCATCTTCGGCGAGCACTTCAACAGAAACCGAACCGCTGACTATAGAGCAAATAGTTTTAGTCACCGTTTCGTAGTCAGCCGTTGCCTCCTTAGATACCAGGCTGGGGTTGGTGGTAACGCCGCTGATAATGCCCAGTTTAGCAGCCTGTCTAATTTGGTCAATATTGGCGGTATCCAAAAAGATGCGCATTTACTCCTCACTTTCAGGCGAAAGGGGTAACGGAGGTTGAGCCCCTTCGCGTAGTACATCTTTCGCCACGCCGATGAAATCACGGAACAGAGGGTGGGGACAGTTAGGACGAGAGCCAAATTCAGGATGGAATTGGCAACTTACCATCCAGGGGTGGTTGGCCAACTCGCAGATTTCAACCAATTTATTGTCCGGGGATAGCCCACTGTAAATCATGCCAGCCTCATTTAGCGGAGTGCGAAATTGATTGTTGAATTCAAAGCGGTGTCGGTGGCGTTCGTAAACCAGACTCTGCGCATAAGCTCGAGCGGCACGGCTATCGGGGAGCAGTTGACAGGGGTAATTACCGAGGCGCATAGTGCCCCCCATATTCTTTAGATTCTTTTGTTCGGGGAGGAGGTCAATAACTGGATAAGGGGTGTCGGGGTCAAACTCGGTGGAGTTTGGCTCAGGTGAGCTTAAAGCATAGCGGGCAAACTCAATGACCATGACCTGCATCCCTAAGCACAATCCCAGATAAGGAATTTCATTGGTTCGAGCGTAGGTGGCTGCTTTGACCATGCCTTCGATGCCCCTAATGCCAAAGCCGCCAGGAACAATAATACCCTGAGCGGTGCGTAGTAAAGCATCGCTGCCGTCTTTTTCCAGGTCTTCAGAGTGAACCCAGAACAGATTAAGGTCTCGATTGTGATGGAGAGCCGCGTGACGCAGTGCCTCACGAACTGAGAAGTAGGAGTCGGTTAATTCAACATATTTGCCAACCAGGGCAATATTAACTGGCTCATAGGGTGTTTTGAGGCGTTCCACTAGTTCCCGCCATTGGCTTAGGTCTGACCGATGTGCCTTAAGACCAAGCTTGTTTACAATTAGTTGCCCTAATCGCGCTTCTTCCAGAATTAAAGGTATCTCGTAGATGGTAGGCACGGTAGGTAAGGGAATGACGGCTTGCCGCTCCACATCACAGAACAGAGATATTTTGTCCCTAATACTATCCGGAATAGGAAAGTCACTGCGGCAAATAATGATATCAGGCTGAATACCAATTCGGCGTAGCTCATTTACGCTATGCTGGGTAGGCTTGGTCTTTAATTCCTGAGTTGAGTTGAGATAGGGGAGTAAGGTGACGTGAACATAGAGCACGTTGTCTCTCCCAACATCATTTCTCATCTGTCTGATGGCTTCAAGAAAAGGCTGTCCCTCAATATCACCCACCGTGCCCCCCACCTCGATAAGAATCACATCAGCCTGAGATTTCTGGGCTAATCGTTTGAAACGCTCCTTTATTTCAGTGGTAACATGGGGTACCACTTGAATCGTGCCACCAAGGAAATCGCCCCGTCTCTCCTTGGCAATTACGGCAGTATAGATTTGCCCCGAGGTAACATTGGAATCAGCGGTAAGGTCAGTATTGATGAAGCGCTCGTAATTGCCTAAATCAAGGTCAGTTTCGGCGCCATCCTGGGTAACGAACACCTCCCCATGCTGGTAAGGAGACATTGTGCCCGGGTCAACATTCAGATAGGGGTCTAGCTTCTGAGCCGAAACACTGATTTTACGACTTTTCAGAATTGTGCCCATAGAAGCGACAGTTACCCCCTTGCCAACGGAACTAACCACACCACCAGTAACAAAGATATACTTTGACATACGGGAACCAAACTCTAAAGCATCCAGAAAAACCTTTGATTTTCTTGGTAGCCTATTAAGGATTGAGGCTGAGCTTCAGTAATAAATGGCTTCAAGTTCTTGGGGATTGCTCTTTGTACTTTATATACAGAAATAGACTTAAGTGTCAAATTTTCGGCGGGGGAAAATCAGTGTTTCTTTTATTATAAAGAGACGGGTGTAAATTGTCAAGTTTTCATGGTTCTCGGTGTTGAGAGAATTCTGACCGAGAAACTCGGCAGCTAGAGGGTGAGGTTAGCTGCTAATAGTGCTATAATCTATATTGAATCAAAAGTTTATCTTTAAAGGAGATAATCGCCAATGGATGAATTAAAGGTGTTCACTGGTAATGCTCACCCGGCTCTAGCTCAGGCAGTGGTTGAATACTTAAGTATACCCTTGGGTAAGAGCGAGGCCTTTCAATTCAGTAATGAGAACATTTTTATTCGTATTCTGGAAAATGTACGCCAGCGGGATACTTTTGTCATTCAGCCTCTCTGTTCCCCGGTCAATACTAATCTGGTTGAGCTACTCATTATGCTTGACGCTCTGAAGAGGGCATCAGCCGGTCGGATTACGGCTGTCATCCCTTATTATGGCTATGGGCGCACTGACAAGAAAGACCAGCCCCGGGTGCCGATCACCGCCAGACTCATTGCTGACCTGCTTACGGTAGCTGGGGCTAATCGACTGCTGACGGTAGATTTGCATGCCGCGCAGATTCAGGGTTTCTTTAGCATACCGGTGGACGAGCTGACCGCGCTTAATTTATTGGCTAATTATTTTGCCGAAAAAACCTTTGATGACTTGGTGGTAGTGGCCACTGATATCGGCATCACCAAGCGGGCACGTGACCTGGCGGAGAAGCTTAACGCTCCGCTGGCGATTATGGAAAAAAGGCGAGTGGGTAATGTTGACCAGGCTGAGACGCTAAATGTCATCGGTGAGGTGGAGGGTAGAGTAGCGCTTACTCTGGACGACGAGATAGACACGGCTGGCTCGCTGGTGAATGTTGTCTCTACGCTAAAAGAACAGGGAGTGAGTGAAGTATATGCCTGTTGCAGCCACCCGATTTTCTCCGGCTCTGCTATCCAGAAAATAGCCTCGTGTCCGGTGAAAGAGGTGGTAGTTACGAACACGGTTCCGGTTAAAGATGATAAGAAATTGGACAAAATTACCGTTCTGTCGATAGCACCATTGCTGGGGGAAGCTATCCACCGCATTCATACTGGACTATCGATAGGAGCTATGTTTGAATAAATCAATATGAATAAAGGTAAGACAATGGTGGAGATATATCGGGCTTCAGGTGAAGCAGAGGCTCGGATTGTAAAAGGATTACTGGAGAGTCATGGCATACCCTGTTTTCTGAAATCAAATGCCGCACCTTCGGTGCACGTCTTTGCCGTCGACGGCATGGGAGAGGTCAAGATTATGGTCTGGGAGGAAGTGGCCGTGAAAGCCAGAAAGCTGATTGAGGGGGAAGATAATGCTTAAATGGCTGAGCGGACTCATTGATTCTAACGAGAAAGAGCTGAAACGTCTCCAGCCGATAGTAGACCGCATAAACGCGCTTGAGCCTGAGTTTGAGAAGCTTAATGACGCTGAACTGCGAGCCAAAACAGACGAGTTTAAGGGTAGCCTTAAGGCGGGCAGTTCACTTGATGAGCTCTTACCGGAGGCTTTTACCGCCGTGCGTGAAGCCGCCAAACGGACTATCGGTCAGCGCCACTTTGATGTCCAGTTGATGGGGGGTGTTGTTCTTCACCAGGGCAGAATTGCCGAAATGAAGACCGGCGAGGGTAAAACTCTGGTGGCTACCCTCCCTCTCTACCTGAACTCACTCACCGGTCAGGGATGCCACCTGGTTACGGTTAATGATTATTTAGCCCGGCGAGACCCCTATTGGATGGGGCCGATTTACCATGCGCTGGGGGTAAGTGTTGCCAGCATCTATCCGCAACAGACCCCGGATGAGCATCAACCATCCCGACTTTATGACCCTGACTATGACTCGGGGGATAGCCGGTGGCGTCATTTTCGTCCCATTTCCCGAAAGGAAGCTTATGAAGCTGATATTATCTACGGCACCAGCAGTGAATTCGGTTTTGACTACTTGCGAGATAATATGGTGGTTGACCTTTCTCAGTGTGTGCAGCGTGTCTTAAACTACGCCATCGTTGATGAGGTGGATAATCTCCTGATTGATGAAGCCCGCACTCCACTTATTATCAGTGGTCCGGCGGAGGAGTCGGGGCAGATATATCAGGTATTTGCTCGGCTTGTTCCTCGCCTGCGACTAGGTGTGGATTATGTCGTTGATGAAAAGGAACGGAATGTAAACCTGACCGATGCCGGTATCAGTAACCTGGAGGGGATGCTGAGAAGGGAAGGATTATTAAAATCCCCCAATCTCTATGACCCGGCAAACTATGCCCTGACTCGCTATCTGGAAAGTGCCCTGAAAGCCCACGTGCTGTTCAAGCGAGACCGCGACTATGTGGTCAAGGACGGTCAGGTTATCATTGTTGATGAGTTCACTGGCCGGTTAATGTTTGGTCGTCGTTACTCCGAGGGGCTGCATCAGGCAATCGAAGCCAAAGAGCATGTCAAGGTGCAGCGGGAGACAATGACCTTTGCCACCATTACCATTCAGAACTACTTCCGTATGTACCAGAAATTAGCCGGAATGACCGGCACTGCCGCTACTGAGGCGGAGGAGTTTCATAAAATATATGGGCTTGAGGTGGTGGTTATTCCCACTCATAAACCGATGATTCGTGAGGACTTTCCCGACCAGATTTACAAAGATGAGAAGGCAAAATTCCGCGCCGTGGCGCGTGAGATTGAGCAGCTTTACCAAGAAGGTCGTCCCGTGCTGATTGGCACCGTATCGATTGAAAAGTCGGAGTACCTGAGCGACCTCTTAAAGCGGAGGGGCATTCCCCACCAGGTGCTCAATGCCAAGTATCATGAGAAAGAGGCGGGTATCATTGCTCGGGCGGGGGAGCCAGGGGCGGTGACGGTCGCCACCAATATGGCGGGGCGTGGGGTTGACATTGTGCTGGGGGGAAGTCTTGACGGGCAGAATGAAGCGGAATGGCAGGAGAAACACGATAAGATAATTGAACTTGGTGGACTTCACATTGTTGGCACCGAACGCCATGAGGCGAGGCGGGTTGATAACCAGCTCCGGGGTAGGTCAGGACGACAGGGCGACCCGGGGAGCTCTCGATTTTACGTGTCTCTGGAGGATGACATCGTCCGCCGCTTTGGCGGCGACCGGATTAAAAGCATTATGGATTGGGCAGGCATGGATGAGGATACCCCCATTGAGAACAGACTGGTTAATCGTTCCATTGAAAGTGCCCAGGTCAGGGTTGAGGGCTACCATTTTGATATGCGCAAACATCTGGTGGAGTATGACGATGTGGTGAATAAGCACCGTGAGCTTATCTATAGTGAGCGAAAGAAGATACTAAGTGGCACCGACCTCAAGACAAACATTTTGTCCATGGTTAAAGAAGAGATAAAAAGTACGGTTGCCGCCCACCTTGTTGATGAGCATGGTCTTGGCTGGGACATAGACGGATTAATGGCGGATATTTCCACCATTTTCCCCTTACCGCCAACATTAAAAACTGATGACTTTTTCGAGATGAAGCCGAGGCAGATTGAAGGCAAGCTGATTGAGCTGGCTGAGGCTCTTTATGAAGAGCGGGAAAAGGCGCTCGGTGTCGAAAATATGCGAGTACTGGAGCGGCTGGTGATGCTGCGCATTATGGACAACCTGTGGGTGGAGCACCTGACGGCAATGGAGAATATGCGCCTTCAGGCAGGATGGCAGACGTTACGCCAGACGCGGGCGGTTGATGCCTACAAGCGTGAAGGGTACCAGCAGTTTCAAACGTTACTCGATACGATTCAGCATGATGTAGTTCATACCATATATCATGTGAGCATTGTCAAAAAGGAAGCTCCGGCACAGCCACCATCGCCAATGGCTCAGTTGGCTGGTCGTACCGGTGGCGGCAGTAAGCAGCGGCCGAGAGTTGGCGGCAGGAAGATAGGGCGCAATGAGCCCTGCCCCTGCGGTAGCGGCAAGAAATACAAACACTGTTGCGGAAGGTGAGATTGTTAATGACTGATGAAGAATTGAACCGGGCATTGAAAGAAGTCTCTCATGGCATAAATAAGCTGTCTAACTTGGACCGGCCGCTGACCAGGGAAGAAGAAAGAGACCGGTCAAGGCTTTCAAGGAGAAAGTACGTTCTTGATAGAATAAAGGAGGCCAGGGAGAAGAACCGTAAAGACGACGAGGTTTTTAATTCCACGGTCTATGAAATGTTAGTGTCCTGGGGAGAGAGGCATCCTATCTGGATGGGCATCTTTACGCAGTTATTGAGAGTAAGGTGGGGGTCAGGTTTAACCGCAGCATCTATAAGAGATTCAGCAAACCCGAAGG